>JBGUSZ010000073.1:0-22164 GCA_045132795.1 Tidjanibacter sp. | reverse complement strand
AAGGTGGCTTGGCGTTATGACCACCTTATCGCCCCAATGGTGCCTTACACCCTGCGTGGTTTCTTGTGGTACAATGGCGAGCAGAATCTTATGACGGGCGACACAGACATCTATGCCGACAAGCAGATGTTGATGGTGGATGCGTGGCGTGAGGTGTGGGGCGACGAGCAGATGCCATTCTACTATGTGCAACTTGCCCCTTATGCCTACTCCAACAGGCGAAATCTTGCAATACCTTGCACTTGGGCAACACTTCCTCTCTTCTGGGAGGCCCAAAAGAGGGCTCTTGCGCAACCCCATACGGGTATGGTGTCAACCTTTGACCTCGTGGATGACGTGTCCGAAATACACCCTCCCTACAAATGGATTGTGGGTAGTCGTTTGGCAAAAATGGCCCTTGCAAGGAGCTATGGTTTTGAGAATATTGAGCCGGAAGGCCCTGTGTTTAAGGGATACACCATCGAGGGCGACCGGGTGGTTGTGGAGTTCGACAATGTGAGTGGTGGGCTGAAAACCTCCGATTCCTCCTCGGCAGTTACCTTCTTCTGCCTGGCAGGGGCCGATGGGCGTTTCTTCCCTGCGGAGGCCAAGATTATCAGCCCCACAAAGATAGTGTTGACCTGCACAAGGGTAAAGGCTTCAAGGGTGGTGGATGTCTCTTTCGGTTGGGACGAAGAGTCGGGCCACAATTTGCACGGTGGCAACGGCCTGCCCGCACAACCCTTCAACACTCTCTTTATGCGACAGCAGTAGAGCGAGGGACCAATACACGGCCTTGGGCCACACAAAACAAAAGGCAGAGAGTTTTCGCTCTCTGCCTTTTTTGCTGCTTGCCCCATAGGTGGGGCCGCGCAACCTATGGTGTTTAGTTGCCCTTTTTGAGGATGCGCACCACCTTGCGGGAACGCTGGGTCATATAGACACTCTCGTCCTCGGCAAACTTGTGGATATCCTCGGCCTTGTAGCCACGAATGGTCAGCAACTCCATATCCGTATTGTACTTAACCTCAAAGCCCTTCTCGTGGAGGTCGTCAACAATTTCCGTCAGATAGCGTGAGGAGTCGATACACAGAGCCATACTGATTGCCGAGTTCTGCACCAAGTGTACCTTTGCCCTGCGTTTCTCCATCGTGGCGAAAATCTCCGCCATACGCTCCTCCAAGATAAACGAGTAGTCCTTGGGTTTGATAGAGAGGAGCGTTTGGTTCTTTTTCAGGATAAGGATGGGTACATCGATGGGTTTGGAGATACTCTCCTTGATGACACTACCCGGCAGCGAGGGGTTGACAAAGCACCTCACATAGAGTGGAATATTCTTGTTTTGGAGCGGCTTGATAGTCTTGGGGTGGATAATCTGTGCGCCGCTGTATGCCAACTCGATAGCATCGAGGTAGGTGAGTTCGGGGATGTAGGTTACGTTGTCGAAAATCTTGGGGTCGCCATTGAGAATACCCTCCACGTCCTTCCAAATCGACACACTCTCGGCATCGAGGATGTAGCCCGCCACGGCTGCCGAGTAGTCGGAGCCCTCACGACCAATGGTGGTGGTTGCACCCTGCTCGGTGGCACCAATGAAACCCTGACCTACGACGATGCGCTCACCGGCCAACTCCACCGCCCTCTGCAATCGGGGGGTGGATGCTTCGATGTCGATATTCGCATCGCGGAAGCGATTGGTCGTAAGGAACATACGCCTCATATCGAGCCACTCGCAGCCGATGCCGTCGTAGTTGAGATAGTCGCTCACGATGGCGGTGGAGATAAGCTCGCCGAAGCTGACGATGCGGTCGTACCACTCCTCATAGCTCTTGCTTGCGGGGTTGGCGATGGTGATAATCTCCTCCAACTCCTCATAGAAGCCCCTCACCCTTTGTGGCAGGTGAGGCTCGCCCCACAGGTCGGCAAGGATGCCTGCATGGTAGTCCACCACAGCCTGCATTGCCACCACAGCTTCGCCCGTGCGACCACCCCAAAAGGCGTCCACGATTTTCTCCAACGCATTGGTTGTCTTGCCCATAGCCGACACCACGATAAATAGTTTGCCCTCGGTCTGTCGTGCAATGTTTGCGAGATTTCTCACACCTGCGGCCTCCTTAACGGAAGCTCCACCAAATTTGTAGATTTTCATTTATTCGCTTTTGTTTTCGCTCTGTTTGTTGTATAGTTTGTACATCTCCTCACAAGCAAGCGACATCTTCGTTACGGAGAAGTCCTCGCCCTGGGGGAATACAAACATTGTGTCCGTGAGGGTGCTCAGGTCGATACAATCACGGTGCCACTTGCGGAAGTCATACTCGATGTGAATCGAGTAGCGGGCCTGTGCAGGGATTTGCATCTCATACTGCACGCCGTCAAACTCGCCCACGAGGTGGAAACCGGTCATATCGTGGGTGAACATTCCCTCGCCCACATCGATAAACCTCTTGGGGTTGGGCAGCGAGCGCACGTCGGACTTAACCTTGATACCGTAGGTGCCGGCCTCTACCTCCTTGCGCACATTCTCCCTCTCCCACTCATACCAATCGGGGATGTGCGAGAAGTATGTTTCGCCCTCGGTAGCTTCCAACTGACCATACTCGTTCATATACCAGCGGTGGCCACACTCCTTACACCACACCTCGGCACCCTCCGATGTCATACGATACTCCTTGCCACAGTGGGGGCACTGGTAGAGAACGTGGTGAAGTCCCTCGGCACGGTTTTTCTTGACCATACGGATTTGGTTGTCCCTCTGCCAAGCGAAGTCGTCATAGACAAACTCCCTGTCGATGACCTCCATAATCTGGTTGTAGTCCATCTTCTCAATCTCCTCCACGTCGAGGATTTTCTTCATCGTTGCGGTGGTCTTGATAAGCCTGTCGCCGGTGTGCCAGAAGGGCGAGTTGATGTGGTTACCCTGTGTGATGAGGGTTACAACGGGCATTTTGAGCAACTTGACAAGCTTACCCAACGAAGGGGGAAGGATGGCGTTGGTGCCGCACAATGAGTAGCGTGCTTCGGGATAGAAGGCCACGATTTTCTTGCGGTCGGCCACACCACGAAGCTGGCGTACAAGGCGGGTGTCGTTGGTGAACTTACGTTTGGGGATACATCCAACCCTCGCCATCAACCACGACAACAGACCACCAATACCCACAAAGCCGTCGATGGCTACGATGTAGTAGGCGTGGTTGGGGAAGGTAGCCTTCACTGCGACCATAAAGTCGTAGAAGGCGTTGTGGTTACACAGCAGCAGGTAGGGCCTTTTTACTCCCTCCATACCGATTTTTTTGATGTGTGTACGGTGGAGCCAGGTTACGGGGAACGATGCGATCCACATTACGGGGCGCAACCACCACGAAATCTTGCGTGGCTTGCGGGCCATATCGAGGCGTTTTACGCCCTCCAAAGGCATTGAAATTGCTTTCTCTTTGTTCATAAAAAATGGTTTTTCTCCCTTAATAGGCTACAAATATAGTACAATTTTGAAAAAGGTCAGAATCAGGGGCGGTAATCCCGTCTATTTTTTGCATATTTGCACAATATATTAATTTTAGGCGTTATGTACACTGAACTGAAAAATAGGATTGAACGTGCGTGGGAGGATGCAACTCTTCTCCACGAACCCGAGATTTTGGACACTATCGAACAGGTGGTTGCACTGCTCGACAAGGGCGAATTGCGAGTGGCCGAGCCGAAGGAGGACGGCACTTGGCAGGTGAACGAGTGGGTTAAGAAGGCTGTTATTCTCTATTTCCCCACCCACGAGATGACAACTTCACACGCAGGCGACCTCGAATTCTACGATAAACTACCCCTGAAACACAACTACAAGGAACTTGGCGTGAGGGTGGTGCCCCACGCTGTGGCTCGCTATGGTGCCTATCTGGCAAAGGGTGTTATTATGATGCCCTCCTATGTCAACATCGGTGCCTATGTGGATAGTGGCACGATGGTGGATACTTGGGCCACGGTTGGCTCGTGTGCCCAGATTGGTAAGGGTGTACACCTGAGTGGTGGTGTCGGTATCGGCGGTGTGTTGGAGCCTGTGCAGGCTGCACCCGTGATTGTTGAGGACAACTGCTTCCTCGGGTCGAGGTGTATTGTAGTTGAGGGCGCACACATCGGCCGCGAGGCTGTGCTGGGTGCCAACACCGTGATTACGGCCTCCACAAAGATTATTGACGTTACGGGTCCCGAGCCCGTGGAGTATAAGGGCTATGTTCCTCCTCGTTCGGTGGTTATCCCAGGTAGCTACACTCGTAAGTACCCCGCAGGAGAGTATCAGGTAACCTGTGCACTCATCATCGGACAGCGCAAGGAGAGCACCGACAAGAAGACCTCCCTGAACGACGCACTCCGCGAGTTTGGCGTGTCGGTATAACGTCAACCGTCGACCGTCGACCGTCGACCGTCGACCGACAACCGACAACCGACAACCGTCAACCGTCGACCGACAATTCAAAATGTTCCCACCCCTTTTCTCGGGTATCTTTTTTAATACCCGAGAGGTTAGGGAGTGTTAGGAAGGTTAGGGAGCAGAGGAATTTTTCAATTTTCAATTTTCCATTTTCAATTTGAACAATGGCAGTCTTTGTATTCAAACAGATGGGCTCCACCAATGCCGAGTGCAAGAACCCCTGCTATGCACACGGCGATGCTGTGGTGGCGGTGGAGCAGACCGCAGGCAGGGGACAGAGGGGTAACACTTGGAGTAGCAAGGCGGGCGAGAATTTGACCTTCTCGCTGGTGTGGGAGGCCGATTTTTTGGCCGCCCGAGAGCAGTTTTTGCTCTCCGAGGCAGTGGCCCTTGCGCTTGTGGACACCCTTGCCGGCTATGGCATTGAGGCCACCATCAAGTGGCCAAACGATATCTATGTGGGCCACAAGAAGATTTGTGGCATACTCATCGAACACGACCTCGGTATTGCCGGCAGGTTGGCTCGTACCATTGTGGGCATTGGCCTGAATGTCAATCAGACCGAGTGGGATGAGAGCATACCCAACCCCACATCCATTGCCCTGCTTACGGGCGAGAGGAGGGGCACGAACGATGTTTTTGGCGACCTCTATGAGGCGTTGGAGCGTAGGTTTGAGCAGTTGAAGAACGCTCCTGATAGCGTACAGACCGACTATCTCGCTCGACTCTACCGCCTAAATAAGCCCTCCACCTATGCGCTTCCCGATGGCAAACAATTCCGAGGAACAATCAGGGATGTACGCCCCACGGGAGAGCTGATTGTGGAGCACGAGGATGGGGGCTTTGTTAAACCCTATCTTTTCAAGGAGATAGAGTTTGTTATAAAAAAGGAAAATTGAAAATTCACCTTCACCTCTCGGGTAATAAAAAAGATACCCGTGAAAAAAGGATGGATAGGAAGAGCAGAAAGGGCAGAAAGGGCAGAATGGGAAGGTAGGGAGGTTGAGGAATTGCAAGTGCCTTATCCCTAAATTCCCTAAACTCCCTAATCTCCCTAACAGCTAACGGCTAACAGCTAACAGCTTTGACGGCCGACGTTAGACTTTTTTTCAATCGTGTGATGCAACTTTTTGTGGGCTCTGTGCATCATACACAATAGATGACACAAAACATTGACACAGGAGCAAATAATAGAGGGTTGTCGCAGAGGCGACAACGATGCTCGTAGGGCACTCTACCAGCACTACGCCCCACTGATGTTTGGCGTGGTGAGGAGGTATGTGAGTGAGCGAGCTGCCGCCGAGGATATCCTGCACGATGGTTTTGTGGTGCTCTATACCAAGATTGGCGAATGGAGAGGCGAGGGCCCTTTTGATGCTTGGTGCAGGCGCATATTTGTGAATGCAGCACTCTCGTTTTTGCGTAGGAAGTCCAACCTCGGAGCCGATGTGGACATTGGCGATTTGCCACCCAACAAGATAGAGGGGGTGCAACCGCAGGCTCTGGAACGGCTCTCGACCGAGGAACTCAAACGGGCCATCGACGAACTGCCCGACGGATATAGAACGGTGCTAAACCTCTATGCAGTTGAGGGATACACCCACGCCGAGATTGGTCAAATGTTGGGCATTAGCGAGGTTACAAGTCGCTCGCAATACATCAGGGCCAAGGCGCGATTGGCCGAAAGACTTGGAATAACGAAGAAGAACAAACAGAACAATGGAGAAGGATAAGCGTGATAAATTTGAACAGCTTCTTATGGAGCGACTTGGAGAGTTCCGAGAGGAGCCTTCCGAGGGGCTGTTCGACCGCATCGAGGCAACCCTTCTCGATGTGCCGATGGCTACACAAACGGCCATGAAGATATCCTTGTGGCGCAGACCGGCAGTGAGGTGGGCCCTCTCGGCGGTGGCTGCTGCGGTGGTTTTGTTTGGTGTGGTGCTGTTTGTCGGTAGGAATAACGGTGCTTCCCAAGAGGTGCTTTTGGCGGAGAGCGTGGAGGCCACAATTCAAACCACTCCCATTGTGGAGTTGGTGGCGCAGGAAGCTACTGTTGAGGATATTGTGGCCAAAGTGTCTGCCCCCAAGACCGATGTTAAGAGGGTGGCAACGGTGGCCAACGACGCCATCGTGGCAGTGGCCATAGTAGAGGCGGAGGAACAACACTCCACTTCCGAACAGAAGGTCGAGGAGAGCGCTCCACAAAAACAGCGCACCTCCTCCTATAAATCCACCCGCGTCAAACAACCTCGCAAGAGCGACGAGGAGATTGAGGCCTATTGGAGAGCAATATTGGGCCTCGATGAGGAACCTCGCAGGCTTGGACTTTCGCATCCGACGGAGGTGTCGCTCTATGCTGCCAATGTGGGCTTCAATCAGGGCGATATGATTCTCCGCAATATTGCGAGCGGCTCGATGGTTGTCAATGAGCACAGCCTTCCCTATGGTGATGCGGGCTTGTCGGGCTCCAATGTCTTCAAGGCACCCCAGAGGAACAATCAGCTCAAACACTATATGCCTGTGTCGGTGGGCCTTACGGCAAGCTATGCGCTGGCCGACTGGGTGGCTTTGGAAACGGGCCTTGTTTATACTCATCTCTACTCCCGTAGCGACAACGAGGGGCAGATGAGTAACTATGTCTGCAAACGAGATATGCACTACTTGGGTGTCCCCTTGGGTGTTTCGTTCCGCTTTGCGGGTTTGGATAGGTGGGGATTGTATGGTAAGCTGGGCGCAACCTTTGAGCATTGTGTGAGCGCAAAGGATACCTATCTGGTGGACAACAAGAGGGACTATGCAGCCAACCTTAATACCTCCGGTTTGCAGTTGTCGCTGGACGCAGCTGCAGGTGTTAACTATATGCTTTGGGGTGGCGTGGGACTCTATGGCGAAGCAGGAGTCTCCTATTGGCAGTCGTTTGCACAGCACCCCGACAACTACCGCACGGAGAATCCGTTGAGCCTGACGTGTAGGCTTGGTGTGAGGTTTACGTTCCGTTAGTGAGAAGAGAGATATGATTAAAAAACAATGATAGAAACGATGAAGAAAATTATTTGCAAAATTGCACTTTTGACCGCTGTGGCTTTTGGTGCTGTGGCTTGTTCGGATTGGCTCGAAGTGGACGAGAGCCAAAATCGCTATGTTTCGTTGGGTGACTTGGACCCTACAACACGTATCATTAAGGGCGACTATGGCGAAGTGCTCAACATTGTGGAGGTGGCTAATATTGCTGTTGGCGAGTTGGAAAACAACAATAAAAGGAGGGTGTGTTTCAACTATTCGGTGCTGAAACGCAATGCCGATGAACAGAATAGTATAAACATCCGCATCAATGAATTCTACCCCTTGGTGGTTACCGACATAGAGCCGCTTTCGTTGCTCAACGAAGAGGAGCGCGCCGAACTTGGCAAGACACCCGTAAACCCAGTGCAGGCAGCAATCAGTGGTGGGTATATCAACGTCCAGATGGCCTATGTAACAATGGATTCCGAGGGTGTTGATTTTGAGTTTGAACTTTTGTATGACGACTCCGAAGGTGCCTCTACCGACAATACTCTTGTGTTGCAAATCACCCACAAGGGTAAGGATGTGAGTAAACAGCCTTCCGATATGAGTAGCTACTCCTACCAATGGGCTTCCTTTAAGCTGAGCAACGAACTGCTCGAAAGATATGGACACAAGACCACTCACGACTTGATGGTGGTGTTCCGCTATAAGTGGTGGAACAATGCCGGCGAGATTGTGGACAATGTGGCAAACCTTGCGCCCGTACCTTATAGCTTGTAATGAGCATCGGAAGAACAATTTTCGACTTTCTACGACTGAAAGTTTAATATATGTGTGTGGTGAGAGCCGACTTGCGATTTGCAAGTCGGCTTTTTTGTGTACCTTTGTGCCAAAGAATAACGAAAACGGATGGAACAGAAGAAGGAACGTGTGGTTGTCGGACTCTCCGGAGGTGTTGATTCATCGGTGGCTGCGTGGCTCTTGAAGGAGCAGGGCTATGATGTGGTGGGACTCTTTATGGTCAATTGGCACGACACAGTTGGTACACTCAGTGGCGAGTGCCCCTGGGAGGACGATAGGCTCTTTGCCGAGCTGGTGGCCAAGAGGCTCGACATTCCGTTTCGTATGGTCGACCTGAGCGAGCAGTATAGGGAGAGGGTTGTGGACTATATGTTCTCCGAGTACGAAAAGGGACGCACTCCTAATCCCGATGTGCTGTGTAACAGGGAGATAAAGTTTGACGTGTTCCTCAAAGAGGCCCTCAAATTGGGCGCCGATTGGGTGGCTACGGGCCACTACTGCCGCGTGGAACACTGCGCTGATGGTACACACCGACTGCTGGCAGGCTCCGATGGTAATAAGGACCAAAGCTATTTTCTGTGCCAACTATCCCAAGAGCAACTCTCGCGCGCACTCTTTCCCGTGGGCGATATGCTCAAACCGCAGGTGAGGGAGATTGCCACCGAGCGACACCTTGCTACGGCCAAGAGGAAGGACTCGCAGGGTATCTGCTTTGTGGGCAAGGTCGATTTGCCCGTGTTCCTCCAACAGAAACTGCGCTCGCGCAAAGGACGTATTGTGGAGATTGCAGCCGATTGGGAGGGCTATCGTTCGGAGCGTGAGGAGATTGGGTTGGCCGAGAGGCTCGACCTTGCCACGCTTGCTCTGCCCTACACCTATGAGCCGGCCAATGGGCGCAAGGTGGGCACTCACGGTGGAGCACACTTCTACACCATAGGCCAACGCCACGGCTTGGGTGTTGGCGGTACGGCACTACCTCTGTTTGTCATCGCTACCGACGTGGAACGTAACATTGTCTATGTTGGTCAGGGTCACAACCACCCCGGACTTATGCGCCGTGCGTTGCACATTGCACCCGAGGAGATACATTGGGTGAGGGAAGATTTGAGAATGGCGGTGGGCGATGCTCCACGCCGCTATAAGGCTCGCATCCGCTACCGCCAACCGCTTCAAGATGCCACCCTCTATATGTGTGAGGAGGGAGCCTACCTGCTCTTCGACGAGCCACAGAGGGGTATCACCGCAGGCCAATTTGCCGCTTGGTACGATGGAGATGAACTCATTGGCTCGGGAACCATAAAATAAAAATTGACGACCGTCAAAGCTTTTAGCTGTTAGCTGTTAGCCGTTAGGGAGATTAGGGATAAGGCACTTGCAATTCCTCAACCTCCGTACATTTCCTTCTTGCCCTTCTTGCGCAAAAAAAATCTTGGGTAACGAATTCGTTACCCAAGACCCTAAATAATATTTACTAATTACTATTTACTCGTTGTCTTCCTCCCAGCAGCCAACGATTTCGCCCACAAAGACGTGGTGAAAATCACCCTTGGGGTAGAGTTCGCTGATGAGCCCTTTGTCCACAAAGTCCTCGGGCTTGAAGGTGCCGTCGAAGAGTTTGCGGCACTCCATAACGAGGGTTGCCTCCTCAAAGGTGGGGTTGCCCATCTCGGTAAACACGGGAGTGAGTCCCGACTCTGCCACCTTGTCGCCATCACGGCCCGAACGTGAGCCGAGCAGTTGTAGCGCAGGGCGGTGCTCCTCGCCAAAGAACGAGAGGGTAAAGTGGCTCTCACGCTGCACAAAGCCCAACGTATGACGCTGTGGGCGGATGAAGATGTAAACCACGGGTTTACCCCACAGCACACCAAAGCCACCCCAACTTGCAGTCATTGTGTTGAAGCTCTCTTTGTTGCCTGCGGTGATGAGGGTCCACCTCTCGCCAATCAGCTTGAAAGGGTTGTGTGTGAGTTGCTCGGGAGCAATGGGTTTCAGTTTCACTGCCATAACTCTATTTCTAAATTAGGCGAGAACCTTTGCGATGAATTTCCTCACGGGAGCATCGGCAATACCGGGAGCGTGTCCGTCCTCGGGCCAGAAGATTGCCACCTGTCCGGGTTTGAGGGTAACGTAGTTCTCGGGCTTCTCGTCCGAGAAGATAACGTCCTTCACCTCGTTGTACTCGGTAGTCCAGTGCTCAATCTCTTCGAGGGGTTTCCAACCCATAGTCTCCTTGCCTTCGAGGATAACCTGCACGTCGATATATTTGCGGTGAGCCTCCAAGGGCATCTCCTCTTTGGTACCCACTTTGGGGCAGGCGTTGTTCACATAGAGGGTATCACCCAAGATGTCGTAGCGGCCCAATGGGAGTTCGGCCATATTGTGTGTTTCGAGCCACTCGAAGAGGGTCTTGAACAGGGGGTTGAGTTTCTCCAACTCTTTACGATTGTTGAGATTAGAAAGTACCATAGTTTTTCAATTTTATTAGTTGTCAGTTATCTGTTACTGTTTACTCTTTGTCGGTCGACGGTTGACGGTCGACGGTTGACTTTATATAGTCGTGTATGGCCTTTGCAGCCTTACGTCCTGCGCCCATTGCGAGGATTACGGTGGCAGCACCCGTAACGGCATCGCCGCCCGCAAACACACCCTCTCGTGTGGTTGCGCCCTCCTCGGTGGCCACAAGGCAACCCCTACGGTTGCGCTCCAAGCCCTCGGTGGTGGATGCAATCAGTGGGTTAGGTGAGGTGCCAAGTGCCATAATCACGGTGTCGCACTCCAAGTCGAACTCTGAGCCCTCAACGACAACGGGCGACCTGCGGCCACTCTCGTCGGGCTCGCCCAACTCCATACGCACACACCTGAGGGCCTTAACCCACCCCTTCTCGTCGCCCACTACGGCCACGGGGTTGGTGAGCATTGCAAACTGCACACCCTCCTCCTTGGCGTGGTGTACCTCCTCCACACGTGCGGGCAACTCTGCCTCCGAGCGACGGTAGATGATGTAGGCGTCGGCTCCGAGCCTCTTGGCCGACCTCACGGCGTCCATCGCCACGTTGCCACCACCCACTACGGCAACCTTATCACCCCTCCTTACGGGGGTGTCAAAGCGGTCAGGGTCGTAGGCACCCATAAGGTTGATGCGGGTGAGGAATTCGTTGGCCGAGAATACTCCGTTGAGGTTCTCGCCCTCGATGCCCATAAACTTCGGCAGGCCTGCACCCGAGCCGATAAACACAGCGTCGAAGCCCTCCTCGTCCATCAGGCTGTCGATGGTTACGGTGCGGCCCACGATGATGTTCTTCTCAAACTTCACTCCGAGCCTTGCGACCTTCTCTATCTCCCTCTCCACGATGCGCTCTTTGGGCAGGCGGAATTCGGGGATACCATAGCTCAATACACCACCCAAGCGGTGCAGAGCCTCAAAGACGGTTACCTCATAGCCCCACTTTGCCAAGTCGGCAGCACAAGCAAGACCTGCGGGGCCACTGCCCACCACGGCCACCTTCTTGCCATTCTTCTCAATCTCCACAGCCTCTTTAGCTCCGTGCTCCAACTGCCAATCGCCCACAAACCTTTCGAGTTTGCCGATAGCCACCGGCTCATTCTTGATGCCCACAATGCACGAGCCCTCACATTGGCTCTCTTGTGGACACACCCTGCCGCAAATGGAGGGAAGCAGGGAGTCCTCGGCGATGATGTTTGCGGCCATTGCGAGGTCGCCCTCGGCTATGGCAGCGATGAAGTGGGGGATTTGGATACCCACAGGGCACGCCTTAACGCAACGTGGGTTGCGGCAGTGGAGGCAACGGCTCGCCTCCCTTTGTGCCTCTTCGAGGTTGAAGCCATAGCACACCTCCTCAAAGTTGGCGGCACGCTGGGTGGGGTCCTGCTCCCTTACGGGAGTTCGTGATATGATGTTTGCCATATATCTTATGCTTAATATCGTTACTACTTATCCAAACCGATGCGGCACTTGTGGTCTTTGTAACGCTCCAAGCGGCGTTGCTCCTCGGTGCGATACTGGCCACTACGGCGCATAGCCTCGTCGAAATCCACCTCGTGAGCGTCAAACTCGGGGCCATCCACACAGGTGAACTTGGTCTTGCCACCCACACTTACCCTGCACGCTCCACACATACCCGTACCATCAACCATCAGCGAGTTGAGCGATGCGATGGTGGGGATGCCGAGCTTCTTGGTGGTGAGTGCCACAAACTTCATCATAATCATCGGGCCGATGGTGATGACCGTGTCGTAGTGTTTGCCCTTGTTCTGCACGAGGTCTTCCAAGCAGGCCGTAACGAGTCCCTTGAAGCCCTCCGAGCCATCGTCGGTGGCGATGTAGAGGTTCGTTGCCACAGCCCTCATCTCGTCCGTAAGGATGAGAATATCTTTGGTCTTGGCACCAATAATCACATCGGCCTCCACACCGTGCTCGTGCAGCCACTTAACCTGTGGATAGACAGGTGCAGTGCCCACACCACCTGCAATGAAGAGGAGCCTCTTACCTTTGAGTTCCTCGATGTTCTCATAGACGAAGTCCGAAGGTCTTCCCAGAGGACCGGCAAAGTCCTCAATGTAGTCGCCCTCGGCAATCTCGCACAATTTGAGGGTGGAAACGCCGAGTGTTTGTACAACAATCTGCACACTACCACGCTCGGTGTCGTAGTCGGAGATGGTCAAGGGGATGCGCTCGCCCTCTTTGGTTGCCCTGACGATGACGAACTGTCCGGGGTGTGCCGACTTGGCAACCCTCGGTGCTTGGATGTCCATCAGGTAGATGTTCTCCGCAAGTTTCTCTTTTCTTAAAATCTGGTACATATAGTTATTGTCTAACGTCTAACGTCTAACGTCCAACGACAATTTGTTTGGCCAGAGGCCGCAACTATTGACATTTAACTATCGACGTTCGACAGAAAAAATCATTTTTTCTTTACTGTTGCTCCGAAGCGCAACTCCCTTACAGGGCGTGCGGGGTCGTTCATCACAATCATTCCGCCACCAAAGAGTGTGTCGTAGGTGCCCGCTGGCACTTCCAACTCAACCTCCACCGTCAACGTTTCACTCGGTGCGATGGTCGTGCCATCCGTCAATCCTATGGTAGTACCCTCACGCGGAGTAACGCTCCTCACCACCAGCGGGGCCGTTCCATCGTTGGTGATTCTTATCACACATCGTTGCACGCTCGGCACCTCAACCTCCCCAAAGTCATACCACGAAGGCTCAATTACCGCCCGTGGCTTGCGGGTTGCACTCTTCTCGAAGTGGTCCACGCCAAATGCTGTGGTGGTGAAAAACGTCTCACTCTTGGCGCCGTTTATCAAAATGCCCACCTTATCCCTCAATAGCCCATAGTGAGGCTCCTCCTCCGAGAGTACATAGGTCGCTGTTGCCAGCGCTACCTCTTTTGGGGCGAGTGTGTTGGGTAGGAATAGCTCCAACAGTCCGCTGCGCTCCTCCCACAAGGGCTCAATGCGTACTCCCTCGTCGGAGGTGTTCACAAGTGCTATGGTCATACTCTTCGAGCTGCCTTGCCCCACATTGCCAAAGGCTTTGTAGGTAGCGTCGACCCTCACTCCACTACCGAGAGCATAGGGGTAAATGTCCTCTTCGGAACGCTTGCGCCCCTTGACCACTCCTTTGATACGCAGGATGGTGCGCCCACGCCCTTGGTCATAGACAATGGTGATGCGCTTGTCGAACCTGCCTGGGCGGCCGTCGGGGTCGAAGGTTACGGTGAACTGCTCCGAGGCTCCTGCTTTCAGCGGCCTGCGAGAATAGTCGCCCGTGGTGCATCCGCACGAGGTGTATACCCTTTCGATTGATACGGGGTGGGGGGCTGTGTTGGTGTAGCCGAACGTGTGGCTCACCTTACCACCATCCTCTTCGATGCGTCCAAAATTCCACTCCACCTCCTCGAACACGAGCGACGTGGCGGTGGTGTCGGCCGGTTGAGCCACAGCAATTGCCGCACTCACGAGTGCCAAAAACGCAACGAACAATCTTCTCATAACACACAAAGGTATCTATTTTAGGCGAGAAATCAACACAAAAAGGTGGGTAAACTTGGGCAGAATGAAATTTTTTTGAAAAAATATGCAGATTTTGTTTGCAGTAAAGAAAATTTGCCATATATTTGCACTCGCAAAACGGGAAACACCGTGAGCAGACAGATTAAAATTCCTCAGTAGCTCAGTTGGTTAGAGCACCTGACTGTTAATCAGGGGGTCCTAGGTTCAAGTCCTAGCTGAGGAGCCAAACGGAGAAGCAACTGCTTCTCCGTTTTTTTATGCCATTAGCCGTTAGCCGTTAGCCATTAGCCGATTACTTCTTCGCTATTTTGTCGATGATGGCAGCAATGGCTCCGTCGCCCGTTACATTGGTGGCGGTACCGAAAGAGTCCATTGCGATGTAGATGGCAATCATCAAACCGACCATTGTTTGGTCAAAACCGAGAATGCTCTGCAATATACCCACCGATGCCATAATCGCTCCGCCAGGAACGCCGGGTGCAGCAACCATCGTGATACCCAGCATACAGATAAATCCCACCATTGTTAGGGGGTCAACCATCGTTCCCGTCAACATCATTATGGCCAGCGAACACGACACGATTTTGAGTGTGCTACCCGAAAGGTGGATGGTCGCACACAAGGGTACAACAAAACCTGCAATGGAGGGCGAGATGTTATTCTGGATAGTCTGTTTGAGGGTTACGGGAATGGTGGCTGCGCTCGACGATGTGCCCAAAGCCGTGAAGTAGGCAGGCATCATTGTGCGGAGCATCTTCAGTGGGTTGCGCTTGGTGATGACACCCGCAACGGAGAACTGAATGAGTAGCAGCACGGCGGTCATCAGGAAGATGACAATCACAAGTTTCAGAAAGACACCCAACACTCCCACCACTTGACCATTGGTGGTCATCGAGAGGAAGATGCCGAAGATGTAAAGGGGTAACAGAGGTATGATGACCTTCTCAATGGTTTTGATGATAATCTTCTCGAAGTCGTCGAAGGCTTTTTTGAGAGTCGTGCCCTCGATTATTGTGAGCCCAATGCCGATGACAAATGCTGCCACAAGTGCGCTCATTACGCTCAAAATGGGTGGCATATCAATCGTGAAATATGGTGCAAAGCCACCGCCGGCCTCGCCTACTTCCGCAAGGGTTGTTCCTTTCAGTAGCGAGGGGTAGATTGCTTCGCACGTTCCCCACGCAAAAAAGCCACTGAACAGAGTGAACACATAGGCCAACAGCGCAGTGATGGCCAGCAGTCGTCCTGCTCCCTTACCCACATTTGCGATACCGGGCACGATGAGGCCCAGAATCAACAGCGGTACAATGAAACTCAGGAAGTTGCCAAAGAGTCCGTTGAAGGTGGCAAAGACTCTGCTGAGCCACTGCGGAAACCAAAGGCCGCAGAGAATACCCAGAGCGATGGCTATGACGATTTTGCCGAGTAGGGTGATGCGTGGAAGTTTCATATCCGATAGGTTTTAGTTCGTGTGTGTCTACAAATATACGAATTTTTTTTGTGCAAAAAAAACTCGGGTAACTTTTTCGTTACCCGAGTTTCAGAATTTCCTATGCGGATTTTAGTATCCCATACCGCCTGCGGGCATTGCAGGTGCGGGGTTCTCCTCCTTCTTCTCGGCCAGCACACACTCGGTGGTGAGGAACATCGAAGCAATGCTTGCCGCATTCTCCAACGCAACCCTTGCAACCTTGGTGGGGTCAATAATACCGGCCTCAAACATATCTTCATATTTGTCGATGCGGGCGTTGTAACCAAACGAGCCTTTGCCCTCTTTAATCTTGTTCACCACAACCGAGCCCTCGCCGCCGGCGTTGGCTACGATTTGGCGCAGAGGCTCCTCGATGGCCCTACGTACGATGGCAATACCGGTGGTCTCGTCGTCGTTGTCGCCCCTCAGGTTGGCAATGGCATCGGCTGCACGGATGTAGGCAACGCCACCTCCGGGGATGATACCCTCCTCAATGGCGGCACGGGTGGCGGCCAAAGCGTCGTCCACACGGTCTTTCTTCTCCTTCATCTCCACCTCGGTGGCGGCACCAACATAGAGGACTGCCACGCCACCTGCCAATTTGGCAAGCCTCTCCTGCAACTTCTCCCTGTCGTAGTCGCTGGTGGCACTCTCCATCTGGTTGCGAATCTGAGCCACACGTGCTGCGATGGCCTCCTCGGCACCTGCGCCATCAACGATGGTGGTGTTGTCCTTGGTGATGGTTACCTTGTCGGCCACACCCAACATCTCAACGGTTGCGGCATCCAAGCGCAGGCCTTTGTCCTCGGTGATGACCGTACCGCCCGTGAGGGTTGCGATATCCTCCAACATCTCCTTGCGCCTATCGCCAAAGCCGGGGGCCTTAACAGCGGCAATCTTGATGGTGCCACGCAGTTTGTTCACAACAAGTGCGCTGAGTGCCTCGCCATCCACATCCTCGGCAATGATGAGCAGCGAGCGACCATTCTGTGCCACGGGCTCCAACACACCCATAATCTCCTTCATGGTGGATATTTTCTTGTCGGTGATGAGGATGTAGGGCCTCTCCAATACAGCCTCCATCTTCTCGGTGTCGGTTACGAAGTAGGCCGAGATGTAGCCCCTATCGAACTGCATACCCTCAACCACCTCAACGTGGGTGTCGGTACCTTTGGCCTCCTCAACGGTAATCACGCCCTCTTTCTTCACCTTACCCACAGCCTCGGCGATGAGTTTACCAATGCTGCTGTCGTTGTTGGCGGAGATGGTGGCCACCTGCTCGACCTTTTCGAGGTTGTCGCCAACCACCTGACTCTGGCTCTTGATGTTCTCAACCACTGCATTCACAGCCTTGTCGATACCCCTTTTGAGGTCCATAGGGTTGGCACCTGCGGTTACGTTCTTGATACCCACACCGATGATGGCCTGTGCCAACACGGTAGCGGTGGTGGTACCATCGCCTGCGTCGTCGTTGGTTTTGCTGGCCACATCTTTGACGAGCTGTGCGCCGATGTTTGCGAAGTTGTCCTCCAACTCCACCTCTTTGGCCACACTCACGCCATCTTTGGTGATATGGGGTGCGCCAAACTTCTTATCAATAATCACGTTGCGACCTTTGGGGCCGAGTGTTACCTTCACTGCATTTGCAAGGGCATCAACACCCTCTTTGAGCAATTCTCTTGCCTCTACGTTATATTTAATCTCTTTTGCCATAGTATCAATTGAATTGAAAATTGAAAATTGAAAGTTGAAAATTATGGTGCATCTGCGATGCAGTAGTTAAAAAAACGACAGCTTATTACTGCTTTGGGAATTAGGCAAGAATAGCCATAATATCCGACTGCTTCATAATGAGGTAGTCCTCGCCGTCGATGTGGATTTCGGTGCCGGCATACTTACCATACAATACGGTGTCGCCCTCGGCTACCTCCATCTTAACCTCGGCAGTGCCGGGGCCTACGGCCACAACTTTGCCGGTGAGGGGTTTCTCTTTTGCTGTGTCGGGGATGAACAGACCGCCGGCGGTCTTCTCCTCTGCGGGATTGGGCAGAACGAGTACCCTATCCGAAAGTGGTTTTACGCTCATAGTGTTTTCGTGTTTTTAGTTTTGTTCTTTTGTGTTAACTGACACTCATTGGGACAAACAGTGTGCCAAACCAACTTTTGTGCCATTTTGACACGTTGGAGTAAAGGTGGGACTGCTATTCCACGCCCAAAATCTCAAAGGCTTTCAGTAGGGTGGGGTCGGCGGGCCATATCTGGGAGAAATAACCGCTGTCTTGCAACTCGGTGTTGCGTGCGATGTAGGCCCTCAGGAGCGACTCAATCAGCACCCTCGACTTGGCAATCTCCTCCCTGTTGGGTTTAATACCTTTCTCGTCGGCATAGACCACAAAGTCCTCCAAGAGGTTTGTGTCGGCAGCAAGGAAGGCTTCCAACTGTTCCAAGGTGCGGATGTTGTTTATCTGCCTACGGTGCTTGTCGGCATAGTCGAGTGTGTAGCGATAGAGGATGTTGAAGCCCGTTACTGCATAGTAATAGGGGGTCATATCGAGTGTGTCGAGTGGCACAAACACGTCGGGCATAATGCCACCGCCACCATAGACGGTCTTACCTCCGGGGGTGGTAAAGCGGAGTGAGTCGGCAAAGTGGATGCTGTCGGCCGAGAAGAACTGGCCACTCTCATAGCGGTTGAGGATGTCCTCGTTGTAGCCACCCTCGCCACGCACAAAGGGTTTTTGGATAGAACGGCCCGTAGGGGTGTAGTACTTGGCCACCGTCAGCCTGATGGCCGAGCCGTCAGTGAAAGGTATCTGGCTCTGCACAAGGCCCTTGCCAAACGACCTGCGTCCCACGATAGTACCCCTGTCGTTGTCCTGCAACGCACCCGCAACAATCTCGCTACTCGATGCGCTATACTCGTCAATCAGCACCACGAGTGGCAACTCAGTGAGTCGGCCACCGCCCGTGCTGTACTCCTTCTGCTGTCCTCCGAGTCGGTCCTCGGTGTAGACCATAAGTTTACCCTTGGGCAAGAACTCGTTGGTCATCAGTATTGCTTGGTCCAGGTAGCCACCACTATTGCCCCTGAGGTCGAAAATGAGGCTCTTCATACCTTGTTTTTTGAGTCCCTCAACAGCCTCCACAAACTCGGTGTGAGTGGTGCGTGCAAAACTCGTCAGCCTCACATAGCCCACCTCGGGGCGTATCATAAAGGCGGCATCAATGCTCTTCACGGGAATCTTATCCCTTGTGATGGTTACATCCACAAGGCCCTCCACATTCTGCCTTTCGATACCAATGGTAACCTTCGAGCCACGCTTGCCACGCAGTCGGTTAACAATCTTGTTCTGCTCAATCTTGCGTCCTGCAACGGTGTCGCCATCGATGGTTACGATGCGGTCGCCAGGCAGCACTCCCGCCTTGTAGCTTGGGCCACCGGCAATGATGTTGAGTACCACCACCGTGTCGGTTGCCATATTGAAGACCACTCCAATGCCGTCGAACTCACCCTCCAAAGGTTCGTTGACCTGCTGCATCTCGCTGGCGGGGATGTAGGTGGAGTGGGGGTCCAGCTGCTCCATAAGGCGTGGCATCAGGGCCTCCACAATGGCGTTGCGGTCCACCGAGTCGACATACACCCTATCTACAAGGCTCAGCGTGAGGTCAATCTTGGACGCACCTCTCAACGCCGCAGCAGGCGACGAGGTGGTTGTCTTTGGTGTGTGTGCTTTCGGCGCAGTGGCATAGCCCAACCACGCGCCGGCAACCAGCGCACAAGCCACCACCACGGGCATCCACCACGATATTTTTATTCTATTCACGTTCATCGCTATTTGTTCTTAAACTTGTAGGAGAGGCCCACCGTTGCCGAGTATTGATACTGTGGCTTGGGGCTTGCCGTTTTGAGGTAGTAGAACACACCATAGAGTTGTATGCTCATATACTTTGACAAGTTGACATCCACCGTGTTGTCCCACCTGACCGTTGGGGGTGTGGCAAGGTCGTTAAGACCATAGAAGCCATAGAGCGTACCGCGGTAGCGCAACACCTTATTGAAGAAGTGTTTGTCGAAGGAGATGTTGACCGAAGGGCCAATCATACTGTAAATCTTATCACCCGCTGGTACACCATTGAGTCCCTGTTCATAGAGTCTCTCGTCCAACATTGATACCATATTGCCCGCAATGGGCGAGAGGGAAACCTTGTAGGGTGCATTCTTGGGTGCATAGGTGAAACCTCCCGACACGTCAAAATAGCCGGGCGACATAAAGGCCGATTTAAGGGTGTTGTCGGTGCGGGACACAAAACCGTCGGCAAATTGGGTGCGGAAGTTGATGGTTACCGAATAGGACCAACCGCTTCGTTGGATGTCCCACGAGAGAAGCTCTTTGATTTTTATCTCGTCGACGTTCTTGAAGGGGGCATTGTCGATGTAGTTGATACCATAGCGGCCGTTGATGGTCAGGTCGCTGGCGAACTTGTTGCGTTTGTATTGGTGGCGCATAAAGATGGTTGCCAGACCAGAGAAGGTGTTGTTACCACCCGCAGTCCAGTTCTCGAATTGGAGTGCCGAGGTTTGGAAGGTGGTCTGGATTTCGAGCGTGTTGCGCTGCTTGCGTATGCGCCTACGCTCGGCCAACCAAGCGGCGTGGTCGTAGTAGTCGTTCTGTATCTTGTTGTCCACAAAACCGCCGAAGGCTTTGTAGGGGTCGCTCTTGACCTCTTGTCGCTGTTCGGGCTGGCGGCGTTGGATGGTGAATTGGGCATCGGCACGACCCACAAAGCCCACCAACGCCACAACCAATACCGCTATTTTGTACACAACATTTCTCATAAGCTACTCCTATATGCCCATAAAAATATATGATTGCACAAAGATAGCGATTTAAGCGAAAAATCCGTACATTTGTAGTGGAGTAAAATTACACACAGAAACATTTATTTGCAGTATGAAATACTTTGGAGCACACGTCAGCGCAGCAGGAGGAGTCCAGAATGCTCCCATAAATGCGCACAACATAGGGGCTACGGCCTTTGCACTCTTCACCAAAAACCAGCGACAGTGGTTTGCGCCTTCGCTATCGGAGCGTGATATTGAGGCCTTCCGTGCGGAGTGCGAGAGGTTGGGCTACAAGCCTTTCCAGATTCTTCCTCACGATTCTTACCTCATCAATCTCGGACACCCCGACGAGGAGAGTCTTATCAAATCGCGCGGCTCATTTATTGAGGAAATGGCTCGCTGTGAGCAATTGGGCCTCGATAGGCTCAACTTTCACCCCGGTAGCCACTTGGGGCGCATTGGGCTTGACGAGTGTCTTGACCGTGTGGCCGAGAGTATCAACATTGCCCTTGACAAGACCAAGGGGGTTACGGCTGTGATTGAGAACACCGCAGGTCAGGGCTCCAACGTGGGCTTTGCGTTTGAGCACATCGCACACATCATTGACCGTGTGGAGGACAAGTCGAGGGTGGGATATTGCATAGACACCTGCCACGCCTTTGCCGCAGGCTACGACCTCTCGTCAACCGAGGCTTGCGAGAAGACCTTTGCGCAGATTGACAGCATCATATCGCTGGACTACCTGCGTGGTATGCACCTCAACGAAGCTATGCGCCCGTTGGGTAGCCACATCGACCGACACGAAAGGCTCGGCCACGGACAAATCGGTTGGGAGTGCTTCGAGTACATCGCTCGCAACCCTCGATTTGACAATATGCCCCTTGTGCTCGAAACCATCGACGAGAGCCTTTGGCCCGAGGAGATTGCTCGCTTGAAAGCACTTGCGGGAGTGTAAGGGTGTTTGGTGAAAGTAGGGAGTTTAGGGAACTTAGGGAGTTTAGGGAGTGTTCTTCTCTAACCTCCCTAAATTCTTTACATTCCCTAAATATTCCTTTTCCCCTCTAATAGAAAAATTGCGAGGCTTCGGCGGCAGCATTGCCGAGGCTGTCGGCGGCGTGGAGGGCGTTGCGGGTGGTGTTGGTGCCATACTTGCGGCGCAGGGTGCCACGCTCGGCGGTGCGTGGGTTGGTGGCCCCCACCAATTTGCGTAGTGCCGCCACCGCATTCTCCCCTTCGAGGAGTATGGCAATGATGGGCCCCGAGGTCATCAGGTCAATGAGTTCTTCCCAAAATGGTTTTCCTCGGTGGGCCTCATAGAAACGCTCGGCTGCGTTGCGGTCGAGCCTAACGAGTCTCATTTGCAGGATATCGAAACCTGCTTCCAATAGTTCGTTGATGATTTTGCCCTCGGTACGATTGAGCATCGCATCGGGCTTGATGATGCAAAAAGTCCTCTCTTTCATAACACCCCTCCCACTGCAAAAAGTGTTCCGTTAGCCGACGACCGTCGACCGACAAAGCTATTAGCTGTTAGCCATTAGCCGTTAGCTGTTTAATTAGTAATTAGTAAAGAGTAATTAGTAAATATTCTTGCTCTTTCTGCTCTTTCTGC
>JBGUSZ010000072.1:0-6363 GCA_045132795.1 Tidjanibacter sp. | reverse complement strand
TTGGCGATGAGATTCTCGTCGGCCAGATTGTTGATACCAACTCCGTGTGGATGGCCCAGAGGTTGGGCGAGATTGGCCTTTCGGTGCGTCGTAAGTATTCCATTGGCGACCGCAGGGAGGAGATTGTTAGTGCCGTAGAGGAGTCTTTGAAAGCCTCCGAGGTGGTGCTTATTACGGGCGGCCTTGGCCCCACGAAGGACGATATTACAAAGAAGGTGCTGGCCGAGATTTTCCACTCCACCCTTGTACGTCACGAGGAGACCTACCAGCGTGTGGAGAGGATGATGACGGCGAGGGGTATAGAGTTTAACGAACTAAACAAGAGCCAAGCGCTTGTACCGGAGTGTTGCACCGTTCTGCCTAACCACAAAGGAACCGCACCGGGTATGTGGTTCGAGCGTGATGGTAGGGTTGTGGTGTCGCTGCCGGGTGTGCCTTTCGAGATGGAACACCTTATGACGGAGAGTGTTCTGCCACGCCTAAAAGCCCACTTTAACCTCCAATCCGTTGTCCATCGTACGGCTATAACCTATGGCTTGGCCGAGAGTATGATGGCCGAGCGCATTGCCGAGTGGGAGGACTCTCTGCCCGACTATCTGCACCTTGCCTATCTGCCCTCGCCCTCGCAGTTGCGCCTGCGCTTGTCGGCCTACGATGTGGATGCCGAGCAGGCGGCTCGTGAGATTGATGCCTGCTTTGAGGCTCTGATGCCTCTGCTGGGCGAATATTTTGTGGGATGGGAGAGTGATACTTTGCAGAGTGTGGTGGCGCAGATTCTCACCACGAGGGGCGAGACACTTGCGGCTGCCGAGTCGTGTACGGGTGGCGCATTGAGTGCCAAGTTTACGGCTATGAGTGGCGCTTCTGACTACTTCTGGGGAGCCGTTGTGTCCTACGATAATAGCGTGAAGGAGAACGTGTTAGGCGTGAGCCACGAGGATATAGAAACCTATGGAGCTGTGAGTGAGCAAGTGGCCCGACAGATGGCCGAGGGAGTGCGCCGAGTGTGTGGCACCACCTATGGCGTGGCCACTACGGGTATTGCCGGCCCTTCGGGTGGAAGCGAGGAGAAACCCGTTGGTACGGTGTGGATGGCAGTTGCGGGCCCCAATGGTACGGTGGCGCAGAAGAAAGTACACGGCCGCCTGCGTGCGCAGAATATCGACCGAGCCTCCTCGGCAGCAATCAACCTCCTGAGGCTCTACCTTTTGGGCCGTTAGTCGTTGGGATGATTAAAAAAAAGTCTGGCAGAGATGCCAGACTTTTTTTGTTTATTTCTTTGTTAATTTGAGAGTTATATCCTTTGTTACCTTACCCAATGACCACGAGTTGTCGTCATTGTCAACAAACTCATTTCGTTCGATTTTGATTTCCACGTTGTTGGAATTGTATTCGCCATTCTCGCTACCATCTACATCCTCTGCTGCAAATTCGGCTTTGTCATAGAAAATGGGATGACCTCCGTGTTTTAGGACCACCTTGCCTTGTGAGTTGGTCAATCCTTTGGCGAGGGTGTCAATGACCTCCTCTCTCTCTTGTGTGGCGCTGTTGTGGTAGTAGCCTCGCTCCAATAGACTAACTCGAATACCCTCAATGGGTTTCCCATCGTTTACGTCCTTTACCTCAATATTAAATTCGTATGATGCGCTTGGAGAACCATACATAACCAACCCTCCTCCGCCACCAATCTCACTGAGCGCTTCGCACGAGTTTGCTGCGGTGGAAAATCCCAATAGGGCGAGTAATTTTGCAGTAGTTTTTGCGTTCATAACATTCCGGTGTTTTTCGGTATGACGCACAAATATATAAAAAAGTTGCACCATAGTGCAACTTTTTTATAATCTAATGAAATATTTTCAGGCTCTGAAAACCCTAAAAAGACATCTGCTCTCTACTCTTGTGGCAGGGTGGCGAGTGCTGCGGTCAAGCGACGGAGGGTCTCCTCTTTGCCCAGTACGGCACACATATCATACATACCAAAGCCTTTGGGCTCACCCACGATACAGAGCCTCCAAGCGTTCATCACAAGGCCCATACCAATCTGATTTTCGGCAATCCACGCTCCGCAAACCTTTTCGAGTTCCTCAGTGGTGAACTCCTCAATGCCCTCCAAGAGAGTCTTCAACTCGCCAATAATGCGGGGTGCATCGGGTTTCCAATACTTCTTTGTCGCCTTCTCATCGTAAGTCGTGGGGGCCTCGAAGAGGAACGACGAAAGTGCCCAGAACTCATCGGGGAATGTGGCCCTCATCTTTATCTGCGACACGATGCGGAGTGCCTTCTCGTGGTCGATGGTGATGCTACGCTCGGCGAGTTGTGCGGTGTAGATGGCTGCCAACTCCTCGTCGTTACGGGTGTGCATATACTGTGCGTTGAACCAGTGGGCCTTGTCGGGGCTAAACCTTGCGCCCGACTTGCCTACACGCTCCAACGAGAATGCCTCAATCAACTCCTCCATAGAGAAAATCTCCTGCTCGGTGCCGGGATTCCAGCCCAAGAGTGCGAGCATATTGATAAAGGCCTCGGGGAAATAGCCATCCTCACGGTAGCCCCTCGAAACCTCGCCGCTGGGAGCAACAAACTTCAATGGGAACACAGGGAAGCCCAGCTTGTCACCATCACGCTTGCTCAACTTGCCCTGACCGGTAGGTTTGAGCAAGAGGGGAAGGTGTGCAAACTCGGGGCGGCTATCCTCCCAACCGAAGGCACGGTAGAGCAGATAGTGGAGGGGCAACGAAGGCAACCACTCCTCGCCACGAATAACGTGGCTAATCTCCATCAGGTGGTCATCCACGATGTTGGCCAAGTGGTATGTGGGCAGTGCGTCAGCTGACTTGTAGAGCACCTTGTCGTCGAGAGTGGAGGTGTTCATCTCAACGTGGCCACGAATGAGGTCGTCCATCTTCACAACCTCGCCCTCGGGCATCTTGAAGCGGATGACCCATTGGTCGCCACGCTCGATGCGCTCTTTGACCTCCTCGGCCGACAGACGAAGCGAGGTGGCAAGGTTCTCCCTTACAGCGTAGTTGTAGCAGAATGTTTCGCCTTTGGCCTCCAACTCGGTACGCAGAGTATTGAGCTCCTCGGGGGTGTCGAAAGCGTAATATGCGTGTCCGCTCTCCACAAGTTGGAGAGCATATTTGAGGTAAATCTCTTTCCTTTCGCTCTGGCGGTAGGGTGCGTGGGGGCCTCCTTCACGGACACCTTCGTCAATCTTGATGCCGCACCATTCGAGCGACTCCATAATGTACTCTTCGGCTCCGGGAACGTAACGTGTGGAGTCGGTATCCTCGATGCGGAGGATGAAGTCGCCACCCCTCTGACGTGCAAAGAGGTAGTTGTAGAGTGCGGTACGAACACCGCCAATGTGAAGTGCGCCGGTGGGCGAGGGTGCAAACCTAACCCTTACTTTTCTTTCCATATTGCTTTTGTCTAATGTCTAACGTCTAATGTCTAACGTCAATTTGATTTCGGCCACGGTATGGGGCTCTTGACGTTGGACTTTCGGCGTTGGACTTAATGGTTATTTATTGGTTTTTGTAATTATAATGGTCTAACATAACTCTATTTTCGTTCTTAGATACGTAGTATCTGCCGCGTTAGACTTTGGACTTTGGACGTTAGACGTTAAAGAGGAAGTGCATAATGTCGCCATCCTGAACGACATACTCCTTACCCTCGATGCCGATTTTGCCCGCCTCGCGACAAGCCTTCTCGCTACCGAGCGCAACATAGTCGGCATACTTGATAACCTCGGCACGGATGAAGCCACGCTCGAAGTCGCTGTGAATAACGCCTGCTGCCTGAGGAGCTTTGTAGCCACGAGTGTAGGTCCAAGCCCTCGACTCGTCGGCACCGGTGGTGAAGAATGTTTCCAGGCCAAGGAGTGCATAGGCGGCTTTGATAAGGCGGCTAACGCCCGACTCCTCAATGCCCAACTCTTCGAGGAAAATCTGACGCTCCTCGTAGCTGTCCAACTCGGCAATGTCGGCCTCGGTTGCGGCTGCCACCACGAGCAACTCGGCGTTCTCTTCCTTGATGGCCTCACGCACGGCATCCACATAGGCATTGCCACTCTTGATGCTCGCCTCGTCCACATTGCAAACGTAGAGCACGGGTTTGTTGGTCAACAGACAGAGCTCTTGTACCCACTTGGCGTCGTCCTTGTTGTCAATCTCCACGGTGCGTGCAGCCTTGCCGCCCTCGATGGCCTCCTTGTAGCGGCACAAAATCTCATACTGACGCTTGGCGGCCTTCTCTCCGATGGCAGCCTGCTTTTGTACCTTGCCGATGCGACTCTCGATTGTTTCGAGGTCTTTGAGGAGCAGCTCGGTGTCAATGATTTCCTTGTCCCTCACGGGGTTAACGGTGCCGTCAACGTGGGTAATGTTTTCGTCGTCGAAGCAACGTAGAACGTGAATGATAGCATCTGTGTTGCGGATGTTGGCCAAGAACTTATTGCCCAAACCTTCGCCCTTTGATGCGCCCTTTACGAGTCCTGCGATGTCCACAATCTCGATGGTTGTGGGGATGACTCGCTTGGGGTTGTCAATCTCGGCCAGCTTGGTAAGCCTCTGGTCGGGTACGGTGATTACGCCCACGTTTGGGTCGATGGTGCAGAAAGGAAAGTTGGCTGCCTGTGCCTTTGCGTTGGACAAGCAGTTGAAAAGGGTGCTCTTGCCCACGTTAGGCAGGCCCACTATGCCGCATTGTAATGCCATAAGAAATATTCGTTTTTACAAATTATGGCGCAAAGATACGCAATAAATTTGCTTTCTTAAATCAAAAATTGTATTTTTGAAGGTTAGAAATCGTTTTAATGTGAAAAATGTCGTTTAGTATGAAAAATATCATCGCAACTCTCAATCAGTTGGAGCAGCAGTTGGCACAACTCAACTATGAAGAACTTTCGGCCATTGAACGTGATATCGTGCTTGAAAAGATGCGCTCAATCTACGAAAAAGTTCTCGTTGCCGAGGTGGTAACGCCCGAAGAGAAGAAAGTGGTTTTGGAGGCCCCCAATATTGTGGTGCCCATTGTGGATGTGCCTGTGGAGGAACCTATTGAGGAGTCGGTAATCGAACTAATTGAGGAGCTTATTGATGAGGTAGAACAACTGCCCGAAGAGGAGGAAGAAGAGTCGGTCGAGGAGATTGAAGAAAAGATTGAAGAAAATGTGACCATTGACCCTGAAAATGAGGTTGTTGAAGCGGTAGAAGAGCCTGCTGAGGAACCAGCCGAGGAGTTGATAGATGAAACTTTTGAGGAACCTGTTGTTCCCCAAAGTAAGATTGACCACAAAGTGGTACTATCGCTCTATGATGATGAGGACGAGGAACCCGAAGGGGAGATTGTCAAGGAGCCTGAAATGATTGTTGGGGAACCCGAAGAGGAGGCTCCCGTGATTGACTTCGTAATAGAAGGGCCTGCCGAGGAAGAAGTTGCGGAGTCTGTTGAAGAGGAAGTTGTGGAAGAAGAGGATTCTGCCCTCGTGCAGGAGAGTCCACAGAAGGTGGTTTTGGCCGATGTGTTGGGTGGTGAGCAAACAACTCTTGCCGACACAATGGCAGCTACACAGAGCCTAGATGTGGCAACCGTTGCGGCTGGGGCTACGACCTCGCTGATGAAATCTGTGAGCATTAATGACAAGATACTTCTGACTCGCGATTTGTTTGCGGGCAATAGCGCGCTATATGAGCAAGCAATGGAGGTGTTGGATTCCTACGAGAGCTTGGACGAAGCAATGCTCTTTATCTATGATAATTTCGATTGGAATCCCAATAGCGAGGGAGCTAAACTGTTGGTGGACCTACTGATGCGAAAACTTTTGTAGTTCATTTGTTTATATCGAATAGCAATGCCTAAATTGTATATTATACCTACCCCCATTGGTAACTTGGAAGATATGACCTACCGAGCCGTGCGACTGCTCAGTGAGGTTGATATGGTTCTGGCCGAGGACACACGCACCTCGCAGGTGCTGCTGAAACACTACGGCATTGAGCGTAAGCTCTATGCTCACCACAAGTTCAACGAACACGCTTCGGCAGAGGAGGTTGCACGACAGATAGAGGCCGGTAGGAGCGTTGCGCTCATCTCGGATGCGGGTACGCCCGGTATTTCCGACCCCGGTTTTTTGCTTGTGCGCACCTGCTTGGAACACGATATTGAGGTGGAGACTCTGCCCGGAGCTACTGCCTTTGTGCCCGCGTTGGTACAGAGTGGTTTCCCGTGTGATAAGTTCTGCTTTGAGGGCTTTTTGCCCCAGAAGAAAGGACGTAAAAAACGCCTTGCAGCCCTTGCAGAGGAGCCACGAACAATGATTTTCTATGAGTCGCCCTTCCGTGTACTCAAAGCACTCGG
>JBGUSZ010000071.1:0-7501 GCA_045132795.1 Tidjanibacter sp. | reverse complement strand
GCCTTGGAGTACTCGGCAAAGAAATCCTCGAAATCGAAGATGTGGGTGTCGTTCTTGGTGGCCTTCACACAGAGGTTGTGCAGCGACGGGGCATAGCAGAGGTAGTTCTCTGTGGAGTAGACGTAGGTGTGGAAGAGGTATGGCGAGGTGTTGATGATGCGGGCGTCGTGTGTCTGGTCGGCGAAGAGGTAGTCGAAGTCGCTGTCCATACACATAATCAATCCGGAGTGGCATTTGTCTGCTTGACTAAGCAGGGTTTTCTTTCCCTTTGCGAGGTCTTCTCGTGGTGGTACACTCACCTCAAACCTCACGTAGTCGTCCTCGTAGGGGTCCAGTATGCCACGCCAGAAGGCGATATCCTCATATCCTTCCACGAGGACACGAATGTGTCGGCACCCTTCGGGTAGAGGGGTGGTGGGGAGTGGTTGGGATATGTTGCGTTGTCGTTTTGCCATAGTGGATGTACAAAAATAAGAAAAAATCCATATCTTTGTGATATTAGTGGGACTATTTATTTTTCCTTGATATGGCAGACAACGATTGGAAGGCTCGTTTGGGTGTGGTTTTCTCCACCAACCCCGATTTTAATTACACAACCGACGAACAGGAAGAGGTCGAAACTCTGGCTCCTGCGAAGCAGAATCTGCGAGTGTGGCTCGATAGGAACCACCGAGGGGGCAAGACGGTGACTCTTGTCAAGGGGTTTGTGGGCTCGGAGGAGGACCTCAAAGAGTTGGCTCGTATGCTCAAAAACCGCTGCGGTGTGGGGGGCTCGGCCAAGGATGGTGAGATTATCATTCAGGGCGACCACCGCGAGAGGGTGCTACAACTGCTCCTCGATGCGGGTTACCGAGCAAAAAAAGCAGGGGCGTAAGACGTCAACCGTCGACCGTCAACCGACGACTGTCAACCGTCAATTCTAAATGTTCCTCCTAAATCATGGGTATCTTTTTTAATACCTGAGGGCAGAAATGGTAAACAGGAAATTGAGAGGCAAACTTATCATACTTATCGTTGCGGCGTTGTGGTCGCAGGGTGTAATGGCGCAGTTCTACAACACGGGTGCCTCGCCTGACCACATCCGTTGGCGACTCTATGAGGATGGGGCTCGCAGGGTGGTTGCGCCCGACTATTTCGACCAATCGGCACGCTCCATTCTACACTATATGGACACCGTGAGCCACACCATCGGATATGGCCTACCAATCAATAAACTGCTCACTTCGCCCGTTGTGGTGCACGCCGAGAATAGCGCTTCCAACGGACTCTCCATCTGGGCTCCGCTGAGGGTAGAGATGTCGGGAATGCCGGCAGAGAGTGGCTATGGGCTCTCTTGGTTGCGCCAACTCTCCGTCCACGAATTTCGCCACACGGCACAATATTCGGCACTCAATCGTGGCCTTATCAAGTCCCTGCGCCCTGTGTTGGGCCAGCAGTGGATGCTCCTCACGAGTGGACTTATGCCCTTCTGGTGGATTGAGGGTGATGCTACGGATGCCGAGACGCAGGCCTCCACGTTTGGACGTGCACTGCAACCATCCTTTACGATGCACTACCGTGCGGTGGGGCGTGATATTCTTTGCTCCCAAAATCCCGACACTTGGTTTGGGGGCTCCTACAACAAATATGTTCCTTCGCACTACAACCTCGGCTACCAGATGGTGACGATGGCCAACACCATTGGCGGACGCTATGTGTGGGGCGATGTGATTGACTATGTGGTCAGTAAGCCCTACACTATTTTCCCCACCGAGTGGGCTATGCGCCGTAGGCTCGGCTACTCCACCGAGGAACTTTTCCGCACCACCTTTGAGAGTCTGAACGATTGGTGGGAGAGCCTACCGGAGAGGAGCGACAGCGCACGCAGGGTGCAACAATCCGCCACCGATAGTTCGCCCTACACCACACTTCGTTGGCCGTTGTGGGTGGACGGAAACACAATTGTTGCCCTCAAAGGCGATTTTGATAGGCCCCAACGATTTGTGGCCGTGGATGTGGCTACGGGTGTGGAACGTGGAATTATCAACCCGGGCACCGTCAGTTCGCGTCCTGCCATTGTGGGCGATGAAATCTATTGGACCGAACGTTGTCAACTATCCTCTTTTGCCCAGCAGATGGGCTCGGTTATGTACAAGGCACCCATTGATGGAGGCAAGGCGCAGCGGGCTTTGCATAAGAGCATCTATGCCCTCTACCCAACGGAGTGGGGTGGGGAGTTGGCCTTTGTGCGCTACAACTTTGAGGGTACCTATTCGATTGTCTGCATTGAGGGCGAGGTTACACTCCCTTGTGGGGTTGAGGTCCACGGCTTGGCGGGCGATGGAGAGTGGCTCTACTACATTACGACCTCCACAGATGGTATGGCCATCGAGCGCATCTGCCCCAAAGATTGGCGTAGGGAGGTTGTTCGCAGTGCATCCCACACAACTCTCTCCGACCTGAGGGCGCAAGGTGGAGTTCTCTACTTTGGCTCCATTGCTTCGGGCTACGACGAGGTGCATGCACTCGACCCCTCCACGGGCCGAGAGTGGCGACTGACCACCTCTCGCTATGGCTCCTTTGATGGCTATCCTTCGCCCGATGGTAAACATATCGCACTTGCAGTCTATGATGCCAATGGGTACCACTTGGCGGTGGCCGAGGTGGAGTTTCAGGATGAAGTGGTGTGGAGAGAGGTACCGGAGAATGTTGTCAATCCTCCGAGATATAAGTGGAGTGGTATGATAGACGTGGGAGGCGTGGAATTTACTCCCGCTGACCTTGAAGAGTCCAAACGTAGCGTGTCGTCAAAACCCTATCGTAAGGCGGCCCACCTTTTGGACTTCCACTCGTGGGCTCCCATCTACTACCGCCCGGAGGATATTATGGCCGGCTCGTTGGGCGATGTGGGCTTTGGAGTGAGCGCAACATCCCAAAATATTCTCTCTTCGGCCTTCACCACCGTGGGCTACCGCTTGGGGTTGGACGGCTCACACAAAGGAGTGGTCAACTTCAAATATGTTGGCCTGCCTGTTAAGTTGGAACTTGGCGCAACGGTTAGCAGTCGCTCGGCAGGAGCTACTGTGGCGCAGGGTGTTATGATGAAAGGCGGCGATTATTCGTCGAGTTACAACGACACGGAACACATTGCCACTCCTGAGTCAACACGCAGTTCGTGGTCGCTCACGGGACGAGCATATGCTCCCATAATTGTGCGTAACTCCTATTGGACCTCGGTGCTGACCCCTTCGGTGGAGTTTTCTCACTCCAATCTGCGACTCTATAACCCCACTCTGCACCGCTACCACACGGGTGTTACGGGGCTGGCTGCCACGCTCCAATGGAACTCCTACACCCGAATGGCTACTCGTAACTTGCAATCTTGCTGGGGTGTGGCTGTGATTGGTGGCGTTGGTCGTATGATGGGCGGCTTTGAGAGTCCCACGACTGTCGGTGTGTTTGGCCGTGTGTACACGCCTGCTTTTGGAGCTAACGATGGTTTTACGGTGAAGGCTTCGTGGCAGGGCATTGAGGGCAACGGCCCCGTTGGTTATGCGCTCGACTTCGGTTGGGGCCACCCGAGAGGCTTCGACCACTTCGTGGAAAACTATCCCTATTGGCCCGACGATAATATAGGCCTCTCGGTGCAATACAACACTCCGTTGTGCTATCCCGACGTGGGTGTTAGTGGAGTGGTGTTGCTCAAACGAGTACGTTTGGGGCTCTTTGCCGACGGTATGGCGTGGAGAGGACTCAATAGTTTGGGTAGGTCGGCTATGGGTGTGATGGCCACTTGTGGTGGAGAGTTATGGCTGGACACTTCGTGGTTCCGACTCCCCTCCGAGGGCGACCTTTCCATACGCCTTGCACTCTATGAAGATGCTATTCATTGGGGCGTTCCGGTGATTAGTGGGGGTGTGAGTGTCAACTTTTAGACAAAAAACACTACCTTTGTCATTTGGTAGATGAAGAAAACTGCATAATGCTATGAAAAGATATAAGGATTTGAGCAAGGCAAAGAGGGTTACGCTGTGGTTTTGGATCATTGTTTTGGTGCCTTCCATTGCCTTCATCACACTTCTGCTGTTGACCAACTCGGGCACTTTTGGCACACTGCCCTCGTTTGAGGAGTTGGAGAACCCCAAGAGTAACCTTGCCACCGAAATCTATTCGGAGGACGGAGTGTTGCTGGGCTCCTACTATGTGCAGAACCGTTCGTATGTGGACTACGAGGAGCTCGCCCCCTCGTTGGTGGCAGCACTCATTGCCACCGAGGATGCTCGTTTTGAGAATCACTCCGGTATCGACTTCATTTCGCTTGCCCGTGTGGCGGTGCGCACCATTGCCTTGGGCGATAGGGGACAGGGTGGTGGCTCGACCATCACACAACAGCTGGCCAAAAACCTCTTTCCGAGGGACACAACCCACTACTCCTCCAAAGTCGCACGCACGGGTAAACTCGTGGTTGCCAAGTTCAAGGAGTGGATTACGGCTGTGAAACTCGAACACAACTACACCAAAGACGAGATTGTGGCGATGTATTTCAACACCGTCTTCTTTGGCTCCAATGCCTACGGTATCAAGTCGGCAGCAAAGACCTTCTTCGATAAGGAGCCCTCGGAACTCAACGTGCAGGAGGCTGCGGTGTTGGTTGGCGTGGTTAATGCACCCACTCGTTACAGCCCTGTGCGAAACCCCAAGAACTCGCTCGCAAGGCGCAATACGGTTATGAGCCGTATGGAGGCCGCAGGATATATTACTGCCGAGCAACTCGACTCGCTCAAAGCACTGCCCATAGAGTTGAATTTCTCCCAATCGAGCCATAACGAGGGCCTTGCAACCTACTTCCGTGAGATGATTCGTCTGACGATGACTTCGCCCAAGCCAACGCGCAATATGTACTACACCAAGTATGACTACGAAAAGGAGGTCGAAAGGTGGGAGAATAACCCGCTGTATGGCTGGTGTCTGAAAAACCAAAAGGCCGATGGTAGCAACTATAACATCTACCGTGATGGTCTGAAAATCTACACCACACTCAATAGCACCATGCAGCGCTATGCCGAGGAGGCTGTGCAGAAACAGCTCTCCACACAGATTCAGCCCGCAATGGAGAAGCAGTATAGCGAAACCAATGTGCTGTTTACCGACTTGGAGCAGGAGGAAGTGGATAAGATTATCAAACGTGCGGTGCGTTATTCGGACCGCTATCGTGATATGTCCAACGCAGGCTATTCACACGCAGCCATTGACGAGGCATTCCGCACCAAAGTGCGCACTCGCATCTTCACCTACAAGGGCGAGGTTGACACCCTCATCACTCCCCTCGACTCAATTCTCCACCACAAGCGCATTATGCGTGCTTCGTTGGTGGCTATGGATCCCCATAACGGCTATGTGAAGGCCTATGTAGGTGGCCCCAACTTCCGCTACTTCAAGTATGATATGGCCAAGCAGGGCAAACGTCAGGTGGGCTCTACCATCAAGCCTTTCATCTACACCTTCGCCTTCGACCACCTCGGTTACAACCCCTGTACAATGGTGCCCAATCTGCCCGTAACCATCGAAACATACACGGGTGAGGCGTGGACTCCCAAAGAGGCCGGCAAGGTTGTCTATGATGGCGAGCTTTATCCTTTGAAATGGGGTATGGCCCGCAGTCGCAACAACTACTCGGCTTGGATTATGAAGCAGGCAAACCAACCCGAAGCAGTGGCGGACTTCATCCACAATATGGGTATTATGAGCTACATCGACCCCGTGAATGCCATCTGCCTCGGTACGCCCGATGTGTCGCTATTTGAGATGGTGGGTGCCTATTCCACCTTCGCAAATAGGGGCGTTTATACCGAGCCAATCTTTGTTACACGCATCGAGGACCGACACGGCAACGTCTTGGCCGAGTTTAATACTACCAGCACCGTGGCCATCAGCGAACACACGGCCTATACAATGGTCGATATGCTTCGCACTGTTGTACAACGCGGTACGGGTGTGAGGCTTGGTTGGGCCTATGGTATGAAAGATGTTGAGGTGGGTGGTAAGACCGGAACATCACAGGAGAATAGGGACGCGTGGTTTATGTGCGTTGCTCCCAATCTTGTTGGAGGTGTGTGGGTTGGTGGCGAAGACCAAAGCGTACACCTCGCATCGAGGGGCGAGGGCTCGGTTGTGGCTCTGCCTGTCTATGGTGAATTCCTTAGGAGTGTTGTGGAGGATGGTTCGCTTGGGGTAACCAAGACCGACACTTTCTTCCGCCCGATGGGTGCCAAGGAGTATGATTGCTGGGATGGCTCGGTAACTATTGAGGATGTTGAGGCCGAGGAAGCCAATGGCGCAGAAGGAGAGGAACAGCCCCTTGTGGAGGAGAAACCAAACGATGTGGTCTTTGAGGACGACGAGGAGTTCTTCTAAATTCGTCCACAACAAATAATGAGGATTTTTAATAATAAATAAGGATATAGCAATTATGAACGTAGCAATTGTTGGCGCAAGCGGTGCCGTGGGACAGGAGTTCCTGCGCATACTTGCAGAGAGGAATTTCCCCGTTGATAACCTCTATCTCTTCGGTAGCGAGAGGAGCGCAGGCAGGGAGTATGAGTTCAAGGGTAAGAAGTATACTGTGCAGCTTCTCGCACACAACGACGACTTCAAGGGCATAGACGTTGCCTTTGTGTCGGCCGGTGGCGGTACCTCCAAGGAGTTCGAGAAGACCATCACCAAGCACGGAGCGATTATGATTGACAATTCGAGCGCATTCCGTATGGACGAGGATGTGCCCCTGGTCGTTCCCGAGGTAAACCCCGAGGATGCACACAACACCCCTCGTAACGTCATCGCCAACCCCAACTGCTCCACTATCCAGATGGTGGTGGCGCTCGCTGCACTCGAAAAGTTGGCCCACATCAAACGTGTGCACGTTGCTACCTATCAGGCGGCCAGCGGTGCGGGTGCTATGGGTATTGCCGAGTTGGAGCAGCAGTATACCGAGATTGTTGAGGGCAAGGAGCCTACGGTTAACAAGTTCGCCTACCAACTCGCAGGCAACGTAATCCCCCACATCGACGTGTTTACCGACAACGACTACACCAAAGAGGAGCTCAAAATGCACTTCGAAACCCAGAAAATTATGCACTCCGACGTTGCTGTGAGCGCAACGTGTGTGAGGGTACCCGTAGCAAGGGCCCACTCGGAGGCTATCTGGGTGGAGTTTGAGAGGCCTGTGAGTGTTGAGGAGGCCAAGGCTGCACTTGCAGCCGGCGAGGGTCTTGTGGTTGAAGATATGCCTGCCGAGAAGAAATATCCTATGCCACTCTTTGTGGCCGAGACTACTCCCGTGTTTGTGGGACGAATCAGGGAGGATATTGCAAACCCCTGTGGTCTGACCTTCTGGTGTGTGGCTGACCAGATTCGTAAGGGCGCGGCACTCAATGCTGTGCAGATTGCCGAGAAACTCTTTGGCACAAGGTAGGTCGACTATTGACCATTATATAAAGAGAAACGGCCCCCTCGCGCAGGTGCC
>JBGUSZ010000070.1:0-3483 GCA_045132795.1 Tidjanibacter sp. | reverse complement strand
GATTCACCAGATGACTTTCAGCCGTGGTGTTACCACCTCGGAGTTGAAGATTATCGGTGAAACGGACCGCACGGGTACCACCATCAAGTTCAAACCCGACGGCGATATCTTCACCGCCACCACCTATCGCTACGAGATTTTGGCCACCAGGTTGCGCGAGTTGGCATTCCTCAACAAGGGTATCAACCTCGACATTACCGACCGCAGGGAGAAGGACGAGGAGGGTAACTTTCTCCACGAGCACTTCTACTCCGACAATGGCTTGAAGGGCTTTGTGGAGTACCTCGACCAGAGCCGTGGCCAGAAGATTATCGACGACATCATCTACATCGACACCGAGAAGAACGGCACTCCCGTTGAGGTGGCTATGCAGTATAACGACAGCTTCTCGGAGAATGTACACTCCTACGTTAATAACATCAACACCATCGAGGGTGGTACCCACTTGACCGGTTTCCGTAGGGCTCTCACCCGTACTATGAAGAAATATGCCGAGGAGAACGGAATGTTGTCGAAGATTAAGTTTGACATTTCGGGCGACGACTTCCGTGAGGGTTTGACCGCTGTGGTGTCGGTTAAGGTTGCCGAGCCCCAGTTTGAGGGCCAGACCAAGACCAAGCTCGGTAACGACGAGGTGTCGGCTGCTGTGGACCAGGCAATCTCGCAGGCACTGACTAACTACCTCGAAGAGCACCCCAAGGATGCCAAGGCTATCGTGGATAAGGTGGTGCTGGCTGCTACGGCTCGCCACGCTGCTCGCCACGCAAGGGAGCTTGTGCAGCGCAAGACGGTGTTGTCCGGCTCGGGCCTGCCCGGTAAGTTGGCCGACTGTGCAACGAGGGATAGGAGCAAGGCCGAGATTTTCTTCGTCGAGGGTGATTCGGCAGGTGGTACTGCCAAGCAGGGCCGCAACCGTGAGTATCAGGCTATTATGCCTCTGAGGGGTAAGATTCTTAATATCGAGAAGGTTCAGGAGCACCGTATGTGGGAGAACCAGGAGATTAAGAATATGTTCACCGCGCTGGGTGTAACCATCGGTACCGAGGAGGACCCCAAGGCTCTCAACCTCGAAAAACTCCGCTACGACAAGATTATCATTATGACCGATGCGGATGTGGATGGTAGCCACATTGCAACCCTTATGCTGACCTTCTTCTTCCGTAAGATGAAGGAGCTCATCGAGCAGGGCCACGTCTATATCGCAATGCCCCCTCTCTACCTTGTGAAGAAGGGTAATGCTAAACACTACTGCTGGACCGACGAGGAGAGGGTGAAGATTACCGCCGAGTTGGGCACGAAGGGTGTAACGGTGCAGAGGTACAAAGGTCTTGGTGAGATGAACGAGCACCAGCTGTGGGAGACCACAATGGACCCCGAAACCCGCATTTTGAAGCAGGTGTCCATTGAGAATGCTGCCGAGGCTGATAGGATATTCTCGATGCTGATGGGCGATGAGGTTGGTCCTCGTCGTGAGTTTATTGAGAAGCATGCTAAGTATGCGAAGATCGACGCTTAGTGCAAAAGCGATATAATCGGTAAATTCTGCGTTATGCTTGCGCTCGAAATCCTCATTTGCGTTAGCAAACTGCGGTTTCTCGCGCTTCGCAGGCCTTGAATTTCCTCGATTCTATCGCTTTTGCGGTGGTGCTGTCGGAGGATAGCGGATAATTTCTGCGTTACGCTTGTTGTTTGGGCTCCTCATTTACCGTAGTAAACTGCGGGCCCAACCAACAACCAAGCCTTGAAATTCCTCCGTTCTATCCAAGCGCAGGTGGTGATAAGGTGGCAATGCGCTTCGCAGGCCTTGTGATAGACAAAGACAACTAAAAGTCGTTTGACGTTAGACGTTAGACAAAAATATCGTATGAATGTAACAATCATTGGAGTTGCAGGCGGTACCGGTAGCGGTAAGAGTACGCTTGTGAAGCGATTGCAGGAGGCTTTCGCAGGAGATGATGTGGCAACTCTGTGCCACGACTACTACTACAAATCGTTCCCCAATCTGACCTACGAGGAGCGTACCAAACTTAACTACGACCACCCCCAATCGTTTGATACGGATATGATGGTCGAGCACATCAAAGCACTCAAAGAGGGTGTGGCCATCGAGAGGCCCGTCTATTCGTTTGTGGAGCACAACCGCACCGACGAGAAGGTGGCAGTCAAACCTTCGAAGGTCATCATCGTCGACGGTATCCTCATCTTCGAGAACAAGGAGTTGAGGGATTTGATGGACATCAAGGTCTTTGTGGACACCGATGCCGACGTGAGGTTGGCACGCAGGATTGTGCGCGACGTGAGGGAGAGGGGCCGCTCGATGGAGTCGGTTATCAACCAATACACCACCACCGTGAAACCTATGCACGAGGAGTTTGTGGAGCCTTCGAAGAAGTATGCCGACGTGATTATTCCCGAGGGTGGCTTCAACTCGGTGGCAGTGAAGATGCTCATTGAGAATATCAAGGTGCTCATTGGTAAGTAGATATACAATAGTCAAGGGAGAAACACACAAAAATATTAACCAAAACACAGTGAACTTATGTTGGAAATAAGGGAAGTAAAAAACAAAAGGGATAAGAAGAGGTTTATCAAATTCCCCATTTGGCTCTATAAGGATTGCCCCTATTTTGTGCCGGCACTCTATATGGACGAGGATAGCGAGTTTGACCCCAAGCAGAATGGTGCGTTTGCCTATGCCGAGTGCAAGATGTGGATTGCGCTGAGGGATGGCAAGGTTGTTGGCCGTGCTGCGGGTGTGCTCAATAAGGCATATAACGAGAAGATGGACGTCAAACAGATGCGCTTCACAAGGTTCGACTTTGTGGACGATGCGGAGGTTGTTGATGCGTTGTTCGCAAAGGTTGTGGAGTATGCCAAGGAGTGCGGTATGAACGAGATTATCGGTCCCATCGGCTTCTCGGACCTCGACAAACAGGGTCTCGTGATTGAGGGCTTCGAGGAGGAGGATATGTATGTAACGCCCTACAACTATCCCTACTATGTTAACCACTTCGAGAGGTTGGGTATGACCAAGAAGGTCGACTGGATGGAGTTCCAGATTACCATCCCCGAGGTGATGAACGAGAGGCTCGACAGGGTGGCTAATATGGCCATCGAGAGGTATGGGTATAAAGTGTTGAAGTTCAAGAAGATTAAGGATATTAAACCCTACATCATTCCTGCGCTGCAAATTCTCAACGAGGCATTTGCCAAACTGTTTGGCGTGGTGTGGTTGAGCGAGAAACAACTTCTCGACTTCTCGAAACTGATTATGCTGGTGGGCAACCCCGACTATGTTGCGGTGGTTACCGACAAGGAGGATAACATCATTGGTTATAGCTTTATGGCTCCTTCTATTAGCAAGGCCGTGAGGGAGTCGAAGGGCCGCTTGTTCCCCTTTGGTGTGTTCCGCATTTTCAGGGATTTGAAGAAGAGCAAGACGCTCGACTTTTATAGCATTGGCGTAAAACCTGAGTATCAGGG
>JBGUSZ010000069.1:0-52211 GCA_045132795.1 Tidjanibacter sp. | reverse complement strand
CGTCTTTCTTTAATTAGTAATTAGTAGAGAGTAATTAATAAATATTTTTCCCTTTCTGCCCTTTCTGCCCTTCCTGCCCTTTCTGCCCTTTCTGCCCTTTTACAGACCTCACCCGCCTTCGGCACCCTCTCCTAACTTAGGAGAGGGAGTGCACGGGGCCGTGCACGCAATTTCGACCACCGCTCCCGACCTCCCCTGTCGTAGGGGAGGAGAAATCATTCTCCCCTAAGTTAGGGGAGATGGTGCGCAGCACCAGAGAGGTCTGTTGTTTTTTTGTCTAACGTCAAACGTCTAACGTCTGCATACCCCTCAGTCCTTCGGACAGCTCCTGCTCGGCGAGGCCGCCGAGCACAATTTCGACCCCCCCCCTCCCGACCTCCCCTTTCGTAGGGGAGGAGCAACTTAGGGGAGCAGTTTCCTTTTTCTGCCCTTCCTGCCCTTCCTCTCCATTCTCCATTCTCCATTCTCAATTCTCAATTCCCGTTCTGCCCTTTCTGCCCTTCCTGCCCTTTCTCCTCACGGGTAACAAAAACGTAACCCGTGAAAAAGGCAGGTCCTCTCCGAGGTTTTGGGTATCAAAAAAGATACCCGTGAAAAAGGTGGAGCCCCTCCGAGGTCTTGGGTATTAAAAAAGATACCCGTGAAAAAAAACTCCTCCCCTAAGTTAGGGGAGGTGCCGTAGGCGGAGGGGTATGTAAGTCGTTAGACGTTAGACGTTAGACGTTGGACGTTAGACGGTTGACGGTCGACGTTAGACGGTTGTCTTTCTCTTCTTGGGTTTAGGCATAGGCTTGTGGATGTGTAGTTGTCGTACCACTTCGCCCGACAAGCGAACATCCTCAATGTCCAAAATCACAAAGTCCTTCGCACCAGGGAAGGGAGCCTTCGGCTCGGCATCGGCAAGCAGGCTGGCTACACACTCTATGCGCTTGATAAAGACCGTGTTGTCGCACACAAAGAAGAGGGGCTTCTCGCCCGAATAGACGCAATATTCGCCAAACATAGGACGTGCCCACAGGTCGAGGCCCGTGCGTGCAGCCTCCAACTGCTCCATCACATAGTTGATATAATCCTCACTCGTTGCCATAGTAGCACAAAGATACATCCTATAAATTGAAAATTGAAAATGGAAAGTTGAAAATTACATCCTACACTCCCTAAATTTCCTAACCTCACGGGTAACAAAAAAGATACCCAAGAGTAGAAAGGGCAAGAAAGTGCAAGGAAGGGCAGAAAGGGAAAAATATTTACTAATTCTCAATTCTCAATCCTCAATTTTCGCAAATGCGAGTAAGCGAGAGCAGAGGCTGCTCGCAGACTTTGCCGAGCGGGAGCATTTTAGACAAAATTCATTTTGTCAATTTTCCATTTTCCATTTTTATTTGTATCTTTGCGGGCTAAATAAGAGATTGAAAATCATAACATAATAATAACAGAACTATGAACATTATCAAAGAGGTTCGCGAAAACCAAACCGCGATTATCAAAATCACCGTTGCAGAGGCTGACTACACTGCTGAGGTGGACAAAAAACTCCGTGAGTACAAACGCAAAGCCAACATCCCCGGTTTCCGTCCCGGTATGGTGCCTATGGGTATCATCAACAAGATGTACCGCAAGGGTGTAGTTGCCGAGACCGCCTCCAAGATGGCTTCCGACAGCTGCTTTGAGTACATCGAGAAGGAGGGTATCGACTATATGGGCGACGTTCTCCCCAGCGACGAGCAGGGTGCTTTCGACTTCGACAACAACACCGAGCACGAGTTTATCTTCGAGCTTGGCTTGGCTCCCAAGGTGGAGTTGGAGCTCACCGAGAAAGACAAGGTTACCCGCTACAAAATCAAAGTGGATGAGGAGATGCGTAGTGGCTACCGTGGCCAATTCCTCCGCACCTACGGCCGCTTGGTAGATGTTGACGTGGTAGAGAACGACGAGGCTGTGATGTGCACCCTCGACAATGGCGACATCAAGAGCGAGGACGCATACGTTGGCCTTATCAGCATGAGCGACGAGGAGCGTAAGCCCTTCATCGGCAAGAAGGTTGGCGACCAGATGATCGTGAACGTGAACGAGCTCTACAAGAGCGCACAGCAGAGGGCTTCGGTTCTGGGCGTTAAGGAGAACGAGCTCGGCGACATCAAACCCGAGTTCAACCTCACCATCACCAAGATCCGCAAGTATGCAGACCCCGAGATGAACGAGGAGTTCTTCAAGATGGCCTTCCCCGAGGGTAACGTAACCAGCGAGGAGCAGTTCGAGAAGTTCATCGACGAGAAGATTGCTGCCGAGTTGAAGAAGGAGAGCGACTATGTATTCACCAACACCTTGCGTGAGTACCTCGTGGAGAAGGCTAACCTCACCCTGCCCGAGGAGTTCCTGAAACGCTGGTTGCTCGCAATCAACGAGGGTAAGTTCACTATGGAGGAGATTGAGAAGGACTTCGCACCCTTCGCAGAGATGATGAAGTGGAGCGCCGTTCAGAAACACTTCGCCAAGACTCTGAATGTGGAGGTTAAGCAGGAGGATATGCTCGCCGAGGCCAAGGCTTATGCTGCTGCACAGTTTGCACAGTATGGTATGATGAACGTGGCTGACGAGATGCTCGCCAACTACGCACAGCAGATTCTCGCCAACAAGGAGGAGGCCAACAAGCTCATCGAGAAGGTTTACGAGCAGAAGGTTATCGAGGCTGTAACTCCTTTGGTGAAGGTTTCCAACAAGAGTGTTACTATTGCTGAACTGAACAAAATCCTCTCCAAGAAGGCAAAATAAGAGGTAATTTCTTCGTTACGCTTGAAGGCGGCTTCCTCATTTGCGTTAGCAAACTGCGGAGCCGCCTTCTTCGCAGGCCTTGAAATTCCTCTCTTCTTTTGCTTCTTGGGGGGTGGAGGGGGTTTTCGGAGGATGGGTGTAGTGATTACGTTCCATCTACACAAAACAGCCTGCGGCTGCGCTTTCTTGTGCGCCTAAAAATTCCTCTCTTCTTTTGCTTTTTAGAGGAGGGGTGGGGAACGCAGGAAAGCAAAATGGGGAAAGCGTCATTCTGACGCTGGCACAAAAATCCCTCCGTTCTTTTGCTTCTTGGGGGGCTGACGTCCAACGTCCAACGTCCAACGTCTTTTTTAGGGGCCTTAAAGACCTTAGGACCCTTAATGTCCCTTTTCTACCCTCTACTACTCACGGGTATCTTTTTTAATACCCGTGCCGAAGGCACACCAAAATTTTCAATTTTCAATTTTCCATTTTCCATTTTCAATTTGTTTCGTACCTTTGGGCTGTCGTTTACGCCATTGGTGCGTAGTTTGCATTAGTTGACAATTAGAACATACACGAAATATGAAAAACGAGTTTCAAAAATTTGCCCTTTCGCAGGGCATCTCTTCGCTCAACCTGCATAGGTATCAGTCGTTTACCGACGCATACGTGTCGCCGACAATCATCGAGGAGCGCAAGTTGAATATGGCGCAGATGGATGTTTTCTCGAGGCTTATGATGGACCGCATCATCTTCCTCGGTGCGCCCATCGACGACGATGTGGCCAACATCATCGAGGCGCAACTCCTCTTCCTCGAAACGCAGGACCCCGAGAGGGACATCCAAATCTACATCAACTCGCCCGGTGGTAGTGTGTCGGCAGGTTTGGGTATCTACGACACGATGCAGCTTGTTGCTCCACAGGTGTCGACCATCTGTACGGGTATGGCAGCATCTATGGGTGCAGTGTTGCTCACCGCAGGTGCAAAGGGCAGGCGTTCGGCTCTGCCACACAGCAGGGTGATGATTCACCAGCCGCTGGGTGGTGTGCAGGGGCAGGCTTCGGATATTGAGATTACCGCACGAGAGATTCTCAAATACAAGCAGGAGCTCTACCAGATTCTTGCCTCCCACTCCGGTCAGCCCATCGAGCGCATTGCAGCCGATGCCGACAGGGACTATTGGATGAGGGCCGAGGAGGCCAAAGAGTATGGACTCATCGACGAGGTGTTGGTGAGCCGTAAGGCGTTGAACGATAAATAGGTACAAAGACAATATGGCAAAAGATAATAACAAGCGCGGAGGCTACGATTGTTGTTCCTTCTGTGGACGCAGTGCTGCCGAGGTGGGTATGCTCTTTTCGGGTATGAACGGTGCGACCATCTGCGACGAGTGCGTGGAGAGGGGCTATGATGTGTTGCAGGAGCAGAACGCCTCCAAGAAGAAGAAAACGGCCAAGGGGGGTGCTCCCATTCGTAGGGAGGATGTGCCCAAGCCTGCCGAGATTAAGGAGTTTTTGGACAAATATGTGATTGGTCAGGACGCTGCCAAGAAGACTCTCTCGGTGGCGGTCTATAACCACTACAAGCGTATCCTCGCCAAAGGAATCGAGAAGAGTGTCAACGACGAGGTGGAGATTGAGAAGTCCAACATCATTATGGTTGGCGAGACGGGTACGGGTAAAACCCTGCTGGCTCGCACCATTGCACGCCTCTTGAAGGTGCCCTTTGCCATTGTGGATGCCACGGTGCTCACCGAGGCCGGCTATGTGGGCGAGGATGTGGAGAGTATTCTCTCGCGCCTCTTACAGGTGGCCGACTACGACGTGGAGCAGGCCGAGAGGGGCATTGTCTTCATCGACGAGGTGGACAAGATTGCACGTAAGAGCGACAACCCATCCATCACTCGTGATGTGAGTGGCGAGGGTGTGCAGCAGGCTCTGTTGAAGATTTTGGAGGGTACGGTTGTGAACGTGCCACCACAGGGCGGACGCAAACACCCGGAGCAGAAGTTTGTGCAGGTCAACACCAGCAACATCCTCTTTGTGTGTGGTGGTGCATTTGATGGTATCGACAAGAAGATTGCCGATAGGCTCAATACCCGCGTTGTGGGCTTCAATCAGAGCGCAACGGTGCGTATCGACCGCAAGAACCTGATGCAGTATATCACACCCCAAGACCTTCGTTCGTTTGGACTCATCCCCGAGTTGGTGGGCCGTATGCCGGTGCTGACCTACCTCCAACCGCTCGATAAGGAGGCTCTGCGCCAGATTCTCACCGAGCCCAAGAACTCCATCATCAAACAATATGTGCGCCTCTTTGAGTTGGACGGCGTGAAGGTGGAGTTTGACGACGACGTGCTGGACTACATTGTGGAGAAGGCACAGGAGTTCCGCCTTGGTGCTCGTGGTTTGAGGAGCATTTGCGAGGCCATAATGACCGATGCGATGTTTGAGCTTCCCTCGTCGGAGAACAAGGAGTTCAGGGTTACGCTGCCCTACGCCAAGGAGCGTATGGAGAGGGCGAAAGCACTTGCCCGTTAATAATTAAAAAGTCGGTTGTCGGTTGACGGTCGACGATTGACGGTTGACAAAAACAACAATGGCTTCTCGGTTGGAGAAGCCATTGTTGTTTTTACTATTAGAATCGGTAGCCGATCGCTATGCCCCACGAGATGAAGCGGACGTCGTCTGCCAAGCGTGTGTAGTCGATGGAACGGAATTGGTTGTGGTAGCGAATGTCGATGGTCCACTCCTTCCAGTCCACACCAATCTCCGAGCAGTGGCCCCAAGGGTCCCTATCCAGCATATCGGCCACAGCATTTTGGTAGGCGTTGTCGGTGTCCTTAAACGAGGTGTTGGCCGTGGCGAAGATGTTGCCCGTCCACGTTGGGCCCCAGCCACCACGCAGGAACAACCCGTTGGAGAACTTATAGCCTCCGCCGATAATCAGCGGGAAGTTGAAACAGCCCGCAAGAGCGTTGTTGGAGTTCTTACCGATGTACCAATCCATAGCCCACACAGCATCCAGCTGTGCATAGAGCACCACGCCCGTCTTTTTGATGGGGAGCATACCCCTCAGGTAGCCGCCCAACTGAATGCCCGCATTGAGGCCATTGAGCATAGAGTTGAGGTCGGTGGTGTTGGTCTGGGCGTGTTGCGTGGGGGAGGAGAGTCCCACACGGGGACCGCACACAAAATATTGCTGGCGAATCTCCTTTGCACTCTTGCCACTCTGTGCCTCGGCCGAGAAGAGGGCCGTCAGGATGAACAATGCCGATATGATAATCTTTTTCATAGCAATCAAGTCTGTTTAGTCGTTAATTGTGCCGATGGTCCACTGCGAGAAGGGGGTGGGGTAGTCGGTGCCCACACTGCGGCTCTGGGTGTCAACCTCGTAGTTGCTCTCGGAGTGCGTCATCTTGGTCGAGCCATCCAAGCCGTCCCAAGTGCCCACAAAGGTGGTTGTGGCCTTTTTGGTGTTGTCGTAGTTCCAAATCTGGAAGCCACACTCGCCCGTAATCTCCACCAAGTAGCCCGAGGCGTTCTCCTCAATCTTATCGGTCTTGATGACGATGGGCTCCTTGCCCGAAGCACCGCCACCATAGAACTTCAAAATCTGTTTGACCACGTCGCCCTCGCGGGAGTAGGCCCAAAGGGTGTCGTTCTCAAAGGCGTTCACACGATTCACCTCCTCGCCCTCCTTGGCAAACCAACGGCGGTGGTCGTAGTCGGTACCATCGAATGTGAGGGTTTGTGCCTCGGGGTCAAATGTGCCCACAAGGCGGGGGCGGTTCAGGCCAAACCAACCACTTGTCACATACTCATATTTGTCGGTCTTGTAGAGTCGCAAGTAGAACGAGCCACTCTTGGCATTGATGGCCTCCACCAAGGGGGTGTACTCGGTGTTGTAGTATCCCACCTTGATGAGCGGAGCCTTCTCGTCGTCCACGAGCGTGAGGGTTGTCTTCTTGCTGCTACCGATGGTCGAGCCTTTCACAGCCACAATCTCAAACTCTATTTTGATGGTCTCCTGTTGGAGGTAGTCGTTGGGTTTGCTCTTGAAGAAAACCTTTTTGTTGTACTCCGAATATGTTACTCGGATACCCGAGACCTCGAAAGTCTTGTCGTCGATGCTCCTAACGACATACTCAGGCTGGTCGCCATCAATCTCAAACTCGATGAGGTCGCTCCACCCGAACTCCTTGCCGGTGTTGTCCTTGCCGGCCACAACCTTACCCTGGATGGTTACCTCCACGGGCCACTCCACAGGGCTCTCCATCTGATAGACGGCAACGTAGCAACCGTCGTAGCCTTCGGTGTAAGTGTATGTCGAGTAGGCAAACGAAACATCGGGTGTTCCGGGCTCTTTGGAGCAGGCGGTCAGGGCGACCATTGCACCGAGAGCGAGTATTAACAGTTTGAAAAATCTCATCATTGTCATTTGTGTTTTTGTGGGGCCGTCCCATAGGGACGGGCATACATCCCACAAAGGTAACGTAATTTTTGAGAATTTAGTGCAGTGCGGCGAATTTTGTTTGTTTTGCCGTGTGTGGGATGGATATTTTGAGCAGGGAAAAGTGATGTTTGGGACATAAACAAAAAGGGTTGGCGTTGTGCCAACCCTCTGTGACTCCGACAGGACTCAAACCTGTAACCTTTTGATCCGTAGTCAAATGCTCTATTCAATTAAGCTACGGAGCCGAATTGCGAGTGCAAATATACGAACTTTTTTCTTCTCTGCAAGCGTTTTCGTAATTTTTTTTATTTTTTGGTTTCCGCACACACCCTAATGGTGTCCGCAGTCGTGGTGGTCGCACGCTTGTCCGTTGTCGAAGACAAAGCCACGCAGGTAGGTCTGCACCAGCACCTCCACGCTGCCCGAACAGCCCCTCACAACCCTTATTCCGTTGTGCTCCAAGACGTTCTTGGCACCCTGGCCCATATTGCCGGCCAGCATAACCTCCACACCCATCTCGGCCAACACACTCGCTATGCCACTTTTGCAACCGCAACCTTGTGGTGCAGGGAGTGTTTGGGTATCAATAACTTCTCCCTCCTCGATGGTGAAAATGGTGTAGTGGTCGCAGTGGCCAAAGTGGTCATCCACACGGCCCTCTCTTGTAGGAATTGCAATCTTCATCATACTTAATGGTCTAACGTCTAACGTCAAACGTCCAACGTCTAACGTCTTTTCCTTGAATTAGTAATTAGTAAAGAGTAATTAGTAAATATTTTCCCTTTCTGCTCTTTCTGCTCTTTCTGCTCTTTCAGCTCTTTTGACATACCCCTCAGTCGCTTTGCGACAGCTCCCCTGACTCAGGGGAGCAGCTTTCATTTTCTGCCCTTTCTGCTCTTTTACAGACCTCACCCGCCTTCGGCACCCTCTCCTAACTTAGGCGAGGGAGTGCACGGGGCCGTGCACGCAATTTCGACCACCCCTCCCATCCTCCCCTTTCGTAGGGGAGGAGAAATTTAGGGGAGGAGAAATCATTCTCCCCTAAGTTAGGGGAGATGGTGCGCAGCACCAGAGAGGTCTGTCTGACGGTTGACGGTTGACGGTGGTCGGTCGACGGGATAACAGACCTCACCCGCCTTCGGCACTGCTCGGCGAGGCCGCCGAGCACAATTACGACCACCCCTCCCATCCTCCCCTTTCGTAGGGGAGGAGAAATTTAGGCGAGGGTAAATTCTCAATTGACCAAGCTTCGCTTGCTCTAAAATGCTCCCGCTCGGCATAGTCCACAAGTGGCCTCTGCCCTCGCTTACTCGCATTTGCCTCAATTCTCAATTCTCAATTCTCAATTCTCAATTCCCTCTATCCCATTCGGTTTTTGTAGTCCTCATAGCCGAAGCGGCGTACAATCTCCACCTCTCCGTTGGTGTGGGCAATGGCAATCGATGGGTGCGACACGCCGTTGAACATCGTGGTCTTGACCATCGTGTAGTGTATCATATCCTCAAAGACTATCCTATCGCCAACCTCGGGGCGTTTATCGAAGGCCCAATGGCCCACCCAGTCGCCTGCCAGGCAGCTGTTGCCACCGATGCGCCACCTCTCTTCGCCCTCCTCGGGGTCGTGTGCGCCCACCACTGCGGGCTTGTAGGGCATCTCCAAGCAGTCGGGCATATGGCACGCAAACGACACATTCAGCACGGCCGTGCGCTCGCCACCGCCCTCCACGATGTCCTCCACGGTGGCCACAAGAGTGCCCGTCCTCCAAGTGAAGGCACTGCCGGGTTCGAGGATGATGCGCAGGTGGGGGTGTCGGCTCTTGAACTCACGCAGGGTATCAATCAGCAGGTCAACATTGTAACCCTTCCTGGTCATGAGGTGTCCACCGCCCATATTGAGCCACTTGATGCGGTCGAGAAGGTGTCCGAACTTCTGCTCCACAACCTCCAATGTGGCCACCAAATCCTCGGCATCGCTCTCGCAGAGCGAGTGGAAGTGCAGGCCTTCGATACCCTCGGGCAGTCCATTGGGAAGTGCGGCGAGTGTTTCGGCCCTCACACCCAAGCGGCTGGTGGGCGATGCGGGGTTGTAGAGGTCGGTCTCCACGGTGGAGTACTCGTGGTTGATGCGCAGACCGCACGATATACCCCTCAGCATAGCCTGCGGAGCAAACCTCTGCCATTGGCCCAGCGAGTTGAAGGTTATGTAGTCGCTGTAACTCATAATCTCCTCCCACTCGGTGTCGGTATAGACGGGTGCATAGGTGTGTGCCCTCTGGCCATACTCCTCCCACACGAGCCTTGCCTCGGCCAATGAACTTGCCGTTGCGCCGTCGGAGTGCTCACGCAGGATGGGGAAGATGCTCCACATAGCCGAGGCTTTCAGGGCCACGATAATCTCCACGCCCGCCTCCTTGCGTACACGGTCAATGACCGCCATATTTTTCATCAACTCCGCCTCCTCCAACACATAGCAGGGCGACGGAACGGTGTTGTAGTAATTCAAAATTACTTCTTTGTCTAACGTCTAATGTATTTTTTTGATTAGCAAAAAGGGGCTTTAAGTCCCTAAGGTCTTTAAGGCCCCTAAAATTTGTCGGTCGACGGTTGACGGTTGTCGGTCGACTTACAGCTCCAAGTCCACGTCGTGCAACTCAACCCAAGGCAGGCCCTGAGGTCCGAGCTCGGCCAAGAATGGATCGGGGTCGAACTCCTCCACGTTGTGCACACCGGGTTTCACCCACAAGCCTTTGGCAAACATCGCAGCACCGAGGGCGGCGGGTACACCGGTGGTGTAGCTCACAGCTTGAGTGCCGGTCTCCTTGTAGGCCTCTGCGTGGTCGCAGTTGTTGTAGATATAATAGGTTTTCTCCTTGCCATCCTTGATACCCTTGATGCGGCAACCGATGGAGGTCTCACCGTGATAGTTCTCACCGAGGGTTTTGGGGTCGGGAAGTACGGCTTTGAGGAATTGGATGGGCACAATCTCCTGTCCGTTGTACATAATGGGGTCGATGCGGGCCATACCGATATCCTGAATAACCCTCAGGTGGGTGAGGTACTCCTGACCGAAGGTCATCCAGAACCTTGCCCTCTTGATGGTGGGGAAGTTCAGCACAAGGCTCTCCAACTCCTCGTGGTAGAGCAGGTAGCTCTCCCTGGGACCGATGTTGGGGTAGTTGAGCGTCTTGTGTATTTCGAGCGAGCCGGTGGTTACCCAGTCGCCATTCTCCCAATAGCGGCCCTTCTGGGTAATCTCACGGATGTTAATCTCGGGGTTGAAGTTGGTGGCGAAAGCCTTGCCGTGGTTGCCTGCGTTGCAGTCCACAATGTCGAGGTAGTGAATCTCGTCGAAGTGGTGCTTGGCAGCATAGGCGGTGAAGATTGCGCTCACACCGGGGTCGAAACCGCAGCCGAGGATGGCGGTAAGGCCGGCCTTCTCGAACCTCTCACGGTAGGCCCACTGCCACGAGTACTCAAAGTGTGCCTCGTCGAGGGGCTCGTAGTTGGCCGTGTCGAGGTAGTTCACACCACACTCCAAGCAGGCATCCATAATGGTGAGGTCCTGATAGGGGAGTGCCACGTTGATAACGATGTCGGGTTTGAACGAGCGCATCAACTCGCACAATTCGGGCACGCTGTCGGCATCCACCTTGGCGGTCTGAATGCGGTCGCCACCGATGGCAGCAGCAATTTGGTCGCATTTGCTTTTTGTGCGGCTGGCCAACATAATCTCCGAGAATACGGGGTTAGCTGCCACCTTGTGTGCCACGACGGTACCAACGCCGCCTGCACCGATAATGAGTACTCTACACATAGTCGTTAGGTCTGTTTAGTGTGTTTATATATCGTTTGTTTTTGTTGCTACAAATTTTCCAACCTACAAATATATGAAATAAAATGGAAAATGGAAAATGGAAAATGGAAAATTTACCCTCGCCTAAGTTAGGAGAGGGTGCCTGAAAGGCGGGTGAGGTCTGTTATTCCGTCGACCGACAGCATACCCCTCAGTCGCTTTGCGACAGCTCCCCTAACTTAGGGGAGCAGCTTTCCCTTTCTGCCCTTCCTTGCCCTTTCTGCCCTCAAAACAGACCTCTCTGGTGCTGCGCACCATCTCCCCTAACTTAGGGGAGAATGATTTCTTCTCCCCTTTCGTAGGGGGAAGAGTACTTAGGGGGGGAGAGTTCCATCTTCTCTCGGGTATCTTTTTAACAACCGAGCCGACAACCTTGTGGGCTGTCGGCTCGGCATAGAGTGTCGGTCTCCTCAGGTCAACCTACTGTACTTTAACAACGGTCGAACCCTCGTAGGAAGGAGTGATTTTCAAATTAGCATCAGTTTGGAAGAAAGCTTCAACAGTGGTGTTGCTTGTGGTGGTTTCAATAACGTTGTTCTCGAAGATGAAACTCTCAATTTTAGCACTACCAGCGAATTTGAAGTTATTAAGCACATTGTTACCGATGTTGATAAACTTACAGTTCTTTATCACGATATTCTTTATACCGTAAGTGGCATTCGAAAATCTAAACAACGGTTTTGCAAGACCAAGACCATCAATGATACAGTTCTCGATGAGTACGCTGTTGACATCGGCTACCGCCTTATTCATTCGGAATACCTGATTATCGTCACTCATAGTACCTATCCAAATCAAGTCTTTGATAACGAATTTGTTGTTACCTTCATTACTCAAATCATTCGAATTAGGAGTGATGGTCATTTTTGCAGTTTGTTGAGGAACACCATTTTCTGTGTAGCGACCGATGATTGTTATATCCTCGTTAGTTTTGTTTTGGTAAGTAGTTTTACTACAAGTAAAATCATTCATTACACAGTAGATTCCACCATCGGTAAGATAGTTGGGGTAGGAACCTGTGCCAAGCTCCTTCATTCCGGCAACGTAGTTGTCAACAGTAACGATCTCTTTCTCCATTGCGGTGGGGTCCAAAGCAAGGCGCAAGCCCCAGCTGTTGTTGCCCGAGAAGTCGGTTGCGGTCTTGTTGAAGGTCTGGGTACCCTTGTCGGTGTAGACCTTAACGGTGAGTGCTTTGCCATCGGTTGCGGCCCAGCGGTTGAAAATCAGGCGGGCGTTAATCTTCTGGCCTGCTGCCACACTACCGTTGCTCACACTCACGCCAACACTTGCGCTACCGCTGTTGAAAACAGCCGTCTGAGTGCCATAGGGGAACTTGGTGAGGTTGAGAGTGTAGCTACCACTCAGATAGAGTCCCTCCTCGGTGGTCATCTCAATCTTGTCAACCACGATAGGCTCTGCGGTGGGGTTGCTAACCTCGAAGGTCATCATTGCAAAGAGGTGTTGGAATACAAAGGGGATGGTGGTATCCTCTTTGGTGCCATAGATATACCTACCAACCAAAACATCATCTGCACTCATATCGTTGTACTCGGCAGTGACGTCGTAGCTCTGCAAAGCATTGAGTGTACCAACGAGTTGAAACTGTTTCTTGGTGGCATTTGCAGCGTTCAAAGGATAGTAGGCATTGTAGCGCAAAAATTGGCCCTCTACGTTGGTCTCTACCTCGTCCAGACCTGCAACCACACCTTCAAACTCGCCACTTGTTGTGCCATCGCCGGAGGTGAGGGTGAACTCGTTTTGGTACTTACCATCCTTGGAAATGGCAGCATCGTTGTATTGGCCAAACACACCAATCTTGTCGCCGGTCTTCCACACCACGGTCTTACCGTCGGCGGTGTTGAGTGCGGTACGTCCCTCGGCAGCATCATCGGCTGTGGTGGCCACAATAGTCATAGGAGTGCCCTCAACGGTGGGCTCCACATTGTCATAATTGTTGTTGCAACCCACTACCATCAGTGCGAGGATTGCGATTGTGCTAAACTTTTTCATCGTTCTTCTCTCTTGTGTGTGGGTTAATACTATTTCTCGTCCTCCCAGAAAATGGTGTCGTCAAACTCGGGAGTGGAGATTGCGATACCCTGCTCAACGGCAAGGTCAGTGATTTCGATTGTAGGAGCAGCGTACATTTTGATTTTCCCTGCGAAACTTTTGTAATTCATTGATTATTAATATTTTGTGTGTATATGTAGTTGTTTTTCTACTGTTGCAAAATGAGTCCTGCTGCGCCCAGCGAGCCGGCACGGTTGCCGAGGGTGGCAGCCACAATCTCCGTGTGGGCACCGCACACCTCCATCATATTGGCAGCCGTGTGCCTGCGGATGCCCTCGAAGTAGAACTCGCCCGCCTCCGAGATACCTCCGCCAATGACCACTTTTTGCGGCGCAAAGATATTAATAAAACTTCTAATTCCTTGCCCGAACCACTCCCAATGTTCTTCAATTGTGTGAATTGCCTCCGCTTCGCCCTCGTGGTAGCGGGCAACAATCTCCTTGCCATTGGTCTCTTCGGGTGCGATACCTTTGCGCTCGGCATAGCGGCGCACGAGTGCCGAGGTGGAGGCGTAGTGCTCCAAGCACCCCACCGCACCACAAGCGCACCTCTCGCCACCTGCCACCAACACAATGTGTCCCAACTCCATACCTCGGCCTTGCCAGCCGCCCTGCAACTTGCCACCAATCAGCACTCCGCCGCCGATACCCGTACCAACGGTGAGGAAAACCACATCTTCGGCTCCTCGGGCTGCGCCATAGAGTGTTTCGCCCAGAGCCATAAGGTTGGCATCGTTGCCCAGCAGGGTAGGCAGGGAGGTGTGGGCTGTGAGCCTTGCGCCCACGTTGACATTCTCCCAACCCTCGATGTTCTCCGCACCGCCGAGCACGCTCTGTCCGTCGGGCGAGATGATTCCGGGGGTGCCGATGCCGATACCCTCGACCTCCACGCCCCTCTCCTTTGCCGCCCCAAGGCACTCGTCGGCAGCCCCACAGAGGGCCACCAACACGGCCTCGGCACCTTCGGTTGCAGGGGTTGGTGTGAGCCCCTCAAAGAGAAATTCTCCCGAGGAGGAAATTAGCGCATATTTGATTGTTGTGCCACCAAGGTCAATGCCTATGGCATAGCGAGTTGTGTTCATAGCGAATGTTTTGTGTTGTCAAAAGAGCCAAAGGGCAGAAAAGGCAGAAAGGGCAGAAAGGGAATTGAAAATTGAAAATTGAAAATTGAAAATTGAAAAAGTTGCGAGTAAGCGAGGGCAGAGGGTGCTTGCACACTTTGCCGAGCGAGAGCAACTAAAAGCCACCAAAGGTGGGTTAATTATGGTGCGCCATTGGCGCAAAAATATTTACTAATTACTCTCTACTAATTACTAATTAAAGAATGACGGTCGTCTGTTGACGGTTGACGGTTGACGGTGGAGAAGATTTAGTTCTTCTCCACCCAAATTGGCGAACTCCACGCCCACTGTCCATTGCGCTGGCGCACGCGAACATAGTAGTAGTCGGTGCTCTTCTCGGGGCAGTTATCCGTGAGCACCTCGCCCACGGCAAAGGTGTTCTCTGTTGCGGCCCTATGGAACTGCACAGCCTCGCTCAACCAACCCCTCATAAAGTGTGCCTTACTACCCTCCAACAGCTCGTCGAGGGTGTAGGCGAACTTCTGACCGTTCACCTCGGCGATAATCTTACCATTGCGTGGCATTGTTACGTCCAGCACTACACCCTGTGTTGCGGGGGTGGTGGTGTTGGGGTTCTTGGTGGAGTAGAGGTCCAGCTCGACGCTCTTGTCGGTGGTGTTGAGGATGCGGTTTACCCTTGTGCGGAACTCGGGCTCACCGGGCTGTGGCGAAGTGAACGCTGCGCCCCTAAAACAGGGTTGCACGCCATTGAGGGTGCCCTCCGAGAGGCGCAGGCGGCCCTGCCAATGCACATACTCCTCCTCTCTGTTCCAGCCGAAGTCAATCTTAACCTTCGCCCTGATGGTCTGCTCGGTGGGCTTCACCACCGTGTGGGGTGCACTCAGGCGCGAGAGGCATTGGCCGTTCTTGATGATGTCCACATAGTCGATGTGGTTCATAGCCTCCACCGCCACATAAATCTCCCTTGTGTTGCCCGAGGTAACGTCGCCCATCCTTGCACCGTTGATGCGGAAGTCAATCTTAATCTTGTCGCCCGTGGCACCGCAAACGTGCCTTGCGGCCATAGCGTTCCAGAGGCTCTCCTTGTCCAGCTTGTCGCACACCACACCGATACGGCCGTCGCCATAGCTACCGGGGTAGCCTGCGTGTTGGTCGGTGGAGCACATCAGGCCAAACTTGTGGCCCTTGTCGAGTCCATACTGCACCGAGCCCTCCCAAGTGCGGGGGCCCATATCGTGCAGGTAGTCCATATCGCCCTGGTCGTTCTCGGCCAAGCCGTGGCGCGAGTACATCTCCACAAAGGGGGTCTGCTCGTCCTGCTTGAAGGCATCCCAATTATAGCCCCTGAAACCTGTGATGTAGCCCATATGGTGGGGAGTAACGAAGGCCTTGTACTTTTTGAGTTTACGTTTCAGGTCGGGCACACTCTTACACTCCAACAGCGGGGTGTCGTAGTCGTAGCAGAGGGCCACGTGGTCGCCGTGCTCCATCGAGTGGCACTCATAGGAGGTGAAGGTGAGGAATTTTTCATCCACATTAGCCTCCCAGAGGGCCTTGACGTAGGGCTCCCAGCCGCCTGCTCTCAACCTGCGGAATGCGCTCTCGTGGTACTCGATAACCCACTCCAAGCGTGGGTCGCCCTTGCCGGGGATGTCGGGCCACAAGGCGTGGGGAGTGATGGACACAAAGTCCAACTGCTCCTTGGCGGCAGCGATTGCATCTTGCAGGTCGCCGTGTCCGTAGGTTACGTTGCAGTGGTTGTGTACGTCGCCCCACCATATCTTTATTTCGCCGAGTCCTTCGAGCATCTTCTTCAACTCGGCAGGCACAGCCTTCACATACTTACCACTCTCTTTCTCCGAGGTGCATCCTGTCACTCCGAGTACCGAGCCTGTGGCAGCCAGACCGAGCACGGTCCAGCCCGATTTTTTCAAAAAGTTTCTCCTATCCATAAATATAGTTGTTCTAATCGAGGTCATCTCGTGGAAAACTGCTGCGTTACGCTTGCCCTCGAAATCCTCATTTACGCAGAGTAAACTGCGGTTTCTCGGGCTTCGCAAGCCTTGCATTTTCCTCACGATATGCCCTCTTAGCGTTGTTGCGGTTTTTTGTTTTTTTAGGGAGTTTTAGGGAGTTTAGGGAATTTAGGGAATTTAGGGATAAGGCACTTGCAATTCCTTAACCTCTCTTATTTCCCTTTCTGCTCTTTCTGCCCTTTCTGCCCTCAATTCTCAACTCTCAATTCTCAATTTTTTATAGGTTCTCTGCTCCCTTGAACCACTCAAACTCCCTCTCCATTGGGTCGGTGTCGCCACACTCACTCTGCACCTCTTGGAGCAGCGTGTGGAGGTGGGCACGGGTGTCGGCATAGTCGGGGTGGTCATACACATTGGTCATCTCGCCCTCGGTGCCCTCTCGCAGGTCGTAGAGTTCCCACTCGTCCACGTCGTTATAGAAGTGTATGAGTTTGTAGTCGTTGGTGCGGATGCCGTAGTGTCGTTTCACCGAGTGCCACGAGGGGTATTCGTAGTAGTGGTAATAGACCGCCTCCCTCCAATCTTTGGGCGCAGAACCCTTGCGTGAGGTGAGGACGGGTACCAATGAGCGGCCCTGAATATCGTCGGGTATCTCCACACCCACAAACTCCAACAGGGTGGGGGCAAAGTCGATGTTCATAGCGAGTGCTTTGGTGCGTGTGCCGGCCTTCACAGCCTTCGGGTAGCGCACCAAGAGGGGTGTGCGGTGGCACTCCTCATACATAAACCTCTTGTCGAACCATCCGTGCTCGCCCAGGAAGAAACCCTGGTCGGAGGTGTAGATGATGATGGTGTTGTCCAGCTCGCCAATGCTCTCCAAGTGTGCCATCAGGCGGCCCACGTTCTCGTCAACGGCCTTGATGACGGCGCAGTAGTCCCTCATATATTGCTGATACTTCCAGCGGACAATCTCCTCCTCGCTTACTCCACGCTTCTGCATCGCTTTCCACTCCTCGATGCGGGGGGCGTAGGCCTCGTCCCAACGGGCCTTCTCCTCCGGGGTCATACGGTCCCACGCAGCCTTGAACTGCTCCACCGAGGCGCGGTGGTTGTTGGCACGGCTCACGTCGGCCACATTGGCGTTGCTCCAATCGCCCAAATCATAGGGTGCTTCGAGCTGCTCGCGGGTCATCACTTTGAGGTCCCACTCGGGCCACATATGCGTTCCAATTTCCATCTCCTGCTCCCTTGCGGCGGTGCCACGTCCGCTGTAATCGTCCAGCAGGGTGGCGGGTTCGGGGAAGGTGTGGTCGTTGTAGATGCCGAGGTGTCGCTGTGCGGGCATCCAGTTGCGGTGTGGTGCCTTATGGTAGTAGAGCATCGCAAAGGGACGCTTCTTGTCGCACTTGTCGATGAAGTCGATGGCCTTGTCGGTGATGATGTCCGTAACGTAGCCCTCCTCGACCACTTCTCCCTCCTGTTGCCAGAACTTGGGCGCATAGTACTCGCCCTGACCAATCAGTATGCTCCAATAGTCAAACCCTTGGGGCTCGCTGTTGAGGTGCCACTTGCCAATCATTGCGGTCTGGTAGCCACTCTCGTGGAGCAACTTGGGGAATGTTTGCTGGTCGCCATCGAAGGTGCGAGAGTTGTCCGTAAAGCCGTTGGCGTGGCTATACTTACCCGTGAGGATGCACGCCCTCGAAGGGCCCGATATGGCGTTGGCCACATAGCAGTTCTCGAAGAGCATACCCTCCTCGGCCAAGCGGTCGAGGTTGGGGGTGTGCATCAGGCTACTGTCGTAGCAACTCAACGCCCTGCACGTGTGGTCGTCGGTCATCATAATGATAATGTTGGGCCTCTCGGGGGCCTTCTCGGCACACCCCGTGAGTGCTGCTGCCACGGGCAACGCAACGCCAACACCGGTAAGAACTTTATTATTCATAGTTTCCAAATTGAAAATTGAAAATGGAAAATGGAAAATTATGGTGCGCCATTGGCGCAAAAATATTTACTAATTACTCTTTACTAATTACTCTTTAACCAACGGCCCAAGGGCTCGGATGAGTTGTTTGTCGCCCGTGTGGAGGCCCCAGGCATACATCTTCTCACGCAGTCGCTCAATGGTGGGGGCGTGCCTACTCTCCACCGCAAGGTTGACCATCTCGCCTCGGTCGTTCTCCATATCGAAGAGCTGTTCGCGGTTGCGGAAGTGGTTGTAGAGCACATATTTATACTTGCCCTCCACGATGGCCCAACCCCTCACGTTAATCTCCGAGAGGAGCGTCTCAATAAACACCTCTTCGTGCAACGGGGCATCCTCCTTGTGGAGCACGCCACGCAGCGACTTACCCCTATATTTCTCTCCATCCAACTCCACACCGCCATAGTCGCAGATGGTCCTCACAAGGTCCAAGCCGATGTTGGAGAGTGCGGTGGTGTTGGTTGCTCCTCGGAGTGCTTTGCGGTCGCTCTTGGGGGCTTTCACTATCAGCGGCACGTTCACACACTCCTCCTGCAATATCCACTTCTGGTTCCAATGGTGGGAGGCTGCACCGTCGCCGTGGTCGCTGCAAAAGAGTATGAGCGACGAGTCGTAGAGCCCCCTCTCTTTGAGCAGTGCCACAAGGTCGCCAACGTGTTTATCCACTCTCTCGGTCAGGCGATAGTATGCCCACAGGTACTCCCTCCAATCGTCCTCAGTGTAGGTGGCTGTGGGGTGGGAGCGAGGGTGGGCGGCCTTACGCAAGCCTATGGCCTCGGGCTCGTAGGTGGAGCGTTGGAAGTTGCTCGGCAGGTTGGGGCACTCCTCCGTGTGGGGAATCGCCACCTCGCCATAGGGTAGTGTCTGGCTGCGTGCAAACTCACATATCTCGTGGGGGTCGAGGAACGAAGCCACAAGGAATAGGGGCTTTTGGGGGTCCCTCTCGGAGAGTGCCGAGGCTATGTTCTCAACCATTGTGCGGTCGTCCATATCGCACACCTTCTTGAAGCCACGCCCCTCTTCGGGGAGGTTTACCTCGCTGGCGTGCCACTTGCCCGCATACATCGACTCATAGCCTGCCTCGCTCATCAGGTAGCCAATACTGCGGCTCATAGCCTCCTCGTCGGGTTGGATGCCGTTGTCGGTAGCACCAATCTCGGTGGGCATCAGTCCCGTCATCATCGAAGCCCTGCACGGGCCGCTCAACGGGAATGGGCAGTAGGCCCTTTCGAGCCTCACGCCATCCTCGGCCAACGCATCCATTGCAGGGGTGAGAAGGTCGGGATTTCCCGCACAACTCATTGCCGAGGCGGTTTGCTGGTCGGTCATAATGAGGATGATGTTGGGGCGACTCTCTTCCTTAGGGGCGGGTGTGGATGCTTCCACAGCAGCAGGGGCCACCATAGCACCTGCAAGGAGTGCCGAGTGGGTGAGTTTTTCTATCTTCATAGCCAATTTAGGTAGCAAAGTTTTCGGTTGTGTTTAGGCTTGTTCCTCCCACGTGGAGCAGGTGGATACTATTCCATTTCGCAAATATAAAAAATTCGTTCGAGAAAAGAGTCGTTTACACCTATATTTTTATCTTTTATTATGCAAAAAAAAGCCGTACTGCATCACACAGTACGGCTTGTGTAGTATTCGGGGAGTCCCTCGGTGCTATTTCTCCTCCGCTTGGGGTAGGTTGCGTTTGAGCAGAATGGCGCCCAGCATTGCCGAGAGAATGGTGCCACAGAGGATACCCAACTTGGCACTGTCGAGTATTGCCCTGCCATCGGCGCCCATAGGCGAGTAGGAGAGGTCGGCAATGAACATCGACACGGTGAAGCCTATGCCGCAGAGCATACACACACTCGCAAAGGCTTTCCAATTGCTACCCGAAGGCATCGAGGCAATTTTGAGTTTGATGGCCAACCACGAGAACGAGAATACGCCCACAAATTTGCCTGCTACCAAGCCCAACATCACCGCAAGGCTCACACCCGAGAAGATGTCGCCAATGTGGAAACCACTCAAATCCACACCCGCATTGGCGAAGGCAAACACGGGAAGGATGATGTAGTTGATGAACTCGCTCAAATCGTCCTCCAATTTCTGCAACGGACTGATGAGGTGGTCGGATGCCGACTCGATACTCTTCAAGGTCTGAATCTGGTCTTTGGAGAGCACCACAACGTGGTTTTTGTCGGTAACCTCGGTTTTGGGGAACTCGTTGATGTTGTTACGGATACGCTCGATGTAGTACTGCGAGCCCTTGCTCAAACTTGCGGGGATGCAGAAGGCTGCAATCACACCTGCGATGGTGGCGTGGATGCCCGAGTTGAGCATTGCGTACCACAAGATAACACCCACTACAAGGTAGAATGTCTTACTCATAACCTTCATCCTGTTGCCCAGAATCATCACAACGATGCAGAGCAGTGCGAGGGCCAGGAATGTCCAGCTGATTTCCGAAGTGTAGCACAGCGCAATCACGATGATACCACCGAGGTCATCGGCCACAGCAAGGGTTGTCAGAAAGACCTTCAAGCTCAACGGCACCCTCTTGCCGAACATCGCCAACACGCCCAACGAGAATGCAATGTCGGTGGCCATAGGAATAGCCATACCCCTCTGCATCAGCGGGTCGCTGGGGCACGAAAGGGCAAACAGAACAACCGGAATGAGCATACCGCCGCAGGCACCAATGATGGGAAGAATGGCTTTCTTTATGGACGAAAGCTCGCCAACGAGAATCTCCCTCTTAATCTCCAAACCTACCGAGAGGAAGAAGAGAGCCATCAGGAAGTCGTTGATGAACATTCCGAAGGTCATTGCGTGGCCGCCGTGGCTGAAAAAGTTGAAGTCGCCGAACGAGAGCGAAATGGGTTGATTCCACAGGTGGAAATACCACTCCTTAACTCCGGGCAGGTTGGCACACACGAGGGCTGCAACGGTGGCAGCGATGAGCCAAAAACTCGCTGTGGAGTATTTTTTGAACAAACTTAAAAAAGTATAGTTCTTTGATGTGTTACTTTTGTTTTGCATAAGTTTGGGTTAGAGATTGTGCGAAACGGGTGGCCTCAAAATCGCACCCTTTCGCCTGTTCCACAATAAAGGTTTGTGTGTTGTTGTGTTGTTTTCGGCGGCGAAAGTAGTGATTTTATCGGCTCGTTGTTCTCTTTGGACGAAAATATGTACATTTTTGGCACAAAAAAAGACCGAACTACCATCGTAGTCCGGTCCATAATCCGTGCGGTTATTCGGGGAACTATTTCTCCTCAACCTCGGCGGGGATAACCTCCACCAACTCAACGGTGAATGCAAGTGCCTGGTTGGGGCCGATCTGCTGGGGAGCCCTCATACCGTAACCCAGCTCCGAGGGAATCCACAACTTGATTTCGCCACCCTCGCCAACGAGTTTCATACCCTCGCTCCAACCTTTGATAACCTGGTTGAGTGCAAAGGTGATGGTGTCGCCACGCTCGTAGGAAGAGTCGAACACTTTACCGTTTTTGAGCTTACCCTCATACATAACCTTCACCTGGTCGGCATCGTTCACAGCTTTCTTCTCGGGGTTACCCTCGCGAACGATCTCATACAAAAGGCCGCTCTCGGTCTTCTTCACGTTCTTACCCTTCTCAATCTCTGCAAGGTAGGCCTGCGATTTCTCCAAAGCCTTCTGGGGAGCAACCACGTTGAAGTACTCACGCAAGAAAGCAAATGCGCTCTCGCGGTCCATCACTGCCTCCTCTGCCAAAGCGTCCTCAACGCCTTTGTAGAAGAGTTTCATATCCAACTCGTCCTCCAACGAGCCGACCAACTGTGCCAACGAGCCACCGAAGTCGGTACCCAAAGCATACGAAAGGGTGTCAACGTCGTTCTTCATAGCACGACCGCCACCGCAAGAAGCCAACGAGCAAACCATTGCTACCGAGGCCAAGATTACAAGTACTTTTTTCATTGTTTTGATAAGTGTTTATTTGGTTAATTTCGATTATTGTTTTTCGAACAGGTCGCAAATATAACTATTTTAATTAGATTTTAGTATCAAGCCACACATTTTCCACAACATTCGTGCGCCCACGTTGGCATCCCACTCGTCCTCACCCTCGCTCGGAGCAACCTCCACAAGGTCGAAGCCCACAATCCTGCGGCCACTCCTCACCACGCTATCCAGCAGGTAGAGCGCCTGGTTGAAACTCAAACCTCCGACCACAGGCGTACCAGTGTGTGGGCAGTTGTCGGCTGATAGACCATCAATATCGAAGCTCACATATACATTCTGCGGCAGGTGTTCCACAATCTCCCTGCACTGCTCCGCCCAGGTCTTACCCTCAAACCTCGCCGAGGAGAGGAGGTAGTCGTCGAACTGCACCACTTTGTCGTTCTCCCTTGCCAGGGCCACCTCGTCGTCGCAGTAGTCCCTGATGCCTACCTGTACCAGCTTCTCCACCTGCGGCACTTGTTGCAACACATTATACATAATGGATGCGTGCGAGTAGGTGAAGCCCTCATAGGCGTTCCTCAGGTCGCAGTGTGCGTCGATGTGCAACACGCCCAGCGAGCCGTGCCTCTCGCCCAGAGCCTTGATATAGCCCAGCGGCACACTATGGTCGCCACCCACAAGGCCCACCAACTTGCCTCTATCGAGCCACTCGGAGGTCTGTGCATAGACCTTCGCGTTGAGTTCCTCGCACCCCTTATTAATCCTGCCGATGCGTGCGCCCATACGCGCGTTCTTGTCCACATCGCCGCCGCGTTCCAAGAACTCAATCACCCTGCGGGCCTCGCGGCGCAACATCTTGCTGCTGTCCTGCACCGAGTAGTCGATGGGCACCGTGCCGATACCCTTGCGCCACTCGTCGGGGCTCACGGGGTCGTAGAAGTCCAACTGCACCGAGGCCCCAATGATTGCATCGGGCGCATCCTCCTGACCTCCGCCGTAGGAGGCCGTAACACCCCAAGGCATCGACACCAAGACAAGTGCCGACTCCTCCGGCGTGAAAGGCATTCCGAAATAGTTGCCGTTGGCAGCGCCAACATCCGATGGGTTATACTCTTTAACACTCATATCAATACGTGTTTTGTGTTGCTTGGTGGTTGTGTGTTTCCCTCTTTTGTGGGGTATGATTTATTTCTTTCGACAAAAATAGTCTAAAAAACTGGTAAAATGTTTGGAACAATAGCAAAATTTATTACTTTTGTGTCATAAAACAGCGGCGGGTGTTCCGTTGGAGTATCTGTTGTTGTTTTAGTGATTCTTTCATAATCAGTATTTTAAGTTGGGGGGTTGGGGATATCGTGAGATATCCCCAACTTTTGTTAAAAAACGCAGATTGCGGAAAAACGCAGATTGCACGGCAACTGCGGCGTTACACTGCGATAAGCGGGCTCCTCATTTGCGAGAGCAAACTGCGGGCCCGCTTTCTTGTGTGCCTTGCATTTGCCGCACACTTTGCGTTTTTGTCGCTTTCGAACGCCTGATGGCACCACCGCCAAAAATCACAAAACAGGCTGTGCCTGCTTCGGAGGTGGTTTTCTTGTATTCCTTGCATTCATCCCGCTCTCTGCGTTTTTTAACGTCGACCGTCAACCGTCGACCGTCAACCGCCTGCATACCCCTCAGTCGCTTTGCGACAGCTCCCCTACCTTAGGGGAGCAGCTTTCTCAATTCTCAATTCTCAATTCTCAATTCTCAATTCCCTTTCTGCTCTTTCTGCTCTTAAAGCCCCTTCTAAATCACGGGTTACGTTTTTGTTACCCGTGAGGTGGGGTGTAGGGGCCTTAGTGAGTTTAGGGAGTGTAGTGAGTTTAGGGAATAATTTTCAATTTTCAATTTTCAATTTTCCATTCTTGAAATATTTTTGTGTAATGGATGTAGAAAAAAATGCACATAATGCTATTTTTTTATAGGTAAAGAGTACAACAATAGGTAAAATTTTATATATATTTGTGTTGTGGGCAGAGAGTTTTCTGCAACGCTTTTTGTCGCCATCTTTCTTGTGTCTTGATACACACATAGATATGGTGTTGAATAACAAATTAAATATAGTTTTTAGATATGAAGAATTGTAGTATTAAGGTTGGGTTAGTAGGAGCGATGCTCCTCTTCTCGCTTGTGAGTGCAGAGGCTGCCGTGTGGCCTTTTGGAAAGAAAGAGAAAAAGCAGAACGACACCACTGTCGTTGAGTCCAAAGCGAAGAAATCCAAGTCCAAGTATGAAAAACTCTTTGGCGACAAGAGTAAGTGCACCACTGCGGAGGGCGGTTTTATGACCCTTCACACCGTGGGTGATAAGCTCTATGCCGAGATGAGCAACGACCTCTTTGGTAGGGATGTACTCATTGCCTCCACCATCAGCGAGATCAGCAATGGTTCGTTGGGTTCGGTGGGCTACAAACCCCAGAAGCCCCTCCACTGTCGTTTTGTGAAGATTGACACTATGGTTTACCTCACTCAGGTGAACGTCATTCCCGATCACAAGAAGGAGCAGAGCGAGGCTGTGAAGAGGGTGAACCTCGACCCCATTATGATGAAGTTCAAGACGGCTTGTCAGACTCCCGATAGCTTGGCCACTGTGTTTGAGATTACCCCACTGTTGAAGAGCTCGGTGAAGGAGCTTGTGCCCATTGCCAACAAATCGAGCATTATTGCTTCATTGACTGTGAAGTGGGACGACAATCTCTTCCACCTGGGCGAAACCAAAGCGTTTGAGGATAATGTTAGCATTCGTTCCTACCTCTCCGGTAAGGCTACGGTAGAGGATATCCTTGGTGGAAAGGCGACCGTTGCCGTAACCTCTTTGGTTACTCGCACCATTCTCCTTCTGCCCGAGGAGCCTGCACGTCCGAGGATTGCCGATTCGAGGGTTGGTATCTTTCTTTCGAACCGCACCACCTTTGACGCTCCCACCGAGCAGAGCGACACCTATTCCATCATCCACCGCTGGCGTGTGGAGCCTGCCGACGAGGAGGCCTACGCAAGGGGCGAGTTGGTGGAGCCCAAGAAACCCATCGTGTTCTACTTGGACGATGCGTTCCCCGCAGAGCTGCGTCCTGCTGCCAAAGAGGGTGTTGAGAGGTGGAATATGGCCTTCGAAAAGATTGGTTTCAAAAACGTTGTAAGGCTGTTGGATTATCCGAAGGATGATCCGAGCTTCGACCCCGACAACTTGAAATACTCCTGCGTACGTTGGCTCCCATCGACCACAGCAAACGCTATGGGTCCCTCGTGGGTTGACCCTCGTTCGGGTGAGATTATCAACGCTTCGGTGATTGTGTATAGCGACGTAGTGAGCACCATTCACTCGTGGCGCTTTGTGCAGACTGCACAGGTGGACGAGAGGGTACGTGGTTTGCGCCTCCACCCCGAGGTGAGGGACGACTCGTGGTCCTACGTCTTGGCGCACGAGGTTGGCCACTGCTTGGGCTTTATGCACAATATGTCGGCTTCGGCAGCAGTGCCTGTTGAGTCGTTGCGCGATGCAGAGTACACCCAGAAGAATGGTACCACCGTCAGCATTATGGACTACGCAAGGTTCAACTATGTTGCACAGCCCGAGGATAAGGGTGTAGCCCTTGGCCCTCCCGCACTTGGTGCCTACGACTACTGGCTCATCGAGTATGCCTACAAACCCGTGCCCGAGGCGGAGGATATGTGGGCCGAGGCCAAAGTGTTGGAGCAGTGGGTGGATGCCAAGGCAGGCGACAAAACCTACCGCTATGGCCGTCAGCAGACCAGCGCACGTCTCGACCCCAGCGCCATTGAAGAAGACCTCAGCGACGACCCCGTGCAGGCTTCGCAGTATGGTGTGCAGAACCTCCAATACATTGTTGCCAATATGGGTGAGTGGATTAGCGACGAGGAGGACTCCTATGGTAAATATCGCGAAGCTCTCTACGATGTACTCGTAAAACAATATAATCGCTATATGAATGCCGTGCTGCTCAATGTGGGCGGTGTCTACCTCACCTCCACACACGCCAAGGATGCAGCACAGAGGGCTGTACCTGTGGATGCCGACTATCAGAGGAAGGCTCTGCGTTGGGCTATGAAGCAGGTTGACAACTGCGGATGGATTGATAACGAGCCCCTCACGGAGAAGTTCCGCCTGCGTATAAACAGGTCTGAGGTGGTTGCCTTCAACCACGCAAGGGCAATTTTTGCAACCTGTCAACCCATCGCACTCTGTTCATACTTGGCACCCGAGGGTGAAGCTTTCACCTTGGAGGAGTGGATGAAAGAGTGTCGCAACTGGGTGTGGGCTCCCACCAATGCAGGTAAAAACCTCACACTACACGATAGGATGAAACAGAGGCACTGGGTGAATACTATGCTCCTTATCGGTTGCAACAAGGCAAGCCTTACGTCGGCAAGCCTTACCTCGTTGGCAGAGGAGGCCTATGCTCCTTCGGTGGATCACATTCTTGCCTTCGATTTGGACGAGAGCGGCCTTGTGGAACGTTATGCCGAGCAGCTCAGGCAGTATGAGGAGGAGAACGGTAAGAGCGCGGTTGCTTCGATGCTCTTTGAAAATGAAACCTCGTTTGGCCCTGCTGGCTACGGCATCCAGAAATCTGTTAATATGAAGGCTGTTGATGAGACCCAGATGCACTTCTTTGGCGAGGTGTTGAGCACCAAGGCAAAGCTCGAAAAACTGATTGCTCGTTCGTCGGGCACCAACAAGGTTCACTATCAGAATTTGTTGGAGATGATTAATATGAAACTCGAAGGCCGAAAATAGGGCGAGCACATCTCGTGGGCGATAACTGCGTTACGCTCGACCTCGAAATCCTCATTTACGCAGAGTAAACTGCGGTTTCTCGGTCATCGCAAGCCTTATTCTCGCCGCACGATATGCATTCGCAGGTGGAGGGAGGTAAACTGCGGTTTCTCGATAGGGGCCATTGGGACCTCTGATGGGAAGGGAAATAATTACTAATTAGAAGAAGTCGTTAGACGTTAGACCTTAGACAAAAGAATTATATGAACAAATTTCGACTAAAACTAACATTGGGTATGCTGGTAGCGATGTTCTTGTCGCTCGCATCGGCCAATGCACAAGGAGGTGATCGCACCATCAAGGGTCGCATCGTGGATGGCACAACGGGCGAAGGACTCGTTGGTGCTACCGTTATGGTCCAAGATGCCACAACGGGTATCGCCTCGGGCAAAAACGGTGAGTATGTCATCAAAATCAAGGGCGCAACAGACAAGACCATTCTCGTATACTCTTATATGGGTATGGAGGATCAGGAGGTCGTTATCGGCAAGCGCACCGAGATTAACGTGGCAATGTTGGGTGGCGCAACCGTGATGGAGGAGATTGAAATCACCACCGGTTATGGTTTGGCACAGAAACGTTCCGACTTGACCGGTTCGGCTTTTCAGGTGAACTCCGAGTCGTTGGTACAGATGCCCGCAGCACGAATTGATAATATGTTGGCCGGTTTGGTGCCGGGTGTGAGCATCGAGTCGGATGGCGACGGAGCACGCGTGCGCTACACCACCCGAGTTCGTGGTGATGCTTCGCTGAGTGCATCGAGCGAGCCTCTGTGGATTGTGGACGGTATTCCAATCTACACGGGTAGCAAAACCAACTCGGTGGAGGGTACAAGTGCAAACGTCAGTCCTCTGTCGTTTATCAACCCCGATGATATCGAGTCGATGACCGTGTTGAAGGATGCAGCCACCACCGCGCTCTATGGTGCCGATGGTGCCAATGGTGTAATCCTCGTAACCACCAAACAGGGACGTAGTCAGAAGACTCGCCTTAATGCTTCGTTGAGGTATGGTATCTCTTCGTTGGACGATAGGACTCGCATCAAATATATGAATGCAGAGCAGTGGAGAGCCTATGCTATGGAGGCGTGGTTGAACTCGGGCGAGAAGGCTGAGAACTTCCCCTATCGCGACAATGAGTTTACCAAATATACAGGTGTGGATACCGATTGGTTTGGTGTCTACAACGGCATCGGTCAGACCACTCAGGTTAACCTCTCGGCAAGTGGTGGTGGTAAGAATGTTACCAACTATGTGTCGGGTAGCTACTTCAAGCAGAACTCCACTACCATCGGCGACACGCAGGAGCGTATCTCGATTCGTAGCAAGAGTAACTACAACCTCAGTCGCCACCTCAAATTGAACGTAAACCTTTCGGGCTCCTACAATGACAACGAAATCTTCTCGGCTAATGGTTTGTACACTCTCTCGGAGCTGCCCATCTACTCTCCCTTTGAGGAGGATGGTGTAACGCCCAAGTTGTACAACTATTATTATAAGAAGAACTCCGTTACGGGCGAGTATGAACTTTACAAGTCGAAGTTTCACTCCAACGAGGTGCCTAACCGCATGTATAGCGACAACAACCAGAAGACTTTTAGTGGCGACGGTAATGTGACCTTGGAGTGGGAGCCCATCAAGGGACTCTCTTTCACCACCCAGAACGGTGCAAGCTACACTTCCACCGCAGAGGCAATCTACGACTCGCGCAACACTTTGGATGGTATGTCGGAGAGTGGTTTGAATGGCTATTCGCGTAGGGCAGGTGTCTTCTCGCTGACGGCCAACTCCATCAACCGCTTGAACTTCAACCGCACCTTTGGCAAACACAAAGTGGGTGCGCTTGCGGCTATCGAGTTTGTCCACAAGGAGTATCGTCAGCTCTACGTTACAGGCCACGGCTTTGCTAACGACTTCATCAAGGAGATTGCCTATGTGGATTCCTCCACAATTGACGGCTCGTCCAATACGAGATACACCCGTTCGTTGTCCTACCTCGGACAGCTTTCCTATTCCTACGACCAGCGTTACTACCTCACGCTCACGGCTCGTAAGCAGGGTTACAGCTCGTTTAGCAAGTATGCCCGTTTTGGTAACTTCTCGGCAATCGGTTTGTCGTGGAATGTGCACAACGAGGATTGGTTCGACAATAGCGAGGTTACGCTGCTCAAACTGAAAGCCTCCTATGGTAATAGTGGTAACTCGCGTGTGGACACCTCCTCGGCATTGGGCTCCTACTCCTATGGCGACGGTAATACCTATGGCGGCTCGATGGGTGCAAACATCTCGAAGGTGCCCAACCCCGGTTTGTCGTGGGAGAATACCCGCACTACCAACTTGGGTATTATGTTCACGCTGTGGGATAGGGTGACTCTTGAAGTTGAGGGCTATGAGAAATATACCGACAACCTTCTCTACGATGGCCGTGTTTCGATGGTTATTACCGATGGTGGTGTAACCCGTAACGTGGGTGAGATTCAGAACCTCGGTATCGAGTTCTCGCTTTCGACCGTGAATGTCAAGACTCCCGACTTCGAGTGGCGTACCGACTTCAACGGTTCGCACAATGAGAACCTTATTGTGAAACTCTACAAGGGTAACCACACCGGTTTCTTCGATACGGTTTGGATGGAGGGTGCAAGTAAGAACCACTGGTGGCTGGTGCGCTGGGCAGGTGTCGACCCCGCAACAGGTAGGCCTATGTGGTATGATAAGAATGGTAACCTCACCTTCACCTTCTCCTACGACAACCGTGTGATTAACCCCGACTACTCGAAAGTGCCCGTTTTGGAGGGTGGTTTCATCAATACGTTCCGCTATAAGAACCTCTCGTTGCGTATTCAGGCCAACTACCAATTTGGTGGCTACGATATGTGCTCGTCGATAGGTGTGAGCGATGGTGATGATTCAATCTCGGAGAATGTTTCGGTGAATGCAGCAGAGCACTGGCGTCAGCCGGGCGACTTGTCCATCAACCCCAGGATTCTGAACGATAATAACGACCTTGGCCAGATGGGTTCGACTCGTTTCCTCTATGACCGTACCAATATCCAGATTAGGACTGTGGCGCTGAGCTATACGGTGCCTAAGAACCTCTGTAAGAGGGTAGGCGTTCAGGGCGCAACCATCTCGCTGATGGCCGACAATCCATACATCTGGACCCCTGCATACACTCCCGAAAAGAACACCTATCAGAACTATGCCTTCGGACGTGCCGGACGCTCGCGTACCTTCTCCGGAGAGCTGTCACTGACATTCTAACCCTCTAACCGACGAAAGCAAAAGAGTATGAATATGAAGATTAAAAATATATTTATGGTATTGGCACTCTCGGCGACTGTGTCGTTGAGTAGTTGCGAGAGCTTCTTGGAGGTGCCCACCATTGGTAAGAGTACCATTGAGACCTTCTTTGCCGAGCTTGACGGACTTCGTGCCGCAGGCAGGGGTCTTCACCGCACGTTGGCCGAGTTCTACGACGACGAGTATGTGCGCTACCCAGAGATTATGGGCGATATGGTTGATGTTGTGCGCCTGAATGCCAACGAGCAGATAACCCGTATCTATGACTACCTGAGTGTTCCTGCCGACGATGCAGGCTTCCCTCGTAACGTGTGGCGCAAGGGATATGATGTTATCTCCAATGCAAACAACATCCTCTACTATGGCGAGCCTCTCTATGAGAGCTTTGCACAGAACAAGGCAGAGATTGATATGATTTTTGCCCAGGCGCTGTTTATCCGTGCGCTGGTAACCTTCGACCTCTGCCAGGTCTATGGACACTCCTACATCTACACTCCCGATGCTTCGCACCTTGGAGTTCCTGTTGTGACGTGGGTACCGGGCTTTGAGGATGTCATCGCTCGCTCCACCGTGGCCCAGACCTACGCACAGGTGCTCAAAGACTGCGATGATGCAATTGCGTTGTTTGCCATTGCCCAGCAGCCCGAGAGTGTCTACTATGCAAGTGCGCTGGCTTGTAAGGCTCTCAAAGCGAGGGTTTATCTCCACAAGGGCGATTGGACCAATGCTGCCAAGATGGCCGAGGAGGTTATGGGCGAGATAACCCTCACTCCCCGCGACAAATATGTGGATATGTTCCGCGACGCTGCCTCAGTGGTTGGCGAGGAGACCATCTTCCGCATCAATGGCTACGACTTGACCAGCTCGATGAACGCACTGTGCGACCCCAGCCGTGTTATCAAAGTAGAGCCTGCCAAGAAACTCCACGACCTCTTTGAGAGTGGCGACATCCGTGCCGACCTGCTCACCTACATCCCCGAGAGTATGGAGAGCACAATGACACAGCCATCCTATAATGCCTTCTGTAAGTATTGTGCCTATAAGCGCATCACCGACGAGCGCAACCGCCGTACAGACCTCTTCATTCTGCGTGGCTCGGAGATGTACCTCATCCACGCCGAGGCTCTGTGCCGTAAGACGTTGCCCGACTTGGCGGGTGCCGCTGCCGACATCAAGGCCCTGCAAGCAAGGGCTATGGGTAAGACGGTGGAGGAGATTACACTTACCTACAAGGATGCCGACGAGTTGTTGAAGATTATCGAGGACGAGAGGGTTAGGGAGCTCAATATGGAGGGCCACCGCTTGTTTGATATCACCCGCTTGGGTAAGAACCTCGAAAGGGGCACTTCGACCACCTCTACGATGAAGAGCCTCGCTTGGCCCGACTACCGCTTCGCACTGCCCATCTGCCAAACCGAGATGGATACCAACGAGGCGATGGTGCAAAACGACGGTTATGTAAAATAACGTCTAACGTCTAACGTCAAAGAGTAAGGAATAGAGAATTATGAAAAAGATAGTGAAAATAGCAATGATTGTGTTGGCGGCCACAGCGCTGTGGGGCTGCTATGAGGAGCCACAACCCCTCGATAAACCCTTTGTGTATATTATGGACGAGAGTGGTGGTGGCTCGGCAACCATCTCCGCAACGGGCAACAACATTTCCAGCGAGTTGTTTGTGCATTTGAGTTGCAGGAAGTTTAACGAGCCCATCAAGGTCTACTACGATGTAATCGTGGGCGATGGCTTGAAGGAGGGCGTGGATTTTGTCATCCAGTCCACAACCAAGAGCCCTATCACGTTCAAGAACTACGACCCACAGCCCATTCGTATATCGTGGAGGAAGAGCGATAACTTCGACCCAACGAAGGACAACACCGTAACCTTTGCATTGAAGAGTGTCGAGAGTAGCGAAATTAGCGAGTTCCACCTCGGCTACCTCGGCCCCGATAAGTTCTTCAGCAAATATGTCTTCACGAAGAAATAGAACAAAAACAAATTCTATCAATAACAACCAAAAAAACACAAGTCTAACAAATTAAAACCTAAAAGAGATGAAAAAGTTTTTACACATTGCTCTTCTCATTGGTGCTGTTAGCGCACTGATGTGCTCCTGTGGACCGAAAGAGCCCAAGACTGATGGCAAAGCTGAATTCGCTTCGTTCACCATTACCGCCGAGGCCAACCCCGAGTTGGAACTCACTCGCAACTATGGTGCAGTAATCAACAATGCAGAGGGTACCATCCTCGTTGCTCTTCCCGAGGGCGTTGCCGTTACCGCACTTGTTCCCACCTTCACTTTGAGCCAGGACGACGTTGCAACCGTTGAGGGTGCAGCTATCGTAAGTGGCGAGTGGACCATCGACCTCACCGAGCCTGTTGTTGTTAAGGTTGAGGACCAGATGGCGCTTATCTCGAAAGAGTACACCATCACTGCCGGTACTACCGACGGTATCGCAGAGTTGTCGAAAGTGGTTTTTGCTGCTGCCGACAACGAGGGTAAGATTACCGCAGACGTTGAGCCTATCTCGATTGCTTCGACTATGACCGTAGGTTTCGCTGGCGATGCTAACCAGACCTACACTCTGACCGTTGAGGCTACTATGGACGACGTTGTTACCTTCAATGGCGTTGAGGCAACTCTCCAAGAGCCTGCTGCTCCCGCAGAGGGCGAGGAGGCTGCTCCTACCGCTTATGTATGGAAAGGCGCCGTTGACTGCTCGTTCCCCATTGACATCGTTGTTGCCGACGCAAAAGCAGGCATCGAGACCAAGTATGTTGTTAAAGTTGTTAAAGATAACTATGGTGAGTCGTGGACTCTGATGGCTTCGATTGCAGAGCTTCCTTCAACTGACTATGCTATTGATGTAGATCCCGTAACCGGCGACCTTTATTTGGCATATAACGAGGCAAGTATGAAAGATGGTGAAACCAAAGCAGTGAACCGTCTTACTGTTGTAAAATGGGATGGTAGCAAGTTTGTAACCGTTGGTGAGCCTGCATTCTCTCCTGCAAAGTCAAGTTACTATGCATTGGCTGCTCGTGCAGGTAAAGTTTATGCAATGTTTGTTGATGGTGGTGTTTCGAGCAAACAGACTGTTATGATGTACGACGGTTCGTCGTGGAAGATGATTGGTGCACAAGGTGAGATGGGTAAGATTACTGCCACTTCGCGTGAGCGTAACTTCTTGGCCATTGATCCCGTTACTGGTAAGTTGTTTGCTTCGGATTGTTCAGGCGAGGATTATGTTGATTATGGTGTGAATAAGCAATGCTTGCATCTTGGTATGTGGGACGGATCGAGTTGGAGTCACTACGGAAGTGTTTCCGATCGTTCTGCAACCATGTTGTCACTTAGGAACGTGGTTTATGCATCAAATGACGCGGTGTATCTGTTGACTTGTAATCAGAAACCTGAAAACACTAACTCGATTTATAAATATTCAAATGGAGCATGGTCTACTGCTGTTGCTGCCTTTAAAATGGCTCCTGATGTTACAGAAATTGGTAGTGTGGCAGGTCTGATGAGGGTAAACTCGAAGGGTGAGCTTTACTGTGCACTATTTGAACAGACCCCTGCAGGATGGGTTGTACAACTCTTTAAACATGTTGGCGATACTCTTGAAAAGGTTTATGGTCCTATTCAGGAGGGTACTTCGGCTCCCTTTGGCCTTGAATTTGACGAGAATGATCTGCCAATTATTGCTTACAAGTCGGATAAGAATGATCACTTGAAACTCGTTACCATTGATCCCGAGACTCAGACTTGGACCTATCCTGCTGACCTTGGTTTTGAGCCTTATAACTCTTATCCTGTATTCTCGCGCAAATCGTCTGTTGGTGATATCTATGTATCTGCCCTTAAACAGAATCAGAAGTTGGATGAGACTACCGGTAAGACCGTTAAGACTTACGAGGTTGTTCTCTACAAGAAAGTTAAATAAGTCGTAACGACTGATATGAAAAAGATGGGCGCACCGCATTGGTGCGCCCATCTTTTTTTTTGTCTGGCAGGGATGGTTGGGTCGGCTTGGTGTGCAAGAAAGGGCAGAAAGAGCAGAAAGGGCAGAAAGAGCAGAAAGGGACTTCCCCTAAGCTCCTTAAACTCCCTAAGGCCCTTAGCGTTAGTCGGTTGACGGTTGACGGTCGACGGGGTAACAGACCTCACCCGCCCGTTGGGCACTGCTCGGCGAGGCCGCCGAGCACAATTACGACCTCCCCTCCCTTACCTCCCCTATCGTAGGGGTGGTAAGGGAGGGGTGGAGAAATCACTCTCCCCTAAGTTAGGGGAGATGGCACCCAGTGCCAGAGAGGTCTGTTAATTGACCAAGTTTCGCTTGCTCTAAAATGCTCCCGCTCGGCATAGTCCACAAGTGGCCTCTGCTCTCGCTTACTCGCATTTGCTTCAATTTTCCATTTTCAATTTTCAATTTATAAAGTCGGTTGACGGTCGACGGTCGACGGTCGACGTTAGTCGGTCATCTCCTTCTCTCCCACACCTCCAAGTTGGATGGTTGGCCGTCGGTGAGGTCGAAGCGTACGGCGGTGCGTACGCTGTGGAAACCATAGCAACCCGCAGCTCCGGGGTTGATACACAGCACCCCGTAGGTCTTGTCGTAGTAGACACGCAGGATGTGGCTGTGACCGCAGACGAAAATGGTGGGCCGTAGAGTGCGTAGTCGGCTTGCTACACTCGGCAGTGGGCGGCCACCACGAAAACCTATGTGGGTCATCAGCACTCGTGCGCCCTCCCTCTCGAAGCACTGCCACTCGGGGTATGTGAGCCTCATTGTGTGGTCGTCGATGTTGCCATACACCGCCACAATCTTCTTACCCATAGCTCGCAGTGGCTCCAAAGCCTCGCCTTGTCCACCAATGTCGCCGGCACACCACACCTCGTCCACCTCGTCGAGAAATTTCGCCAAGTGGTCGTCGAAGGTGCCGTGGAGGTCGGATATTATACCAATTCTCATTAAAGTTAAAATTAGGGGAGCTTAGGGAATATAATGAGGTTAGTGATAAGGCACTTGCAATTCCTTAACCTCCCTATACTCCCTAAATTCCCTTTCTGCCCTGACAAGTAGCTGACAGCTAATAGCTAATGGCTAATGGCTAACAGCTTTTAGAACGGCATATCGTCCTCAGGGAGCGAGGAGTATGCAGGCTCGGCTGTGGGGAAGGGTGCCACCTCTGGTGCGGGTGCAGCGGCGGGTGCAGGCTCGGCAGCAGCACGGGTGAGTTTCCACGCCCTTGCCTCGGTGTACCAGCGGCCGTTGTACTCCCTCGATTCGAGGTTGATGCTCACCTCCACCATCTCACCGGGTTTGAGTCCTGCGGCATCCAGAGCCTTATCGCCCCAGAAGCCTACGCACAGCTTGCGGTTAAACTCATCGGGCATCTCGAACACAACCTCCTGTTTGGTCCACTCGCCCCTTGCGCCTTGTCCCTTAACCACGGGCAAGACCTTGTATACAAGTCCTTTGAATTCCATAGAATGTATCTCGTTTTTATTTTGTTACTTTATTGCTTTTGAAGTAGTTGTCGAAGAAGAGGAGCTGGAACTTGATGGAGTTGGTCCAATAGGTCCAATTGTGTTTGCCGGGGCGGGTGATGAAGTCGTGGTGTACGCCGAGGGCCAAGAGTTTCTCGTGTAGCGCGCAGTTGACCTTATAGAAAAAGTCGCCCGTACCGCAATCGATAATGAGTGCCATCGAACCATCGGTGGGGAGTTTGTCCACCTGATTTATCACCGCAAACTCCTCCCAATGTTGTGGGTACTCCTCAATGGTACCCAGATTGTCGGACATATTCCACTTGGTGGGGAAGGGGCGAATATCCACACCACCCGAAGTGCTACCCGCAGCACCAAAGGTGTCCTGATGGCGAATGGCCAAAAAGAGCGCACCCTGTCCACCCATCGAGAGGCCTGTGATGGCCCTGCCGGTGCGATTGGCTTTGGTGGGATAGTTGGCATCCACCCACGCCACAAGCTCCTTGGACACAAATGTCTCATAGCGCAAGGCGGGGTTGATGGGACTATCCCAATACCAACTTGTATCTCCATCGGGACAGATGATTATGAGGTTGTATTGGTCGGCAGCGGGGCCGATGTTTCCCATACGCAACCAACCCGTATTGTCGCCACTGTGGCCATGCAACAGATAGAGTACGTTGTATGGCTCTGCGCTCTTAGGATTGTAACTGTCGGGGGTGATGACACTAACCATCACATCCTTGTTCATCGCTGCGCTGTGTACGCCAATGGCCTCGTGGGAAAATGCCCACGCCGAAGTGGTCATTATCAGGGCGCCCAGGAGGGCGAAAAGTTTCTTTTTCATGTGGTAAACTATAATATAATGTTGTTAATTTCTCTCTCTCGTTCGATGAGGGTGTGTTTCTTCTCCGCGCCGGCGTTGTAGTCGCCCAATGTGCCGTCGGCGTGGATGATGCGGTGGCAGGGGATGACAATCGCTACGGGGTTGGCTCCCACGGCGTTACCCACCGAGCGGTAGGCCTTGGTGAAGCCCGTCCGTGCGGCAATGTCGGCATAGCTTGCCGTGATACCGTAGGGTATCTTCACCACCTCCCTCCACACCTTGCGCTCGAAGGATGTGCCCTGCAAATAGAGGGTTATGCCCGTGGAACTCTTGCGCTCAATGGCGCGCAGTATCTGCTTGTGGCACTCCTCGCTGCGTTGCTCGAAGGTGGCGCCCCTGAACTCCGCCCTCAACTCGTCGAGTGCCTCTTCTCTGTCGTCGGCAAAGGCCACGCGGCACACGCCCTTACAAGTGGACGCAATAAGCAATTCGCCACGCGGGGTGGGGTAGTATTCGTAGGCTATGCGCCTATCTTTCAGCCTGCCGAAAGTGAGCGGACGGATGGTTACCTCCGTCATCTTCTTGGGCAGGTTGTTGGCGTAGGCCCAGAGGTAGAACGAGGCAATGGAGCAGTGGGGAGCGAAGAGCCTGCGGTAGTGCGCCCACCTTTTGGCTGTGAGCCTACGCTCGCCATAGAGAATAGTGAGAGCCTTGCGTATGCCCAAGTCGCCCGTGGGGAGCACATCCTCCCTGCCAAGCGAGAAGATGAGCATCATCTCGGCAGTCCAACGCCCAACACCTCCCAACGAGGTCAGCCTTTCGATGACCTCCTCGTTGCTCAATTTTTTGAGGGTTTCCTCCTCAAATTCCCCCTCGGCAAACCTCTCGGCTGCTGCCATAATCCACTCGGCCTTGCGAGCCGACACTCCACACCTTTTTAGCCCCTCTGTGCCAAGTGATGCTATGGCTGCGGGGGTGATATCGTGTGTTGTTGCGGTGGTGATATCCTCAGTTGTTGCGGTGGCAATCCTATGCACCACCCTCTCGGCCGATGCGGAGGCCACCTGCTGACTCACTATGCTCTCCACCAGGGCCCCGAAGAGTGGGCGTTGGGTGTTGCGCTCGATGTACCCGAAGCGTTCGATTAGCTGCGCCATACGCGGGTCGGACTCACGAAGTCGCTCGACCTTGTCGATGAATGGGAATAGCGAGTTCATAGTGTTGTGGCGTTTTGGGGGTTAGCACCACAAATATACGAAAAACTCCTGATAAGCACCAACTTATCAGGAGTTTTTTTACCAATGGTCTGTTGACCTATTTTGTCTTCTCGGGAGTGTAGGCAGCGTTGAGGCCCTCGATAATCTTCTGGGTGAGGTCCAACTCGGGTTTTACGCTAACTACGGGAGCGCCGGTCTGGCTGGCCAAGATGATGTCATACTCGCCCTCGGCGTTGAGAGAGGTAACATACTCGTAGATGGCGTTGAAAATCTGGTTGGTCATAACCTGCTCCTTCTCTGCCAACTCTGCCGAAGCCTTCTCGCTGCGTGCTTGGAGTGCAGCCTGGCGCTCCTGAATCTTTGCAGCCTCCTTCTCGGCGTCAACACGGGTGATGAGCACCTTGTTTACCTTGTCCTGCAAAGCGTTGAAATCCTTCTCCAACTTGCGTGCGCTGGCGTTGAGGTCTTTGGTTTTTGCCTCATACTCCTTCTGGAAAGCAGCCTGCTTGTCGATGGCCATCTGGTACTGCGACACTACCTGGTCAACAAAGTAAACGGCAATCTTACCGGTGGTGGTAGTGGTAGCCTCGGTAGCCTCTGCGTTCTCGGCTTTGGGTGCGTTCTGGTTGGTGCAAGCGGCCAGGCCCATAGCGAGGACTACAACCGCAAACAAAACTTTTTTCATCTCTAAAATGTTTTCTATTTTGATTGGTTAATATTTTTCAGTGGGGCAAATATACAAAATTTCGCAAAAAGCCTCCATAACTTCTTGGGTTTTTATTAACTTTGCCATATTATAAACACACTTTTTAACTATGTACGACTATTTGAGAGGAGCCATTGCCGAACTTACACCCACCTATGCCGTTGTGGAGTGTGGCGGCGTGGGCTATATTGTGGCCATATCGTTGCAGACCTACACCGCTTTGGAGGGTAGGGAAGAAGCACTTGTCTATGTACACTACGTTGTCAGGGAGGACACCCAGCAACTCTACGGCTTTGCCGAGCGCACCGAGAGGGACCTCTTCCGACTGCTCATTGGCGTGTCTGGAGTGGGTGGCGGAACGGCCCGTATGATACTTTCGACCTACACCCCCTCGGAACTATCGACCATCATATCCACCGAGAATGCCGTGTTGCTGAAAAATGTGAAGGGCCTCGGCCTGAAAACGGCACAGAAGATTATTGTTGACCTGAGGGATAAGGTGGCAGCGGTGGTTGCCGGTGGCGCACTGTCGGCCGATGCGACTGCACCTGTGACTGTTTCTTCGGAGGTCTATACGGAGGCGGTTGCAGCACTCGGTATGCTGGGCTTTGGTAAGGCGGCCTCGGAGAAGGTCGTTAAGAGGGTGCTCAAAGAGAATCCTTCGGCCGAGGTGGAGGTTGTCATCCGCTTGGCCCTCAAACAGTTGTAGAAGTTGTCAGCTATCAGTTATCAGTTATCGCTGACTACGGGGCAAGAAAAATAAAACAACAAGACTATGAAAAAGTTGGGTAATATATTTTTGAAAGTCAAGGACTTTTGTGTGGCCCACATCGGGCGCAAGGTTACACCATTGTTTTTGGTGATGCTGGGCTTGTCGTTTGTGCTGTGGTATGTGTCGAAGTTGCAGTACTCCTACACGGCCGAGGTGCCGGTGGTGGTGAGTGTCGAGGGCGACCGCCATAGGGTAACCTGTGTGGTGCAGGGCAGCGGCCACAACATCCTTTCGGCCCGTTACTTCAAGCGCAAACCGGTGAAACTCAAACGTGGCGACGTAGAACTCATCCCCGTAGAGGGCGAAGTGAACACTTGGGAGGTCGGACAAGAGTCGTTGCGCAATGCTATTGCCATTCGCAATGCCGACATCAAGGTTGTGTCGGTGAGCCGTATGCCCTACATTACATTTGAGTAGGCTCACATATACCGTCGACCGTCAACCGTCGACCGTCGACCGACAAGGCTATTAGCTGTTAGCTGTTAGCCGTTAGCTGTTAGCCGTTAGCTGTTAGCTGTTAGCCGTTAGGGAGATTAGGGAGTTTAGGGACAAGGCACTTGCAATTCCTTAAGCTCCCTACATTTCCTTCCCGCCCTTTCTGCTCTTCCTGCCCTTTCTGCTCTTCCTGCCCTTTCTGCTCTTCCTGCCCTTTCTGCCCTTTCTGCCCTTTCTGCTCTTTCTGCCCTTTCTGCCCTTTCTGCCCTTTCTGCCCTTCTTGCCCTTCCTGCCCTTCCTGCTCTTTCTTCACGGGTATCTTTTTTGTTACCCGAGGGATTTTGTATGCAGAAAGATAGCTTGCGGTTTAGAACAGCGAGAGTTGTCCGATGGTGTGGTTGAACGATAGGCGGTGGTGGGGCGACACACCGTGCTCGGCGATGGCAAGGCGGTGTGTCTTGGTGGGGTAGCCCTTGTTTTTGTCCCACTCATAGGCGGGGAACTCCTTGTGTAATAGCTCCATACGCTCATCCCTATACGTCTTGGCCAGCACCGAGGCCGCAGCAATGTTGGCATATCTTCCATCGCCCTTCACCTCGCAGCGGAATGGAATATCGAGGCGAGGATAGAAGCGGTTGCCGTCAATAAGGAGGTGTTCGGGCCTTATGGATAGTTTTTCCACAGCCCTCTGCATCGCCTCAAAGGATGCACACAGAATGTTCATTCGGTCAATCTCCTCTGCGCTAACTTCCGCCACAGCCCACGCAAGGGCGTTGGCCTCAATGTGCTGGCGCACCTCCATACGCTGGCGGTGTGTCATCTGCTTGGAGTCGTTGAGCAGCGGGTGGTAGTAGTCGGCGGGTAGTATCACCGCCGCAGCAAAGACAGGACCGGCAAGGCATCCACGCCCTGCCTCATCGCAGCCCGCTTCGAGGAGTTCTTTTGAAAAGGAGTTTTCCAACATAGTGCACAAAAATACAAAATCTTGTTGGAAAAACCTCCACAAAATGAGTATCTTTGTGGAGATTAACAACCATTAGGGCCAATGTATCAGCGCAAACTCGACATAATCAAGCAACCCATACCGATAATTCTCGGCACCTTTGCCTTGCTCGTTGCTCTGCTCACTGCGAGGGCGGTGGCTGCACCCTTGCCGGGGGAGGTCGTAGGCGATATGTTCTCGACCGTGGGCGTGTGGTTTAACGGCCTTTGGGGCTTGGTGGGCAGTGTGGCCTTCTCGGTGGTTATGACAATGGCCTCGGCAGTGGTCTTCACGCGCATCATCTCCCGCTACTCCATTTCGGTTATTCGTTCGTTCCTGCCGTTGACGCTCTATGGGATAATGGTGTGTGGAGTTCTCTTTGCTGTCTGTTCGCCGGCGTTGCAGCTCTCGCTCTTCCTGCTTGCACACTCGGCAGAACTGATGGTCGGAAGTTTTAAGCGCCAATCGATGTTCGACGATGTGATGTGTGCTTCGTTCTATGCAGGACTCGCCACTCTGCTCGTCCCTGACTTGGTGTATGTGTCGCTGTTGGTGGTCTATCAATGGGTTCTCTACCGTCGCTCGATGCGTGAGTGCATTGCGGGTGGTATATTGTTACTGCTGCCCATTGTGCCGGCCGAGTTTGTGGGTTGGCTTACGGGTGGCTCTGTCGGAGATATCACTTCGGGGTGGTTAGAGGCCCTTTCGCCATTGGGCAACTTCTCTTGGGACTCGCTTGTGCAAGCCTGTGGAGGCGTGTTTGGCACAGCCTTGTTGGTCATCTTGGTGTTGCTTGGAGCTGTGAGTGTGGTAATGTTCCTGGCCTCCTATATGTCGATGCGTACCAGGGCTCGCAAGATACACCTATATTTTACCATAGTATTCCTCGTTGGCGTGGCGATGCTGTTTCTCGGTGCTTCGCCCGTGGTGTCGATTGGGGTGCTCGGAATGGGTATCATTCCCCTCGTTCACACCTATTTTGTGCGTCGTCCGGGCGTTGCAACAACTCTTGTCTATATACTACTGTTGGCGTTGGTGGTAGTTCGGAGCCTTGTTTTAATGCAAAATATTTTAATATAATATATGGTATTATTAAATTTTATTAAAAATAAATAGGGGTTTGGAAAGTTATTTTAATAACACGATGATATTTTCGCTTCTCGGAGAGAAAATATTAAAAAAGTTGATAGAATAATTAGGAAAAATTTTGTTTTGTCGAATTGTAGTGTTATTTTTGTATCAATGTTTTACGGGAGGTCTTCCCGTACCTCATTAACCTAACTAACCTAACCTGATGAAACGGGGCAGACGTGATGTCTTCCCCTTTTCCTTTTTTTAACGTCTACCGTCGACCGTCGACCGTCGACCGTCTGCATACCCCTCCGCCACAATGTGGCACCTCCCCTAACTTAGGGGAGGAGTAATTCTCAACTCTCAATTCTCAATTCTCAATTCCCTTTCTTGCCCTTTCTGCTCTCACAATAGTATTATCGCCGGCAGGGAATCTCAGAACTTCAAATAGAAATCACGTGTCAGGGACACATAGTCGGGTGAGTAGCCAAAGGGGCCTTCGGGGGAGTGGATGGTGAGTTCCGTGCGTTCGGTGGGCACAGCCTTGCGACCAAACTCCAAGAGTACCCTGATGGGGGCGTTGGTCGCCTTGGAGCGCACATCCATACGCCTTGTTAGAAATAGCCCGCACCTTGCTGCTGCCAATACCATATCACTCGCAACATCGCAAGGCAACACCACCGACAATAGTCCCTCTTCGGAGAGTAGTCGGACGGCCGAATGTGCCAGAGCATCAAAGGTGAGCGTGGTGGTATGTCGTGCGTTGCTGCGCGCCTCGTCGGGCGAGAGGAGCGAGTTGACAAAATAGGGAGGGTTGCTGACAATGTGGTCAAAGGGGGTGTCGCTATGGTAATCTTGCACGGCGCACTCCACCACCGAGAGCCTGTCGGACCACGGTGATACGGTGAAGTTATTGGCAGCCTCCGATGCACTTGGGGAGTCAATCTCCACGCCCACAACTTCCGCGCTCCATTGGGCTGTACGTTGTGCCACCATAAGTGCCACAAGGCCTGTGCCGCACCCAATGTCGAGGATGCGCCTATGGCCCTCGTTGAGTCTCACCCACGCACCAAGCAATACCCCATCGGTCCCGACCTTCATAGCCGAGCGTTCCTGCACAATGGCGAATTGCTTGAAACGAAAATCAGACATAATATTATTGTCGACCGTCCACCGTCAACCGTCGACGGGACTATTCATTAATTACTCTGCGTGAGATGCCAGCTCCAAAGAGTGCAAAGTCGTATTTCACGGGATCCTCGGGGTCAAACTCCCTCAATGCGGATGTAATCTCCTCCACCGCCTTCCAATCGCTCTGTTTGCGCTCCAAGAGTCCCAAGCCACGCCCCACATTACCGCTGTGCACATCGAGGGGTAGGTATAGGGCCGAGGAGGGTATCCTCTCCCACAGGCCGAAGTCCACGCCGTGTGGGTCCTTGCGCACCATCCAACGGAGATACATATTGAGCCTCTTGCAAGCTGCCCCTTTGGCTATGGACGAGAGGTGCTTTTCGCTGCGCTGTGGGTGGGAAAAGTCGAAAAACTCTCTGCGGAAATCGGCCAACACAAGGCGCATATCCTTCGACTCCTCCCAACGGCTCTGGAACCACTCGCCCAGCGAGCCATACTCGCCACATAATCTTCGGAGGGCCAGCACGAAGCACCTCAAATCTTCGCCATTGAAGGTGCGATGAACGTAGGAATTCAGGCACTCCAACTCACTCTCCGACGCGCCCATAACAAAGTCGTAGGGCCTACGGTCGAGGTAGTCCATCATACGCCCTGCACTCTTCACAATGGCTTTGCGATTGCCCCACGCTATGGTGGCAGCCAAAAGGCCGCTTATCTCTTTGTCCAACGGGTTGGAGAAGGAGTGAGGTATGGATATGGGGTCGGGCTCGATAAAATCCACACAATCGTAGTGCAGATACAATTCTTCGAGGAGTTCTTTAAGCTCGGGTTTGGTCATAGCTCTTTTGGTGTTTACTCGGCACTCTGCTGTTGCAACTCTCCGTCTACGATTGTAAGTGTGCGGTCGCTCATTGCCGCCAACTCGCCATCGTGGGTAACCACCACAACCGTAAGTCCGAGTCTATCCCTCAGGTCGAAAAAGAGGCGGTGAATCTCACCCCTTGTGCGAGTGTCGAGGTTGCCCGAGGGCTCGTCGGCAAGGAGTAGGTGTGGGTGGTTTATCAACGCACGGGCAATGGCAACCCTCTGTTGTTCGCCACCGGAGAGTTGCGAGGGTTTGTGTGAGAGCCTATCGGAAAGGCCCACCAGCTCCAATAGCTCACGTGCCTCGGCCTCCACCTCACCCTTATTACGGCCGGCAATCAAGGCTGGGATGCAGACGTTTTCCAGAGCCGAGAACTCGGGCAATAGGTAGTGGAATTGGAACACCAGGCCCACACGTTGGTTGCGGAAGTCGGCAGCGGCATCCGAACCAAGAGTGCCAACATCCACACCATCGACCACCACACGCCCCTCGTCAAACGAGGAGAGTGCGCCAATGGCGTGAAGGAGGGTTGTCTTGCCCGCACCGCTGGGGCCTACAATGGCAACCACCTCGCCACGTCCAATCTCCATAGAAACACCTTTGAGGACTTCGAGCTCGCCATAGCGTTTACGCAGTCCTTCAACTTTGATAATGCTGTTGTTGTATGCTGTCATAAGTTGTATGTTTTTTCGAACACATTCACCGTGGCCCTCGCCTCGGCAACATCGTGCACTCTCAGCACCGCAGCTCCGCCACACAACGACTCCCAATGAAGTGCCGTGGTGGCTGCGAGTGTTGCGTTGTCGTTGGGTTGAGTGCCCAAACTCTTGTATATAAAACTCTTGCGCGAAATGCCAACCAACACGGGGTAACCCAATGCGGCAACATTCTCTATTCCGCGCATCAGTTCAAAGTTCTGCTCCACGTTTTTGGCAAAGCCAAAGCCGGGGTCAATAATTACCTCCCTAACACCCTTTGATGTGAGCCACTCGGCCCTGCATGCGAGGTAGTCCCTCACCTCGGCTACCACATCGGTATAATTAGTGGGAGCGTGCATACTCCTCACTCCGCCAATGGTAGAGCCTTTGGTGTGCATCGCCACCATAGGTGCGCCCCAATGGGCTACAACATCCACCATACGTTCGTCGGCCTCGCCTGCTGTGATATCGTTGATGATGATGTTATCCCACCTCGACAGCACCGCTTCGGCAACCTCGCTGCGGAATGTGTCAATGGAAATCTGCACCTCGGGAGCCACCCTGCGGGCCTGCTCCACAGCCGAGAGTACCCTGCGAAGTTCCTCCTCTGCGGCCACCTCCACAGCATCGGGACGTGTGGAGTAGCCACCAATATCTACAATGTCGGCACCCTGAGCAACCACCTGTGCCACCCTACGGGCCACAGCCTCCTCTCCCTCGGCCCTACTTGGAGCATAGAACGAGTCGGGTGTGGCATTCACGATGGCCATCACTTTGCGGTATGGTGCGGTCTGTTTCATCATTTTTTCAACTCTCTGATATACTTGTCAATGGCCTCCACTTGTGGGAGTAGGGGCTCCACGCCGTCGGCATTGACGACAATATCAGCCCTCTTTGCGAACTCCTTCCCACTCATTTGGCGGGCCATACGTTCTCTGATCTGTTCGGGCGTGGCACCATCACGGGCCACACACCTTGCCACCCTCACCTCGTCGGGAGCCACCACCGCCACACTCACGTCGTAGTGTCCCTCCAATGGGGAGGAGAAGAGGAGCGCACTTTCGAGCACAACGTATGGGCCACTCTGTTGGGCCACCCACTGCTCGTAGTCCTCCACCACTCTGGGGTGAACAATGGTGTTGAGCCGGCCCAATAGCTCCTTGTCGGCAAAGGCCCTTTGGGCAATGTAGGGGCGATTGAGCGTGCCACCCTTATAGGCTTCGGGGCCAAAGAGGGCGGTAACCTCCCTCACCACCTGTGGGTGTGAGTTCATAACCTCCTTGGCACGGGAGTCGCTGTCATAGACCTCCACGCCACCCACCTCTGCGAGCAGCCTGCACACGGTACTCTTTCCGCTACCGATACCTCCCGTTATGGCCAAGCGTTTCATAAAACAAATGTAGTGTTTTTTGTGTTATATTTAGGTGTTCTATTTTGCAATCTTAATTTCTCCTCTGGGGGTGTTGTCGGGAGTGTAGGGACCCTCGCTGAGGCGTTTGATGAGGTAGTCGGTAACCTGCTCGGTGGTGCCATCTGCGGCACGGCGGGTGTAGGCATAGACCTTGTTGCCATAGACATAGTCGGCAATGGCAACCGTGTAGAGCTCTTTGCTCACTTCGGGGCGGAAGCGAACATCCACAGCATCGCCCTTTGAGTTGGTCAGAATGGTGTAGGCTAGGCCCGAGGGTATGAGGTCCACGCGGTGTGACTCCTTCTGGTTGGTGGTGTCGTTGAACTTGTTAATAATAAGCTCCTTAATATCGTCAAGCGTCATTGTGGTAACCACCAAGAAACTCTTGAAAGGCTCCAACTCGTAGATGTCCCCACGGCTCACATCACCCGCAGGGAGTCCTGCCAAGCGAGTACCTCCGACGTGGTAGAAGGCCAAGTCGGTGCCGGCCACCTTGCGTCCCTCGTCGGCCATCAGGTGTGCAAGGCCCATCTTGGTAGCATCGGTGGTGAGGGTACCAATAGGCTCGGTGAGGTAGGGCACATTGCGGTACTCTGCAACCTCCTCCTTGACGCTCTCTTTACCCTCCTCGGGGAGTGTGATATATTCGGTTTTCAGGTCACTAACCTTGCCATTGGTAATTGTTGCAGTTGTGAGGCCTACGGCGCGAAGTTTGTTCAAACCCTGCACTACGGCCACATCGCCTGCCTTGCCGGAGTATTTCTCGTGGGTGTGTCCGCTGACGATGAGGTCGGCCATTGGGAATGCCGAGGCCACATTTGTGGTGTCCCTGTCGAGTCCGCAGTGGGAGAGTATGACCATAAGGTCGCACCTCTCTCTCAACTCTTTGCCATACCTCTCACCTGCCCACTCGGGCGAAAAGAATTCGGTGCCCTCAAAGATGGCATCGTCGCCGTCGGGGTGGCCACCGGCATAGTTGGTAACAAGGCCGAGGAAACCAACCCTCACACCGCCCGTACGTTTGATAACATAGGGCTTGGGTTGCTTCCACACTGTTGTGCCCGTGTTGACATTGGCCAGCACAATGGGGAACTCCGCATCTTGGGTGCGCAGTTGGAGGGTGTCGAGGCCCATATCGAACTCGTGGTTGCCGTAGGTGGCAACGTCGTAGCCGAGGCGGTTCATCTGCTCAATGATGGGCCTGCCTGCGTGGGGAGCCATATCCACAAAGGGGTCGCCCGTCCAGCGGTCGCCCGCATCCACAACAAACACCTGTGCGGTGTCCTGTGCGTGGGCCTCGTCAATGAGGGTGGCGAGCCCGGGGAGCATATCGAGCTTGGAGTGGATGTCGCTGGTGGAGATGATGATAACCTTCTCCGTACGAGGGCCGCAGGAGTCCAGCAGAAACATTGACAGCAGGGCTGTGAGGAGTATTCGTGTGGTACGCATAGTGTTTAGTTTGTCTTATCTTTTTGTTAATAATCTCTCTTTTGGGCCAAAACCATTGGCGAAGATACATTTTTTTTCGTAACTTTGAAAACCAACCCAAACACTAAGTTATACAAAGATTATGAATACATCTGTGAAACTTGTGTGTGAGAACACAAAATCGACTCTCTCGGTGGAGTGGGGCACCACTCTTGGCAGCCTTGCGCAGAGTGTGCGCACCCCCGACAGTCTTCCATTTTTGGCAGCCTATGTAAACAACTCCATTCGTGAGTTGGACTACCGCATTGCCGAGCCCGTAACGGTTAAGTTTATAGACATTACCCACTTTGAGGGTATGCGTGTCTATCAGCGCACCCTATTCCTCACTCTCCACAAGGCCGTACACGACCTCTATCCCGCCCACCGCTTCCGCATCACTCAGTCGGTGTCGAGGGGCTTCTACTGTGAGATTGAGGGTGTGAAGATTACCGAGGAGGTCATTGCAGCCATAAAGGGCCGTATGGATGCACTCATTGCCGAAGGATTACCCATCGTGCGCCACAAGTTGCTGCGTGAGGAGGTCATCGACATTTATCGCAAGTTGGGTTTTGAGGACAAGGTGGCCATCCTTACCTCACGCCCGAACCTCTACGTTACGGTCTACACTCTGGACGATATGGCTGGCTATTTCTATGGAGCCCTTGCTCCCAGCACCTCCTACATCCACCTCTACGACCTGAAACCATATTACAATGGTATCTACATCGCTGTCCCCTGCCGCACTGCTCCCGACACCCTCGAATCGCAGGTTGCGCAGGACAAGATGTTCGACGTTTTCCAAGAGTATAAACATTGGGTGGATGTGATGGGTGTTTCGACCGTGGGCCAACTAAATCGCAAGATTGTGGGTGGCGATGGTAGCGACCTTGTGAAGATTGCCGAGGCCTTCCACGAGAAAAAACTTGCACACGTGGCCGACACAGTGGCCGAGGAAAATCGCACCCGTGAGGCGAAGGTTATCCTTGTGTCGGGTCCCTCTTCGAGTGGCAAGACGACCTTCTCCAAGCGACTCGGCATACAGCTACGCATCCTCGGTCTGGAGCCCGTGATGATTTCTCTGGACGACTACTTCCTCGACCGTGAGAACACCCCTCGTGATGAGAATGGCGAGTATGACTTCGAAACCATCGACGCACTCGACATTGCCACCTTCAACGACCATCTGATGCGTCTGCTTGCAGGCGAGAGTGTGGATATTCCCCGCTACGACTTCATCACCGGCCGTCGCCAGTGGCACGACCACAAACTCACTCTCGGTCCTCGCTCGGTGCTCATTGTGGAGGGTATCCACGCCCTCAACCCACGCCTTACGGCCGAGGTCCCCGAACACTTCAAGTTCAAAATCTACCTCTCCTGCTTCACATCCATATCAATGGACGACCTCTCGCGCATTGCCACCACCGACAACCGACTCATCCGTCGCATTGTGCGTGATAATGCCTACCGAGGTGCCGATGCTACCAGCACCCTCAAACGCTGGCAGAGTGTGCGCAGGGGCGAAGAAAAACACATCTTCCCCTATCAGGAGAATGCCGACGTGATGTTCAACTCGTCGCTCTTCTACGAACTCCCTGTGCTCAAACGCCACATCGTACCTCTGCTCTACAACGTGCCCGACACGGTGGAGGAGTATGGTGAGGCGCAGAGGCTCCTGAAATTCCTCGACAACTTCTGTGAGTTCGACGAGAAGGAGATACCACCCACCTCGCTATTGAGGGAGTTTATCGGTGGCAGTAGTTTTACCTATTAAACCATACCACTAAAACAGAGAGAGCAGGCAACCTTTTGCCTGCTCTTTCCTATTGTATTGGGGCTTTGTGTGCCCCAAACTTGTTTGCAATCCGATTAGATTACGCCCTGCTCCAACATTGCCTGTGCAACCTTCATAAAGCCTGCAATGTTTGCACCCTTAACGTAGTCCACAGTGCCGTCGGCCTTCTGGCCAAAGCGAACGCACTGCTCGTGGATGCTCTTCATAATGAAGTGGAGTTTGTCGTCAACCTCCTGTGCCGACCAGCTGAGGTGGGCAGCGTTCTGGGTCATCTCCAAGCCCGAAGTGGCAACGCCACCTGCGTTCACAGCCTTACCGGGAGCAAAGAGGATGCCTGCATTCTGGAAAGTAGCGATAGCCTCGGGGGTACAACCCATATTCGAAACCTCGCAGCAGCACCAAGTACCGTTAGCCAAAAGCTCTTTTGCATCGTCGCCATTGAGCTCGTTCTGGAAAGCACAGGGGAGTGCGATGTCGCACTTCACGCTCCACGCCTTCTTGCCTGCGGTGAACTTGGCAGCCTCGGGGAACTTGGTGGCCATATCCTCCACCTTGTTGCGGTTCGAGGCACGCATTACGAGCATATAGTCAATCATCTCTTTGGTGATACCACCGGGGATTTCGCACACGCCGTCGGGACCCGAGATGGCGATAACCTTACCACCCAACTCGGTAGCCTTGGTTGCTGCGCCCCAAGCCACGTTACCGAAGCCCGAGAGAGCAATGGTTTTACCCTTGATATCCTTGCCGGCCTTTGCCAAAACGTGCTCGGTGAAGTAGAGTGCGCCGAAACCGGTAGCCTCGGGACGGAGAATCGAGCCACCCCAATTCTGGCCCTTGCCGGTCAATACGCCCACGTTGTACTCCCTTGCGAGCTTGGTGTACATACCAAACAGGTAGCCAATCTCCCTGCCACCAACACCTACATCGCCTGCGGGAACGTCGGTGTCGCCACCGATGTTGTGCCACAACTCCAACATGAAGGCCTGGCAGAAACGCATAATCTCTGCATCCGATTTACCAACGGGGTCGAAGTCCGAGCCACCCTTACCGCCACCCATAGGCAGAGTGGTGAGTGCATTCTTGAAGGTCTGCTCAAAGCCGAGGAACTTCAACATCGAAGGGTTAACGGCTTTGTGGAAACGAAGACCACCTTTGTAGGGGCCGATGGCTGCGTTAAACTGTACGCGGTAGCCGAGGTTGGTCTGCACCTCACCCTTGTCGTCAATCCAGGTTACACGGAAGGTGAAGATACGGTCGGGCTCAACCATACGTTCAACGATTTTGGCTTTCTCGAATTCGGGGTGCTGATTGTAGACCTCTTCGATACTTTCGAGAACCTCTTTTACTGCCTGCAAGTACTCGTTCTCGCCGGGGTGCTTACGCTCCAACTCGGCCATTAAGTTCTGTACATTCATAGTTTGAATTGTGTTTTTTAGAAATAGTTTTATGTTAGGTTTGAATTTCTCGCTCCTATTGTGGTTTTAATCTCACCTCAAAAATAGTTATTTTTCTTATAAATTGTAATCTCTTATGATAAAATTCGCATTTTTCACACTAAATTTATATCTTTGGCTTGCCGTTGGGCACAAATTGATGGACTTTTAACAAAAACATATCTCACAATGGAAAACCTTAAAATTACTCCCTTCACCAAGTATCACATCGCCGCAGGTGCCAAGATGGCCCCCTTTGCAGGCTACAATATGCCCATCGAGTTTACGGGTATCAATGCCGAGCACCTCTGGGTGCGAGAGGCTGTTGGTGTCTTCGACGTGAGCCACATGGGCGAAATATGGGTTAAAGGCCCCAAAGCTGTGGAGTTCTTGCAGCACATCACAACCAACAACGTGGCAGCACTCACCGATGGTAAGGTGCAATACTCCTGTATGCCCAACGGCGAGGGTGGTATTGTGGATGACCTGCTGGTCTATCGTGTCGACGAGCAGACCTACCTCTTGGTTGTTAACGCAGCCAACACCGACAAAGATTGGGCGCACATCTGCGCCGAGGGTAAGGCCTATGGTTTGGAGGCAGGCCACGGTAAACAGCTCTACAACGCTTCGGACGAGATTTGCCAGCTCGCCATTCAGGGTCCTCTGGCTCTGAAAATGGTGCAGAAGATGTGCGAGGAGCCCATTGAGGATATGCCATATTATACCTTCAAGAAGTTGAAGGTGGCAGGTTGCGAGGCTATCCTTTCAACCACCGGCTACACCGGCTCGGGTGGTTGCGAGATTTACATCGCCAACGAGGATGCCGACCGCCTCTGGGAAGAGATGTGGCGTGTAGGCGAGGAGTTCGGACTTAAAAACATCGGTCTGGGTGCACGCGATACCCTCCGCTTGGAGAAAGGCTTCTGCCTCTATGGCCACGAGATTGACGACACCACTTCGCCCATCGAGGCAGGCTTGGGTTGGATTACCAAGTTTGTTGAGGGTAAGGACTTCATTGACCGCGAGAAGATGGAGGCTCTCAAAGCTGGTGGTTTGCAGCGCAAGCTTGTGGGCATTAAGTTGATTGACAGGGGTATTCCTCGTGCGGGCTACACCATTGGTGACAGTGAGGGTAATCCCATCGGCAACATCGTGTCGGGTACTATGTCGCCTTGCTTGAAGGTGGGCATTGGCACGGGTTATGTTCCCACCGAGTATGCAGCCGTTGGTACTCAGCTCACCGTTATTGTTCGTGAGCGTCCTTTGAAGGTGGAGGTTGTTAAGCTTCCATTCGTATAAAAAAACTTGAAAAAACGCAGATTGCACGGCAACTGCGGCGTTACACTGCGATAAGCGGGCTCCTCATTTGCGCAAGCAAACTGCGGGCCCGCCTTCTTGTTTGGCACAAAATTCCCTCCGCACTTTGCGTTTTTTTGGTGGTGCTGATAAACGCTCGATAGCACCACAACCAAAATGGGGAAAGCGTCATTCTGACGCTGCCTTGCATTTGCCGCACACTTTGCGTTTTTTTTAGTCTAACGTCTAACGTCCAACGTCCAACGTCTGATGTCTTTTTTAATACTCGTGCCGTAGGCACACCTCAATTTTCAATTCTCAATTCTCAATTCTCAATTCTCATAAACCACTTTGCCGTAGAGGTCATACTCCTCGCAGTCG
>JBGUSZ010000068.1:0-11500 GCA_045132795.1 Tidjanibacter sp. | reverse complement strand
TTGCCATAAACACAGCACCCAACACAGCACCACCGCTCAACAAGTGGAACAAGGGGCTCATATACTGCTCCGGAGCAGCCACCCAAGCGATACCCGAGATGAGGGCCATTGTGCCCAATACCACTACGGGAATGTGCCACGAAATAACCCTCCTGACAAGCAACCACACAAAGCCCAACAGCAGAGCCAAAGCCGAAATCTCACCCAGCGAGCCACTCTTCATACCGAGGCTCATAGCCGCAAGGTCAATATTCTGCATCACCTCACTAACGGGAGTGCCGGTTTTGAGTGCCTCCTTGGCCACAGCCAGAGGAGTAGCACCACTCACTGCACCTGCCGCCTCGGGGAAGGTGGTCATTGCAACGGGGAATGCGATAAGCAAGAACACACGGCCAACCAATGCGGGGTTGAAGGGGTTTTTACCCAAGCCACCAAAGGTCATCTTACCGATACCGATGGCAACCACTGCACCAATAGCAATCAAGCCCAGAGGAATATTGGCGGGCAAGTTGAAGGCCAAAAGCACACCTGTTACCACTGCCGAAAGGTTACCCAGCGTTGCGGGGCCTTTGAGCATAAACTTCTGAATAAACCACTCTGTCAGCACGCAGCAGGCCACCGAGAAAGCGGTTACGATAAATGCCTGCCAGCCGTAGGCCAACACCGACACTACCAACGCAGGCAGCAGAGCAATCAGCACATCGCCCATCATGCGGCGAGTGTCGTTGCTACCGTGCACGTGCGGAGCAGGCGAAATTACCAATTTTTGAGTACTCATATAATCTTATTTTTTACGTTTCCTTTTTCTTCACTTATTTCTTCGCAGCGGCCCTTGCCCTCATACGTTTCATAACCTCGCCCTTGCCGATACGCAACCAATCCAAAAGGGGAAGGTAGGCAGGACAACTGAACGTACAGCAACCGCACTCGATACAGTCGGCAATGTTGTGAGCCTCACACTCGTCATACATCTCCTTCTTCGACATCTTCGAGAGCAGATAGGGCTCCAAGCCCATAGGACAAGCCTCCACACACTTGGCACAGCGGATGCAGGTGTCGGGTTTCTGGCGGAGCGACTCGGCAGTGGGAATCAACAGCACACCCGAAGTACCCTTCGTTACAGGAGCGTCGATGTTGCTTACCGCACGGCCCATCATAGGACCACCGGCCACAACCTTACCAACGCCCTCCAAACCACCGCAATACTCAATGAGTTCGCTCATAGGAGTACCAACCCTCACGAGGAGGTTCTTGGGTGAAGCAAGAGTTGAACCTGTAACGGTTACTACCCTCTCCACCAAAGGTTTATTCTTCATTACAGCCTCATAAACAGCCAAGGCAGTACCAACGTTCTGCACCACAGCACCAACGTCGATAGGCAGGCCACCGCTAGGTACCTGGCGGCCCGTAACGGCAGCAATCAGCTGTTTCTCACCACCCTGTGGGTATCGCATTTTCAGAGGCACAACCTCAATCTCTACATAGGTAGCAGCCAACTTCTTCAAAGCCGCAATTGCATCGGGCTTATTATTCTCCACACCTATATATATTTTATCTACGCCAATGGCCTTGGCCAAAATCCTTGCACCAACCAGCAGTTCCTCGCCTTTCTCAAGCATCACACGATAGTCGGCCGTAAGGTATGGTTCACACTCAACAGCGTTGATAATCAAGCACTCTGCCTTCTTTCCGGGAGGCACCGAGAGTTTAACGTGGGTAGGGAAGGTTGCACCACCCATACCAACAATACCCATCTCGGTAACTTTGGCAACAATCTCCTTTGCCTCCAAGTTGATGTTCTTAATCAAAGTGTCGCTCAAATCAACACCCTCAACCCACTCATCGCCCTCTACAGCAATGGTCACACAAGGTTTCATCAAGCCCTGTGCATCGGCCTTGGCATCAACGGCAGTAACCGTACCCGACACCGAAGAGTGGATATTGCTCGACACAAAGCCACCTGCGGTACCAATAACCTGACCGGCAAGCACCTTGTCGCCCTTGGCAACACAAGCCACAGCAGGTGCACCAATGTGCTGTGCCAGAGGAATTACAACCACTTTGGGCAGAGGGAATCGCTCGATAACAGCACCTTTACTATATTGTTTATTATCCGACGGATGAATACCGCCAATAGGAAATGTTTTCATACTCTTCTACTCTGTTTTAGCGGTTTCTTTTACTTCAACATTTGCCTCTGCCTTGGGAGCCTCCACCTTCTCGGGTGAAGGAGCAGCCTTGGGTGCTTCGGGTTTTACCTCCGCAGCGGGTTTGCGTGCGGGGAAACCAAACTCAACAATAGCACCTGTGGGGCACTCGGCCACGCACTTACGGCAGAACTTACACTTGGTGTAGTCGATATAGGCGAGGTTATTCTCAACAGTGATAGCTCCGTGAGCACAAACCTTGGCACACTTGCCACAACCGATACAAGCCACCTTACAAGCCTTGCGAGCAACAGCACCTTTGTCCTTGTTTACGCACGAAACATAAATCTTGCGGCCCTTGGGTGCTTTCTTCCTCAATTCGATAACAATCTTGGGACAAGCCTTCACACAAGCACCACAAGCAGTACACTTCTCCTCGTCCACCTCGGGCAGGCCCGTTTCGGGATTCATCTTCAATGCGCCAAAGTCGCACTTGGCAACGCAATCGCCCAAGCCGATACAGCCAAAAGCACAGCCCGTGTTACCGGCATACAACGATGCAGCCACAGCACACGAAGTGGCACCATCATAGACGTTTGTCCTCGGACGGTTCTCGCAGCTACCTGCACAACGAACCACAGCAACCTGCGGTTCCTTCTCGGCAGCTACCTTACCCAGATAGGCAGCAATAAGTTTCATACACTCACCACCACCAACGGGACAGTAGAGCGACGAGATATCGTCCTCCTTCACCAATGCCTCGGCCATACCACGGCAGCCTGCGAAACCGCAACCGCCACAGTTTGCTCCGGGCAACTTCTTCTCGACCTCATCAATACGTGGGTCTTCCTCTACCTTAAACTTCTTGGCCACCAAGAAGAGCAACAGTGCCAACAGAGCACCAAGTCCACTAATGACCAACACGGTATACAACAAATTTCCCATTACAGATTAGATGTTTTTTGTTTAGTTTATGTTTAGTTTTGTGTTGTTGTCTTCATCTATGCTAACCTCACCACTACGACAGATAGGGAGGTTTGATGCGGAATACAATGACCTTTTCGAGTCTCTTGCGGAAGAATGCCAGCACTACATAATAGAGTGCACACACGCCCAATGCCGACAGTCCCGACACTAATTCACCCAGCGGATTGGTTACGAACAGGGCAATCAACATCAGCACAAAGGGAGCAATGTAGGAATAGAGCACCGCTTTGATGCCCATCACCTCCTCAATGTAGACCGTAATCTGTTGGCCCACCTCGTAGAGTTCGGGGTGGTCGTTGTAGATGGTTACTCTGCGGCGTTGGCTCTCGCTCTTACCGCAAATCTCTTTGGCCTTGCAACCACCGCAAGCACTGCTCACAATCATCTCGGCCTCTATGCGTTTCTCTTCGGCACAAATCTCTACGATTTCGGCCTCGTGTTCCATTATCTTCGCCATAAGGTTAGTATCGTGGTGATTTTGAATTTTGAATTTTGAATTTTGAATTTTGAATTCCTATTGTTGTCCTTTGGGCAGGTCAACATAACTCTTATCCAACGGCATTGTCGAAAGTTCCACAATCGGGCAGAACTGATAGATGCGATTGAGTGCGTCATACATCAGGTATCGCACCCTATCAACGAGCTCTTCCTCGAAGCCGGCCTCAATAATCTCGTCCCTACTCTGCCAACGCTCCAACAAACGGTAAAGCACTGCATCAATCTCTTCGTAGGAAGGTAGAGGCTCTTCTTCTTTGTCAACGTGTAGTTCTGCCGAAGGATGTTTCAGCATAATATTCTCGGGAATAACACTCTGCGCGGCATTAAGGTGGCGAGCCATAGCAAAGACATCACTCTTGTAGAGGTCGCCTAGGATACTGATAACACCTGCCGTGTCGCCATAGAGGGTGAGAGCACCAATGGCAAGCTCGGTCTTGTTGGCAGTATTGATGGGCACAAGGCCCCTCTTCTCACACACAGCCATAAGGAGCGTGGTGCGCAAACGCATACGGAAGTTATCCTCCAATCGTTGCGAATCGGGTTCACCGATAGCAGCGATGATGGTGTCCAGACTACTGCGATAGATGTCGTTCAGAGGTACCGTTACCAGCTCAATGCCCAGGGTGCCTGCCAACGTCTCTGCATCCGAAGCGGAGTGATCGTTGGAATATTTCGTAGGCATCTGCAACGCCACCACCCTATCGGCACCCAGCGCATCAACCAGCAGCACGGCACCCACCGAGGAGTCGATACCTCCCGAGAGCACCAAGCAAGCCTTGCCCAAATTCTTCTTGTCGAAATAGTCGCCAATGGCCAAGCGGAGTGCGCTGTGTACGTTGGCGATTTTGTCCTGATAGGGAATCTCCACCTCTGCGTTTTCTGCTTTGGTGTCCACAAAGGCAATCTCCTCCACAAAGCTACCGAGCAGCGAGATAGCCTTACCTTTGGCATCAAACACGGCCGACGAGCCATCGTAGACAATCTCCTCCGAGCCACCAATCTGGTTTACGTACACCAACGTCGCATCGGCCATATAGGCTTTGCTGGCGAGAATATCGTAACGACGCTCGATGCGTCCTTGTGAGTATCGGTCTGCGCCGAGAACGACAACCGTGTCTGCATCCGAATAGGCGGCCTCGTTGTAGATATCACCACCGAGGACCACAGCAACCTTCTCGCCTGCAATTTTCACATACTCCACACCCTTACCCACACTGATGTAGGCGGCATCCACATCGGATACTTTATTCTTTTTGGTTATGTATCGGAGTATCTTACGGTTTTTGATGTAGGCAGCTGCGCTGTATGTTCCTCCATCCTGCATCACGGGCATACCCACGAGGACAGCAATGTCGTCGCAGAAAGCGGCGATTTCCACAAGTGTTTCTTCGGCTTGGTCGAGGAAGTTGTAACGTGCGAGGAGTGAATATGCGGGCGCACCGCTGATGGCACTTTCGGCAAAGACAACAAGGTCTGCACCCTCCTGTTTTGCTTGGGATATAGCGTCAATAATCTTGAATTTGTTGTGCTCAAAATTACCGACAGTGTAGTTTAATTGGGCAATCGCTATTTTCATATTCTATGAAAAAGAAAATAATTCCCACAAAGGTACACATTTTTTGCAGACAACCGCCCCTTTTGCCCACTTTTTCTCACTCTTTGCCCCTATTTTACCCACATTTTCACCCTCACCTCTCCCATTTCACAAAAAGTTCACTAACTTTGTGGTAACATTTTTCACTACGGTAAGAATGTAGACTATGTTTTTACACTGATATTTTCACTAAAAATGAAAAAACTTCTACTTATTTTCGCCACAGCCTTGACTTTGGCATTTGTGGGTTGCTCGCAGGTGGACACAACGGGCATGTGGGACGCAATCAACGACCTCGAAGAGGAGCAAGAGAAGATGCAGGAGCAGATTGACGCACAGCAGGCTCTGCTCAATGCGCTTGCCAACAAACTGACCATCACAGCCATAACCGACACCGCCGAGGGCTACACCATCACCTTCTCCGACGGCACTACCGCCGTTATCAAAGATGGTGCAAAGGGCGACAAGGGCGACACCGGCGCACAAGGCGATAAGGGTGACAAAGGCGACAAGGGCGACACCGGAGAGCAGGGTGCGCAGGGAGAGAAAGGCGACAAGGGCGACACCGGTGCACAGGGAGAGAAAGGCGAAGATGGCGACTCATTCTTCCAGAGTGTCACTTGGGACGAGGAGAATGTCTATTTCACCCTCGCAGATGGCTCGGTAATCACCATTCCTTTGATACATCAACCCGCAAATGAAATTTGGTACACCTCGACCGATTCCAAGGCTATAACCCCTAAAACATCTGCCTTCGGTGTAAAAATTGAATCAAACATCTACACTAATGGCAAAGGTATCATAACTTTCAGTGGCGATGTTACTTCGATTGGAGATAGGGCATTCGAGGGATGCACCTCGCTGACAAGTATCACCATTCCCGACAGCGTTACTTCGATTGGATGGTCTGCATTCTCTGGTTGCACCTCGCTGACAAGCATCACCATTCCCGACAGCGTTACTTCGATTGGACATTTTGCATTCGCAGGTTGCACCTCGCTGACAAACTTTCAAGGTAAATTTGCGTCGGATGATGGTCGTTGCTTGATAGTAGAAGGGGTGTTAAACTATTTTGCCCCCGCAGGACTCACCGAATACACCATTCCCGACAGCGTCACCTCGATTGGAGATAATGCATTCTCTGGTTGCACCTCGCTGACAAGTGTTACTATTCCCGACAGTGTTACTTCGATTGGATATGATGCATTCAATTATTGCACCTCGCTGACAAGTGTTACCATTCCCGACAGCGTTACTTCGATTGGAGATGTTGCATTCTGTTATTGCACCTCGCTGACAAGCATTACTATTCCCGACGGCGTCACTTCGATTGGAGGTTATACATTCGCTTGTTGTACCTCGCTGACAAGCACCACCATTGGAAATGGCGTCACTTCGATTGGAGTTTATGCATTCGATCAATGCACCTCGCTGACAAGTATTACTATTCCCGACAGCGTTAATTCGATTGGAAATAGTGCATTCTATGATTGCACCTCGCTGACAAGCATCACTATTCCCGACAGCGTTACTACGATTGGATACGCGGCATTCTATGGATGTGACTCGCTGACAACAGTTTATTGCAGACCCACAACTCCACCGACAGCAGTATCAGTCTCAGGGTGGAAAGCCTTTGATAGCGACTCCTCAGAACTATATATTTATGTGCCTCATGCGAGCGTGGAGGCTTACAGAACTGCCGCAGGTTGGAAAGGTTATGCCTCATACATCTTTGGCTACGACTTTTAGAGCAGAGCAATGAAAGCACACAGTTGAGTGGGTTTGTTTAACCACACTCCCAAACAAAGCAAAAGGCGCTGTACATCACAGCGCCTTTACTTTGTTTTATTTGGCATCACTACCCTATTTTTTAATTCCCTTGAACGTCTTCTTTCGGCAAATCATCGTGCGCCACACTATCCAGCCCCTCCAGATGGTGTGTGGTTCACGCACCACCGCCTCACGCCACACCTCAGCACGCTTTGCATCCAGCGCAGGGCGCATCGTGCGGTAGTCCCTATGAGCCCTTGCCACCTGCTCGGCAAACTCCTTCTGACCGCCCAAGCGATAGACAAACATTGAGAGTTTGTCCATCATCATTCTCACCTTCAATCGCCACAACTCGCTTTCGGGCAGACACTTATGGAGCATACAGAGTGAATTGCGGAAGTTGAGATAAATCTTCCTCGGCGAGTTGTTGGGCAGCGTTCCGCCACCAACGTGCAACACCTCACCCTGAGGCACAACCGCCACTTTCCAGCCTCGCAGTTGCAACCTCCAACAGAGGTCTATCTCCTCCATATGGGCGAAGAAATCGCCATCCAACCCGCCCACACTGCGGTAGGCTTCGGCCCTGATGGCCATACACGCTCCGCTGGTCCAAAAGACCTCCTTCGTGTCGTCATACTGTCCACAATCCTGCTCGGTGGTCTGCATTATGCGACCTCGGCAGAAAGGGTAGCCATAGCGGTCGATGTAACCTCCCGCAGCACCGGCATATTCAAAGTGAGTGGGCTGTGCGTAAGCAAGTATTTTGGGTTGCACAGCCGCCACGTCGGGGTGTTCATCGAGGTAGTCCAGCAGGGGATTGAGCCACCCGTTACGAGGCTCCACGTCGCTATTCAAAAGCACAAACACATCGGCCTCAATCCTCGCCAAAGCCCTATTGTAGCCCTCTGCAAAGCCAAAGTTTTCGCCCAGCGGCAACCACTCCACCCCATTCCTATCGGTTGGCAGGATGACATTCACTTCCCCAACCACTCTCTCGGAGCCATCGGTGGAGCCATTATCGGCCACAACAACGCCCACATCAGCAGGAATGGTGCTCACAACCGTGGGGAGGAATTTCTGCAGAAACTCCTCGCCATTCCAATTGAGTATGACAACTTTGGTGGTCATTCTTATTGTTGCTTTTAGCCGTTAGCCATTAGCCATTAGCCTGATTAGTAACCATTTTTCTCGGGTAACAAAAAAGATACCCGTGAGTTAGGAAGGATATTTTTAATTGTCGGTGGACGGTCGAAGTGCGTCAGTCAATGGTCGACGGTCAACTAATATATCACCGCGTCCTTCGGCGGTTTCACTTTCCAGCGCTTGTGCGACCAGAGCCACAGCTCGGGCCTGCGGCGTATCATCTCCTCCAACTTAGCCACATAGCGGTCCATAATCTCCGTTTCGGGAATATCCTCCACACCATCATATAGTTGCACAAAGCGGCAAGTGTAGTAGGAGGGCTTACGCTCGTCGATTTCGAGGAAATAGACAGGCATACCAAACCTCTTGGCATAGTGGCCCATACCTCCGAAGAACAGAGCCGGCTGATTGAGGAATGTGCGCCACTTGTGGTCGCTGGTATTCTCATAGGCGCTCTGGTCGGCAATCAGTCCAAGAGCCATCTGTTCGCCCACTTTCTTACACTGCAACACCCTCCTACCGAGGCCAAACATCGGCACCACCTCCATACCAAGTCGTGTACGCATATGTATCATAAAGGCGTCCATAACCTTGCTCTTCAATGGGTGGTAGACACCAAGATTATGGTAGTGGTGGTCGATGGCATAGACGGAGAAATACTCCCACTCGCCGTAGTGTGCCAAAGCTGCCACCCAATCTTTCTTACCAACCTCGTTATCAAACTCTTCGAGGTTCTCGATGTGCATACGACGTTTGAGTTGGCGGGGTGTGATGCTTGTCATATCTATCACATCCACAAATATTTCCGACAGGTGTTTATAGAATCGGCGCTCAATCTCCCACCTCTCCTCTTCGCTCTTTTCAGGGAAGGAGTTTGCAAGGTTGGCACGCACCACTTTGACGCGATAGCGCAGCACCCAATATAGGAAAAAGTAGATAATGGGGGCCAACATATAGTAGAGCACCACGTAGGGCAACAAGCCAATGAGCTTGCACACACCCAACAGCAACCAATAGAGAATCTTCTGTCCGAAGTTCATACCATCTTTATTCTTTTTCTCTGCCATTACATTCACACTATATTATATCCTAATGACTACTCTTCACACACACCCAATATTCTGGGTACATTGCATCCCACAAGGTTTCCGGCAACCGACACCACCCACGGGAGGATAACCCCACAGTTGGCTCCATTACGGACCATATCCAGCGCATAATAGAATATGTCTGCCACACAGTGCGGCAAACCACACAGAATGAACAAAGGGACACCAATGAGAATTGGTACAAACGTCTGTTTCGTCTTGTAGGCCCACACGCAAACGTGCATTATAACTCCCGTGAGAACGGCTTTCAGTCCAACATCCAACAAAGGCGATATCGTTCTGCTTTGAACAATAGAACTGCAATCCGCAGTGGTTTTAGAGGCTATGTATGCGACAACAGCACATCCAACGCCATTCAAAAGAAGCATCGCCAAAAGGTTTAGCCACTCCCCACTACTTCTAAAATCAAATCGCCCTGCCCAACCGGTATACAGGCACCTATTGCCGGAGAGAACCACCGAGCACAGACCAAAGGCAAACAGTAGTGCTCCCGGGATACCTCCAACCATCAGGTTGCCAAGCCCACCCAATCCAATGAGTATACCACACCAGATAGACGACAAAATATTCCCCTTATTCATTGGTTTCTTCATAGTTCTACACCTTTTGTTTCTACTCCTCAATCACCCTCACATCAGCACTCTTTGTCCTCACAGAGAGCCACAATTTGATGCGGTCAAGGTCGAGCGGGCGAAGCGTATCAGCGGGTTTCACCACCGCCACAACATAGGTTCCACTCGGTTTACCATTGGCATAAGCCGTGTGTTTGGACAGCGATACCGAAGCCACATTATCCACAACGTGTGTCATCTCGCGCGAAATGTCGGCCGAAGAGAGTGTATCAATGGGAGTTACTGCCGCAAGGCGATTTTCCAACCTGCGAATAACCTTATTTTTCTCCTCAATGATGTCGGCATAGCTCATTTGTAGCCTACTGATGTCGAGTTTACCATCGTTCTCCGCCTGCTTAACCACAAGTTCGGTATTATATAGGCCGTAGTCATTCATCTGCGCACGAGCATTATCAATCACATCCTCCGAGAGAGGCTCGCCAACAAGACGTATCTCCACCTTGGAGTTTTTACCCTCGTAGTGGAAATCCTTTGTGTAGTCCACAATCATCGTTTTGTTGAATTGGAATACCTTGCTCACATACCTATCAACACTCTCCTCAAAGGCTGTACGGCGTACAATGTGAGCACCAAACAGAATGCTCGGAACACCTACAAGGACAACAATGAGCGTCATATAGCGAGTGTGTTTCTTCTGTTGTGCAGGATCCAAAGCGGTCTTTTTCTCATAGCGCAACAATAGCACCACGACATAGGTTGCCACTGCAATGAACACAGCATTGATGGTGAACAGATAGAGCGCACCAAAGAAGAAGTGTAGATTACCCGTAGCCAATCCAAAACCTGCCGTACACAAAGGAGGCATAAGGGCCGTAGCAATAGCCACACCCGACACCACCGTAACAGCCTTATCCTTACGAGTCTGAGCCACCATTCCTGCCAAGCCTCCAAAGAAGGCAATCAACACATCGTAGGTGGTGGGAGTTGTGCGGGCCAAAAGTTCGCTTTGGGCCGTAGAGATGGGCGAAAGCAGGAAATAGGCCGTGCTGGTAATGAGGCTCACAACCACCATCAGCAGGAAGTTGCGCCAAGCCGATTTGAGCATATCAAAGTCGTTGATACCCAGCGACAAACCCACGCCCGTAATTGGTCCCATAAGTGGCGACACCAACATTGCACCAATGATTACGGCCGTAGAGTTGACATTCAGGCCCAACGAAGCGATAAAGACCGCAAACATCAATACCCAAAGGTTTGTACCCTTGAAGTCAATACCCTTACGCACGCCCTCGACAACCTCCACTTGGGGGGCACTATCCTCTTTAAGATCGAAGCGCCCCTTCATAAAGTTGCGGGTATTATACCAAAGGTTACGCATTATGGCCGTTAGGCTGAAATGCTTTTTCTCTGTGTGAGCACCATCTTCTCCGTCTGCTACAACAGGAACAACGGGGGCACTATCTGCGGCGCTATTTTCAACCACTCTATCTTTCAATTCTTCCATACTATCCTACTCGTTATCTTCAACCTCGTCCTTGCTATCTTTGCCATTTGCGCCCTCCACTACCATCACAAATTCGCCCTTTGGTGGGTGAGCCTCAAAGTGGGCAATAACTTCTGCAATGGTGCCACGCACGGTCTGTTCAAACTTTTTGGACAACTCCCTCGATACACTCA
>JBGUSZ010000067.1:0-13303 GCA_045132795.1 Tidjanibacter sp. | reverse complement strand
CCAGTCGATGTCGGATGAGGCCACCGCCTCCAAAAACTCGTTCTGTGAAGGTGCCGCAGCAAAGATGATGTTAACCTCATCCTTGCGGGACAACAAATCCTTAACATAGGCCACGGCTTCCTCTGCAGCACCAAGGCCCATAGCACGACGGCTGTCGTAGATACACACGCGCATCGTCTCTTTACTAAACTCTCGTAATAACATTGCTTGCTATCTGTTTTGTGTTTGCTTATCTCTGTGGTTTAGAATGGGGGCTCGCCGTGTTCCGTGGGGTCGAAGGGGTTGTTGAAATAGATGTCGTCGGCCCTCAGTAGGCGGAATTGTTCTTTGAGCCTCAGGTCGAAATTCTCAATATCTTTCTGCTCTCGTGCGGTCCAAGCGTTCTCCGCAAGGGCGATGATGCGAGGATAGACGAGGTAGTCCAATCGATCGGGGGTGTCCACCCTCTCGGTCCACATATTGGCCTGAATGCCAAGAATCTTACCACCCTTGGAGAAGTCTACGTCAAAAGTGGAGTAGTCCCAATCGTAGACCTTACGGTAGGAGTTCACGCCAAACTTCTTCCAACCCACACCGTGCACTTGGAGCGAGTCTTGGGCGTAGTCGAAATACATCGGCTTACGTGGGGAGAAAACAATGTTGTAGTCCTTCTCCACAGCCTTGCGTAGCATTTCGAGTTTGTCGGGCCTCCACGCATAGATGATGGTCTTGTCGTTGGGCAGGTCAAGACCTGCGAGCTCGTCCCACGCAGCAATGCGGTTGTTCATCTGGAAGAGCGAGTCGGCCACACGGTGTGCAAAGTAGTGCTCCACGTCGAGGAAAGAGGTGAGGTTTTTACGCTTCATCAGAGCCTGAATGTCGGCATTGTCGTTCCACACGCTGTTACCATCTTTGAGCTCGTCGCCGCCGATGTGGATGGTTTGGAATGGGAAGAGCGCATCGACCTCTTTGAGTATTCGGTTGATGAAGTAATATAGCTCCTCTTTGCCGGGGTTGAGTGTGTAGTTGGGCTTGCGTGAGCCTTTTGCGCCGCCGCTAAATTCGGGATAGGCCTTGACCATTGCGGTAGCGTGTCCGGGCATATCAATCTCGGGGAGAATCTCAATGCCACGCTCGTAGGCGTAGGCAACGATTTCACGCACTTCGTCCTGTGTGTAGTATTGAGCCGGAGCAAAGGGGTCTGTGTTGTGCCCAATGCCACCGATGAGTGCCAATTTGGGATAGGCTTTGATTTCCACTCTCCACCCCTGCTCGTCGGATAGGTGCCAATGCAGGCGGTTGAGTTTGTAGAGAGCCATGTAGTCGATGAGTTGTTTCACCTTCTTTTTGCCAAAGAAGTGCCTTGCCTCGTCGAGCATAAAACCTCGCCAAGAGAAGCGTGGCGAGTCGCTGATGTGCCAACCTTGCAGGGTGATTTTTTCCTCTTGTGGTTTGGCGTTGAGAGCGTCGTTGTAGTAGAATGGGTTCCAAGTATCTCTGCTGATGTAACCCTTGGAGGTGTGATAGGCGAGCCTTGCGAGTTGCAGGAGCGACATTGTGGCGTTAATCATACCCTTGCGCTCGGATGCTTGGAGGGTGATTACGCTGTTGTCGATGTGGAGAGTGTAGGCCTCCTCACCGAGTTTTTTTGCGCGTTGTAGAACGATTCTCGTTCCCGAAAGCCCCTTTTGGGGGCCTTCGGGATTGAGAATGGGAGAGATGCCACACTGCGCCAAGAGTTCTCCTTGGAGCAGCTGTGCTTGTTGTGCAAACTCTTCGTCATAGAGTATTGCCGTGCGGTTGTCGAGCGTGAAGGATGCATCCACAGCCATAGCCTCCACCGGCTTTGGGATGAGTGGACACTCTTGTTGCTGTTGTTGCGCACTTGCGGTGCATACCACGGTGGCGACCAACGCAGCCAACCCTATTTTGAAAAGTTTGTGCATCATAGTTTAGTCTGTTTTGTTTGCGTTCGTGTAGTTTGTAGAGCAAAGTTAATAATTATTGTTAATAACTCAGTTTTGTGCTCACATTCCAAACACTGTTACTCATTTTAGAAAAGCTTCTGTGCACCTTTGTCCTTGTAGGCCTCGGTCTGCTCGAAGATACCCTTCTCAACGTCGATGGTCTTCAAGTAGGTACTTGCGCTACCACTCTTGGTTACAAAAGTTTTGAGAGCCTTGTAGGCACCCGAGTTGGGATTGAAGTAGTACACGCCCATATTGGTATCCGACACATTGCCTTCGATGGTGTAGGGGAACTCGGTGGTGTCCAAAGCATAGGCCATAATGTGGCTGCCGTTGGGCTTGCTTGCAGCGCAGAAGATGTTATCCTTTGCGGTGAAGCTCTTCATTGTGTTCGACTGATAGCAGTAGGGAGCCACATTGTAGAAGGTGTTGTTGTTGAGAATGTAGTCTGTCTGCTGAGTGCCGGTTGTAGGCTTCGTTCCACTCGATGAGAACAAGAGAATTTCGCTCTGTCCGATGGAGTTCCAAATGGTGTTGTTGGAGAACTCAACCTCTTCATATTCATTCAAGAAGGGATTGCTTGCAGTGTAAAGGAAGTGTACCTTGGTCGTGGTTGCCAAATTGATACGAGAGTTCACAACCTTCACACTCTTGATACCGTGCATATTAGATGCGTGGTTTGCCGAAATGAAGATATTCTTGGTGTCAACAAATTTGAACCCGCAATTGTCAAAGTGCAATTTGGTGTGCTGTTTCACATTGTAGGTACGGAACAACGAAGCGTCGGTGATGGCGGTCGAAGTGGTGAAATTCACACCCTTAATGGACATACCACCATTCACTATGGAGAAATTGCGTTTGCTTTCGTAAGTAACGGGAGCATTGTCGTAGCGGCTGCACAAAATGATGTTGGCTTCAGCAGAGGCACTACCAATATTGAGGAATGTGCTGGATGTGAATTTGTAATCACCCACCTCTTCGAGGAAGTAAACAAGGGTGCCGGTGCGACCATAGAGATATTCCTTGTTGCCATCGTTAGGGTTGAGGGCCTTGAAGTTGAAGTCTGCGCCATTGGTTTGGAGCAACTCGCCTGCAACGCCGGTGCTGGTCTTGCTGTACTCAACGCCTGCGATGGTGATGGACTTGCCGGCCTGCCAGAGTTTCCAGTTGTCAATCCAACCGTCAATCACGCCCAAGTGGCGCTGTTGGTTGCGGTCGAGGGCAATGGCACCCGACGAGTAAACCTCGCCCTGATAGTCGGTCATAGCCTCGTCGCCATAGAGGGTGATGGTGTAGCCCTGCGAGAGGTTTACGCCCTGGGGAAGAGCAACGAAGTTCTCACCCGTGGTGATGGGGATAACAATCTCGGTTGCCGAGCCTGTGGCTGCGCTACCCACACCGGTTGCGGGGTCAACCTCAACAGTGGCACCAAATTTCTCACCATTCCTACCCTCCAATTTTGCATACTTCACAGCCTCCTTCTTCACCGTGAAGCGGAGCAGGTTGCTGGTGTTTTTGAAGACGGCGGGGGTGGCGGGGTCGCTGATGGCAGCAACGCTGACAATCTGTTTGCCTGCGCTCTGGGTGGTGGGGAAGTTGAGCACCACCTTGTCGCCGGCAGCGGCGTTCCACGCATCGGCGGGGGTTACTGCCACATAGGACTCAGCTTCGGGGTCCACAACGGCACTAAACTTAACACTTGCACCACTCACCTCTTTGATGGTGGCATTCACATAGTTGGTACCGTCCCATACACCAATGGTGTCGTCCTCTGTCCAAGCCACAGCACCACCTGCGGAGGGAGTTGTGCGGACTACTGCGTCGAGCGAAGCGGTGAATATAACCTCGCTACCATTCATAGCGGGTCCATTATCCTTGATGTTGTCCATATTGTCGTTCTCGCAACCGACAAATGCAAAGGCTGCCACTGCGGCCAATGCCAAAGTATAAAGTTTTTTCATAGCGTTCATTCTCCGTTTTTTAGTGTACCCAAGTGTAGTCCTCTTCTTCGAAGTATTCAATCTCGGCAGTGGGGCTGACTGCAATACCCTCGTTCAGCTCAACCTCCTCAACGTATAGGTCGGGGCTCTCATAAAGTCTTTTGATTTCCATAGAAAAAATGTTTTTTGTGTTTTGACGGCTATGGCCGACAACCTTGTGGTTGTCGGCCAACAGCCTCTGTTTTAGGATTGCGTGTGTGCCTGCTTATTTCACAGTTATAGTTACATCGTCGATGTTTACCTGGCACCTGATGGTGGTGAGTGCATCGTTGAACTCGGGAGTAAGAGAGAAGAACAGAACTGCGTTCTTGAAGCTCTTACCGGGGTTGGCCTCGATAATCTTCGGAAGGTCGAGGGTCATAGTGTACTCAACCCACTCGTCTTTCTTCTCGATGGTGATGCTCTCCTCGTAGGTGTAGTCGGTATAGACATTAGCACCGGAGCTCGAAACAATACCTGCGGTGATGGTCTTGGCTCCATTATCCTTGTTCTGCCAAGTCTTCGAGGGCAGGTAGTACCAGAACTTCAAGGTGTAGGTCTTAGTGTCGTCCAACGAAATCTTCTGACCAGCACTCATCAGGTGGTGCATATTGTTATTGGTGTAGTGTTTGAAGTTGTCGAGATCTTTCGAAAGGCGACCATCGGTAGCATAGAGGCCCAACGACTGCTTGCCACCGTGGGCAACCGATGCGCCCGATGCGGTGTAGCCCATCTCGGGACCATCGATGTAGGCAAACCAGTGCCATCCGCCTGCAAAGAAGCGTAGGAACCATTGGCCCTCACCAACGATGGTGTTGGCTGCAAGGGTGGGGTGGTTGGTCTGGAAGGTGGGGTCGAAGAAGCTCTTCACACGGGGCAACTTCACAACATCGTTGGCGTGGAGTGCGGGGGCGGTGGAGGTAACTTCGGGAATGGTCTCGAAGTCGCCATTTGCGACGATTGCACCGGTCTGGCCCTCGTCATCGCCCTCGTCATCGCCACCCTGCTCGGGTGCATACTCGGGAATCACGTCCACCTTGTACTCTGCGGGCAGAGTCTTGTCGATTACGCTCTTGTGGTTCTCATAGAAGGTCTTGATGGCCTTCACAATGGCGTTGTTCTCATCCCAAGAGCTGCCGCCACCGCCAACAATGATGATACCATCGCAGTATTGCCACAAGTGCTCCAAGCCTGCCAAGAAGGTCTCCTCCTTGATGGGTTGGCCACACTCGGCAAAGGTCTCGGGGTGGGTTTTGTCGCCGGTGTAGGTGGTCTCGATGAGTGCATACACCTTCTTCTGGTTCCTACCATAGGCGGCCTCGCTGAACACCTGCATACAGTCGTCCTTCCAATAGTTGAGGTCGTCGTCAATCATATTCACAACGGGCACGAGCACGTCGGCATACTGACGCAGAACACGGGTGGGCTCAACAGCATACCTCAACCAGCTATCCTTGCGGGCAAACTCGGTTTCGTAGTGATACTGTCCCTCAATCTGGGTGAGTGCGGTGGGGCCAACGCCACCAAAGCCCAAGATAGCCTCGGCGTTGTTCTCCTTGAAGGTGTCGTGAACCGTCTTGAAACGCTGGTCCATAATCACATTTGCGCTGCTACGGTCTGCAATCCAGTTGCCCTGCGAGAAGATGGTGATGTTCTTCACATTCTTGGCAACGTGGGCAATCTTGTCGAGGTCGGGCTCGTTGATGTCGTTGAGCTTCTCGGCCACCGAAACGTCGCCATACTTGATGTAGTTGATGGGCGACATACCATAGGGACGCATATCGGCGGGTTTGTTACCAAAGTTGAGTGCATCGTAGATGACAAACTCGCTCGGCTCACGGGGTTCGAGAGAAGCACTCTCGGCCAAGTCGAGAACGATGTTGTCGTAGTGTTTGTTGATGAGAGCCTTCACTGCGCCGTAGAACTCCTGTACCCTGGGGTCGTTCCAAGCAACCTCCTGGTCGTTCTCGTCCTTACCGTGCGACCACAGTGCGATACCGTCGAGGTACTCATAGCAGGCATCCAACATCTGGGTTGCTTTCTCGCCGGTGATGAACTGCTGATACTCGGGGTTCTCTTTGTGGTTGTAGTACTGAGGCCAGATGTAACCCACAATCTTCTTGTTGGGGTAGTGTTGCTTGATGTAGGCAACGGTGGTCTTCAAGTCCTCCACCCATTGGTCCATATCCGAAGAGTAGGCATAGAGCGAGGGATACAACACGTCGCACACCTCGCCAACGGAGAGGCGTTTATTGCCACTTGCTTTCCAACCCTCGATAATCTCCTCCTCCGACAAGGTGGGCCTATAACCACGGTGAACATTGAGGTCGGCAACGGGAATACCATAGTTACCGATGTTGCAACCGGGCAGAGCCTCCTTGAACATATTGAACACGGTGGTAAGGCCCTCTTTGATGCCGGCCTCATCACGGGTGCTATACCACTCCTCAATGTCGAGGCTGATGGTGTTTACACCGGTGAGTTTCAGGATGTTAATCTGCTGGTTTATTTTAGCTGCGTCCAACTCGCCGTTGGTCAGCAGAAAAGCCTCATAGATAAGGCTGAAAGGAGAAATTTTATCATCCTGCAAGTCGGGTTTGCCGTTGTAGTGCAAACCATCGTAGATTACAAACTCCTTGGTAGTGCCGCTGGGGCCATCCTCGCCACCACCTTCGGGTACACGACCGGGGCCGTCTGGCTCGGGGTCCTTACATCCTGCCAAAGCAAGAATCATTGCTGCGATGGCACTGAGCCATCTGAGATTCGTAAGTTTCATGGTTTTGTTGTTTTTGAGTGATTAGTTTTTAGTTGTTGATATCCAATTCTATGTTGTTGTAGTGGTTTGTTACAAAAGTTCTGATGGCTCGTTCAATGCCTTGGATGCGCTCGTCCTGCCACTCAATCTTGGGGCTGTCGTAGTCCCTATGGCTGCGCCCGTGGGCCCAGAGTACAACTCCGTCGAGGTATTTGTAGGAGGCCTCCAACATTGTAAGGAAGTTCTCCTCGCTGATGACCTGCATATAATATGGGTTGGTCTTCCAATCGTAGTACTGTGGCCAGAGGTAGCCCACAATCTCCTTGTCGGGGTAGTGTTCCCTGATGTACTCAACGGTGGTTACAAGGTCTTTCTCCCATTGCTCCACGTCGGGGGTCATCGCATAGAAGCAGGGGTACAACACGTCGCACACCTCACCGGCAGGCAGTCGGTTGTTGTCCCTCTTCCAACGTGCAATCTTCTCCTCCTCGGTGGTGTCCTTCATTGTTTCCACATAGCGGAGGATGCAGAGAGTGCCGATGGGTACACCATAGTTGCCGACCCTTGCGCCCGGAATCTCAGCCTTGAAGGCATCAAAGACCTCTTTTAGTCCCTCCTTGACGTAACTCTCCGAACGGCCGTTGATGGCCCAATACCACGACTCAATGTCGGTACACACGGCCAACACGCCACTCTCTTTGGCTTTGGCTACGGCCTTGGCTACCTTCTCGTGGTCAATCTCGTCGTTGGTCAACAGACTCGACTCATAGAAGAGTTCCAGGGGCGAGAGTTTCAGTTCCGAAAGGTCGGGCTTACCGGGATAGTTGAGTCGGTCGTAGATGTGGAACGGCTTGGTGCGCAGGGGCTCCTGCTCCACACACGAGGCCGCACACATCACCACGAGGCCCAATATCAAAGCTTTGACAATCTTTTTCATCTCTCTTTGTGGTTTTGTTTGTTGCGAGGTGAATTAGTAACCGGGGTTGTTCTGCCAGCCACGCAGTTGGCACTGCCTTGCGGGGAGAGGGAAGAGGTAGTTCTGGTGGTTTACGTTCAGGCGTGCCTCAACGGCGGTGTTTTTGCTCACCATCTCATCCACCATCTCTGTCCTGACAAGTTGGAACCAACGCTTGAACTCAAAGACATTCTCCCAACCATACTCGTCAAAGACGGCCTTCTCAAATTCGGGAGCCGAGAGGCCCGAGAGTCGGTGGGTGGTGTCGCCAAAGGCCCTATCACGCACCTGGTTGATGCAGTCGTAGGCGAGGGTGCTCACTTGGCCCGTTGCCTTCACACTTGCCTCGGCATAGAGCAGAAGCACGTCGGCATAGCGATATATGGGGGTGATACCCTCCGAGAGCTGACTCTTCTTGCTGTTGTCGCCCTCGATACCGTAGGTTGCGCAACCACCAAAGTTGCGATACTTGCGGATGTAGGGAGCCTTGGGGCCGAAGTTCTGCCAAGTGATGGTCTTCTTGGATGTTTTATCGATTGTTTCGGTTGTGAAGCAGAACTCTTTGCGCTTGTCGTTGGGGTAGTTTGCAAAGAACACGGGGTCTGCTGCATAGTCCGACCAGCCGTCCTCCTCGTAACCGAGATAGGAGATTGCATATTGGCTGGGCAGGTAGGATAGCGAGTGGTGGAGCGCAAAGATGTGCTCGGTTTTGTCGTAGCAGCTGTTCTTCAACCACAGGGTTTTGTACTCCTTCACGAGGCTGTGTGGGCCCTCGTCGATGACCTTCTTCAACTGCTCGGCAGCCGCAGCATATTTGTCGGTCTGTTTGAGTGGCCAACCTGCCATGTGCATATACACGTCGCCCAACACCGTTCTTGCAGCCCACTTGGTGGGGGCCTGTCCCCTCTCATCACGGCTGGTTGCGGGCAGGAGGTTGATGGCCTCCAAGAGGTCGGGTACAATGATGCGCTCGTAGATCTCTTTGGTGCTCACACGAGGCATAGCATCGCTGCCATTGATGTCGCTACCCGAGGTGGCGTCAACGGGAGCAGGAGCATCGCCCCACATCCTGACGATGTAGAAATAGATCAGAGCCCTCATAAAGAGAGCCTCACCGAGATAGATGTCGCTCTTGTCTGCGCTCAGTGTTTTGTTGTTTTCGATGAGCGAGATGATGTTGTTGGCGTTGAAGATGGTGGCGTAGAAGTGTTTCCACAAGGGGGCAATGTCGAGGTTGTTTGCCGGTACCCTCATTTGGTCGTCCTCCACCAGACGAGTTTTGGCTGCATCGCCTGCAATCATATCATCGCCTGCGAGGAGCAACGAGGCCATACGGCAGTTGAAGCCGAAGTTCTCGCCCCACCAACTCTGGTAGAGTCCGTTAGCGTTGCTTTCGAGTGTTTGCTCCGTTACGGGCAGTGTTTGGTCGGTGAGGGCGCTCTGCGGTTCTTGCAGAAGGTCAACACACGAGGTGAGTGCCACCAGAGCGAGTAGAATGAATATCTGTTTTTTCATAGTTCGTGGTCGATTAGAAGGTTAGATTTACACCGAAGATGAAGCCGGTTTGTGCGGGATAGGTACCTGCATCAAGGCCGGGACGGAGAGGATTGCTGATTGCCATCTCGGGGTCGTTGCCGGAGTAGCCCGTAAAGGTGGCGAGGTTTTTGGCCGAGAGGTAAACCCTTGCGGCACTAAGACCGAGTTTTTTCAGCATATCGTCTGTGAGGTTGTAGCCCAGAGTGATGCTCTTGATTTTCACAAAGTCGCCCTTCTCTACGAATGTGGATGAAGCCACCTGCTCATAGGAGGTGATAGCATCACGATTAGGACCGAAGCTTGCAATCTTCGCATCTTCGTTGGTGGTCTGTACCCACCTGTCGGCCAATGCGGGGGTGGGGGCGAGCTGGCTGGTAAGCCTTGCTGCGGGGTAGTTGTAGATGTCGAAACCGTGGTAGCCAATCAGGAAGACGTTGAGGTCAAAATTCTTCCATTGGAGGCTGTTGTTCAAGCCCCAGTTGAATTTGGGCTGACCGTTACCGATGATAACGTAGTCTTCGGCATCAATAATCTGGTTGTCGTCGGTGTCGTAGTAGCGGTAGGCACCGGGACGAACTTTGGGGAAAATCTTGTCGGCTTCCAACTCGGGGTTGTAGAAGTCATCTGTGGTCCATACACCCAGCGATTTCAGACCATAGATGGAGCCGATAGGTTGTCCCTCGTAGTAGCGGTAGAAGGCGTTGCCCCAACCGGTGCCGAGTTCCATATAGTCCGACTCAATGTCGCCAAGCTCCACAATCACCGCCTCGTTGTGTGCAAGTGTCAGGTCGGCCTTCCAGAAGAAGTCCTTGGTGTTCACGGGGATAACGCCCAGGGTGGCCTCGAAACCTTTGTTGTTGATGGTTGCGGCGTTACGCAAGCCGGATGAACGGCCCATATCGTCGGGCAGAATCACAGTGTTGATTGCGTTGGCCGTAGTCTTGTCGTAGTAGTCGGCATTGAGGGTAACCCTACCGCCAAACAGCGAGAGGTCTAAACCGAGGTTGTGCTGGCTGGTCTTCTCCCAACGGAGGTTGGGGTTGCCCACTTCGAGCGAGTAAACGGTGCCGTTGCTACCGATGGTTGCGTTGTAGGTCGAGAATGCCGAGTAGGCAGCCACTGCTTGGTTACCCGACACGCCATAGCCATAACGCAGTTTGAGTTGGTCGAGGGCCTCGACGTTCTCCATAAAGGACTCCTCCTTGATGTTCCACGCTGCACTGAACGAGGGGAAGGTGTCCCACCTGTGTTGGTAGGCCAACAGCGACGAGCCATCCCTACGAATGGTGGCGGTGACCATATAGCGGTTCATAAGCACATAGTTCACACGGCCGAAATATGAGATTGCCGTGGAACGACTAACGCTCTGCTCGGTGATTTTGCTCAACTCGGAGAGCATAAGGTTCTTCCAGCCAATCTGGGTGGAGGTCATACCCTCGGCCGAGAGTGCGAGTTTAAGAGTATTGCTAAGGCTCTGCTCTGCACCGATGGTGGCGTTGATACGGTGGTTTTCGTTGAACTCTTTGGTGTAGTTCAGGGTGGTTGTCATCCTCCAACCCCACGAGTTGGTGTCGGAGTAGGTTGCCTGCGACTTACCTTTGAGCAGGCCCTGATAGCTGAGTTCGCTGCTGGTGGTGCCCACATAGGAGTTGGAAATGCTCAACTGCTGCTCGTTGCGGAAAGTGAGGCCCGGCAACACCTCCCAATTCAGATATGCCTGAATCCAGTTGTTGAAGCCCTGATTGAGGTTGTTGTTGCGTTTCTGCTCGTCGATGAAGACCATTGGGTTGGTCATATTCGAGTTGGAGATGGTACCCGATGTGGGCTTCGAGTAGTCGAGGATTGCCTGCTCGTTCTCGTCATACATCACGTTTCCATTCTCGTCCTTCATTGTTTCGTAGGGGAGGATGGTCTGTGGGAACTCCTGTGCAAGGGTAAGGATACTCGACGAGCCGGAGAAACCATTTGTTGTGGAGTCATACATACGGCCCGAGAAGTTGGCACCAATGGATACTTTCTTCGATAAGTCGGAGTCGATTTTCAAACGATAGTTGAGGTTGTCGTGCTGTGAGATACCGATGATACCCTCGTTGTGGGTATACTGTGCGGAGAAGAGATACCTCATCTTCTCGCTCGAACCCTTGATGCTCACATCGTGCGACTGGCTGAGGGCATAGTCGTTTACGATTGTGCCCATATAGTCAAACAGGTCATATCCGTTGACGAAGTTGGTGATTTGGTTTTGGGAGTAAAGCGTCTTCTTGTAGAAGGTGCGATTCCACTCGTTGGCCATATTGGCAAACTCGCCCACCTCCATAATCTCGGGCAGGTCGCTTGCCACACCCACATTCACATAACCATTGTAGTCCACCGACACTTTGTTGTCGGAGGGGGTTTTTGTGGTGATGAGGATTACACCATTGGCACCCCTCGAACCATAGATGGCCGTTGAGGATGCATCTTTGAGGATTTCGATGGATTTGATGTCGGAGGGGCTCACCGAGTTGAGATTGCCACCGGGGAAGCCGTCGATAACCACCAGTGGACCACCGTCGGCTTTGATGGAGTTCACACCCCTGACACGCATTGTGGGGGCCGAGCCTGCTGCACCGGAGGAGTTCACAATGTTCAGACCTGCAACCCTGCCCTGCAACATATCGCCCACCTGACTTGCGGGCATCTTTTTGAGGGTCTCTTCGGCATTGATGGAGGCCACAGCACCCGTAAGGTCGCTCTTGCGCTGTACGCCATAGCCCACAACCACAATCTCTTCCAACGACTCTGCATCCTCTTTCAACACAACGTCAATAGTTGTGCGATTGGCCACATTCACTTCTTGGGTGGCCATACCCATATAGGAGAAGATGAGTACATCGTTAGCCTTGGCAGTGATGGTGTAGGAGCCATCAAGGCCGGTAACGGTACCAACTCCGTAGTTGCTTTTCAACACGACCGAAGCACCCAAGATGGGCTCTCCTGCCGAGTTTTTCACCACGCCACCAACATTCACTTGCGCGAACAAGCTACCCGTTAGTGTACAGATTGCCAACAAGAGGGTGGCAAATCTGGTTGTCCATTGTTGTTTCATTTTTTTTTGAAAAGTAGGTTAATAAAGTAATAAAATGCAGTTTCGGTTATGTCCTATTTTCCCCAGGACTCACGGAGGGTGTAACACACTCACCTAATTCACAACAAAGGTATCTATTGTGCAGAATAAATTACGTTCAAAAAACGACAATCGCACCTCAAAAAACGCAAAATTACCCCCCCCTCCTCGAAAAGCGTAGAAAATAAAGTGCATTTTTCCTCAATGTGGTATGTGATTTTTCGCTCTTTTGATGTTGAACACAAAAAGTCCCGTTGGTTGAGATTGTTGTTTTGAATATATTTTATACTTTTGTCGTGGTCTAAATTCCCTCTTATTTCACACAGTGAATCTAATCTAAAACCAAAGCTAGATAGTATGATTAAACGTACCTATTTATTATTAAGCCTGCTGTTGACAACAATGGGGGCGATGGCTCAACTCTCCCTGCCCAACGTGTTTGACGACGATATGGTGCTTCAACAAGGCAAGAGGGTTTGTGTGTGGGGCGAAGCTCGTCCCGCAGCAAAAGTCAGTGTCGCATTTGCAGGACAGAAGGTCGCAACGGTGGCCGATGCTGAGGGCAGGTGGCGACTCTATTTGGGTGAGATGACCGCCTCGGCCGAGCCACGCAAGATGGTGGTGAGTAGTGGCAGAGAGAGGCTTGTTTTTGAGAATGTGCTTGTGGGCGAGGTGTGGCTCGCTTCAGGCCAGAGCAATATGGAGTACTCAATGGGTAACCACAACCACTATCCCCGCCCCGCACGAGGCGATAGGGATGTGTTGATGAAGGCCCACTATGAGGCCAATGATGCACTTGTGAGGGTGCTCTATGTGAGCCGCAATATGAGTGTCGATACCCTGCCCACAACGGGTTGGCACACTGTGGGTTACGAGTCGTTGAAGCCCGTGTCGGCTGCGGGCTACTTCTTTGCCAAAGAGTTGGCCGACAGTCTGAAAGTGCCCATCGGACTCATCTCCTCGTCGTGGGGAGGTACACCGGTGGAGGAGTGGACTCCGAGGGAGGCTTTCGAGAAGTCGCAATTT
>JBGUSZ010000066.1:0-5104 GCA_045132795.1 Tidjanibacter sp. | reverse complement strand
GCTGTGGGCCGAGGAACCTCAGGCAGAACCCTCACCCTGGACAATGGCGGGTAGTGCAGGTATCACCGGCTCGCAGATGACTCTGACCAATTGGGCTGCGGGTGGCGACCCCAGCGTTGCAGCCGACTTCCAGTTCAACTATTCGATTGACTATAAGAAGGATAACTCGCTGTGGCAAAACCGCTTGGAGTTGGCCTATGGTCTGAACCGCACCGAGAGTAACGGTACCCGTAAGACCAACGATAAGATTTATTTTTCTTCGTCCTATGGTCAGAAGGTTGCCGATGAATTGTATATTTCGGCCCTTGTGAAGTTCAACTCGCAGTTTGCCAACGGCTTCGACTATGCTGTGAAGAACGACGACGGCTCCTATAAACAGACTTCCGGCTTCCTTGCACCGGCCTATTTCAGTGGCGGTCTTGGTGTGGAGTGGAAACCTCTGTCGTGGATTTCGGTGAACGCTTCGCCCACCACTTGGAAGGCTACCCTTGTGAACGATGCGGCTTTGCGTCCCATCTACGGCTTGACCGCCGACCAGACTATGCGCCACGAGTTTGGTGGAAACGTGAAGATTGAGGCAAAGGGAACGATTGTGGGCGACTTGTCGGGTTATACTCGTCTGAACCTCTTCTCGAATTTCTTGGATGACCCCCAGAATATTGATGTTGATTGGACCATTAGGTTCGACTTGAAGATTAACAAGTGGCTCTCGGCCAATGCCAACTTCCACGCCATCTACGATGATGATATTTTGATTCCCCAGCCGGATGGTACTTCGGGCCGCCGCCTTCAAATTCAGGAGGTTGCGGGTATTGGCCTTTTGGTTAAGTTCTAATTGACTCCGCAGAGTCAATTAGAACTTAACCGTCGACCGTCGACCGACGACCGTCGACCGACGACCGTCAACCGCCAACCGCCAACCGTCGAGCGTCAACCGACTACCGTTATATGAAAAGCTCTCGGGTTACATTTTTGTAACCCGAGAGCTTTTTGGTCTATTGTCTACCGTCCACCGTCTATCGTTTCGCATACCCCTCTGCCACTACGTGGCACCTCCTGCTCGGCGAGGTCGCCGAGCGCAATTACGACCACCCCTCCCGACCTCCCCTGTCGTAGGGGAGGAGAAATCATTCTCCCCTAAGTTAGGGGAGATGGTGCATAGCACCAGAGAGGTCTGTTAATTTTCAATTGACCAAGCTTTGCTTGCTCTAAAATGCTCCCACTCTGCAGGCATTGCCTGTTTTGTGTAGATGTTAGGTCTGCACTCTTTCGAGCCTTAGGATGCTTGCAAGTGGCCTCTGCCCTCGCTTACTCGCATTTGCTTCAATTTTCAATTCCCTTTCTTGCCCTTCCTCTCCTCACGGGTTACAAAAACGTTACCCGCGAAAAAAAGCTGCTCCCCTAAGTTAGGGGAGCTGTCCGCAGGACTGAGGGGTATGTAAGACGGTTGTCGGTAGAAATAACAGACCTCACCCGCCTTCGGCACCCTCTCCTAACTTAGGCGAGGGTTGATTCTCAATTCCCTTTCTTGCCCTTCCTCTCCTCACGGGTTACAAAAACGTTACCCGCGAAAAAAAGCTGCTCCCCTAAGTTAGGGGAGCTGTCCGCAGGACTGAGGGGTATGTAAGACGGTAGTCGGTTGACGGTAGTCGGTTGACGGTAGTCGGTCGACGGGATAACAGACCTCACCCGGCCTTCGGCCACCCTCTCCTAACTTAGGAGAGGGTAAAGCATTTTCCCCAACCTTAGGGAAACAGCAATTTTCAATTTTCAATTTTCAATTCCCTTCCTGCTCTTCCTGCCTTTTCTGCCCAATACAACAAAGGCTCGGAGCATCTCCGAGCCTCTGTTGTCTTTATTACGCCTCAATGTGAGGTTTATTTGATACCCAATTTCTTTTTGATGTCCTTGGGGAGTGCGTCTTTGTGAACAATGATGTTCATAGTCTTGTAGCGCACAAAGGCCTTCGAGGCATACCAAATGCCCTCATATTTGCCACTCTTGCCCCACGAGTTCTTAACCATATAGTACTCCGTGCCATTCTGGTCGGTAGCCTTACCATAGATGAGCATACCGTGGTCGTCGGTGGTCTCCCAATTATCGTAAGCCTGTTGGCGCTCCTCTTGGGTGCACCATTTCTGGGGCTGTGGTTTGGTGGTGAGTTTCTGCTCCTCGGGCGAGAGTTTGAGCCAGTGTGCCATATCCGAGCCACTCAACTCCTGCACCTTCTCCACGTCGGGCAGCACAGCAATACCGTTACGGTTGAAGCCCTGCTCGCTCACGTCGCTACCCCAAGCGATGGTGTAGCCCTTGTCGATGGCGTTGTCAAACACCTCCATCAGCTCGTCGAGGGGGAGGTTGTAGGACTGTGCCCAGCGCCAGTTGTCGGGAATCTCCAACACGAACGACTCATAGAAGGGGTGGTGGGTGTAGGAGGTGAGCGAAACGTAGTCGCTGGCCTTCAAACCGGTTGACTCATAGAACGACTTGGGAGTGTACTCCTTGCCCTCGTAGGTGAACTTCTCGGGGCACTCGCCGAGGTAGATGTCGTGAACGGCCTTCACGGCTTTCTTCCAGAGGGGCTGGCCATTCTCGTCGAGTTGCAGGCTGCGGTGCCTACCCTTGGCGATAGCAGCAACAACTGCATCGCTCACAGCCGAGAGTTCGTTGTGAACACTGAGGGTGTCGCCATACATCACGCCGGGACGCATCTCTGCCTCGGGAACGAGGCCGTAGTGCTCCATGCCATAGAGTACGTCATAGAACGAGCCGCCCTGTGCAAACGACACGTCGCCGTGGGTGCGAACTGCCCTGTCGGCGCGGTCCTGATAGGTTTTATGTACGATGTACATCTCCGAGAAGTCATACTCGCCCTTGCCCATACGCAACAACTCGGCCTCGATAAATCCGAGGGTGGAGTAGCACCAGCAGGTACCTGCGCGGTGTTGGTTCTTAACGCTTGTGATGGGAATCTCCTTGGTGATGGTGAAGTTGAAACCCTCCTCTTGTTTGGGAGCAGCCTCTTGTGCGCTTGCGCTGTAAACGGCAGCGATGGCACACATTGCAACGATCAGTTTTTTCATTCTTTTGTGTGTTTTATGTAATTAATGTTTTGTTTGTTATTTCTTCTTGCACTCGAAGCCGATGTTCATACCATCGTAGCTCTTAACCACTGCGCCGATGGCGGCGATGGTGGTGTTGGAGGAGCTGTTACTAATGCTTTTGAGCAGCTCCAACAGGCTGTCGGCCTTGAAGAGGATGTTGATGTTGTCGACATTTACGACCATACGTGTAGTGAAACTCTTACCGCCATCTTTGAGCGAGAGGCTGACCGTCTCGGCCTCCTTATTGTAGGCCCACCTACCTTTTACCTCCTTGCTACCCAGCTTGGTGGAGAAGGTGCCGTCCTCGCCAAAGGTGAAAGAGAAGAGTCCCTCTTTGATGCCAATCTTGGCGAGGTAGGGTTCAATCTTGGCCTCCACTGTTTCGGCAGCCACCGTACCGCCTGCTGCGGTGAGTGCGTTGGCCGACTCAAACTCCACGGCGGCTTTAACGTAGGTCCACGTGCCGGGAATATCAACCTCCTTTACGGCAATGCCGAGGAGTTGTTGTACACTCTCGGGAACCACCTCGTCGATTTTGTCGCCTGCCACCTGCTTGGCGAGGTTTTTTAGACTACCGAGGTTGAATTGTGCGTTGGCTGCCGTGGCCACACCGACCATTGCTACCAGAGTGATAAAAAGTTTCTTCATATTATTTCTTCTTTGTCTACCTTATGCCGTCCATTCCTATTTTGCCCAGAGTTTCACGAGGTTTACGAGAGTCTGCACCGAGCGGTACATCGTGTCGAGTGACACATACTCAAACTTGCCGTGGAAGTTCATACCGCCCGTGTAGAGGTTGGGGCAGGGGAGGCCCATATAGGAGAGCCTGCTGCCGTCCGTGCCACCACGAATGGGTTTGATGATGGGGGCAACACCGGCCTCCTCCATTGCCTGCATAGCCTTCTCGATAATCTCGGGGTGTGGCTCGACCATTTCGCGCATATTATAATATTGGTCTTTGAGGGTGAGCCTTACGGTACCCTCGCCATACTTACCATTGACATAGGCGGTGATTTGCTCCATCAGAGCCTTCTTCTGCTCGAAGAGTTCGCGGCTGTGGTCCCTGACGATATAGGTCAACTCGGCGTGCTCCACCTCGCCACGCATACCCACCAAGTGGTAGAAACCATCGTAGCCTTCGGTGTGCTCGGGCCTCTGGTGGGCGGGCAACATCGAGTTGAGTTCCATTGCTATCTGCATAGCGTTTATCATCTTGTCCTTGGCCATACCGGGGTGGATGTTGCGACCGCTCACCTCCCACTTGGCACTTGCGGCGTTGAAGTTCTCATACTCCAACTCGCCCTCCATACCTCCGTCCACGGTGTAGCCCACCTGTGCGCCAAAGGCCTCCACGTTGAAGTAGTCCACACCACGACCAATCTCCTCATCGGGGGTGAAGCCGATGCGTACCTTGCCGTGCTTCACTTCGGGGTGTGCGATGAGATACTCCGCCATAGTCATAATCTCGGCCACACCAGCCTTGTCGTCTGCACCGAGGAGGGTGGTGCCATCGGTGGTGATGAGGGTGTGTCCCACAAAGAATTTCAACTCGGGAAACTCCTTGACGGTCATCGTGAGGCTATCGTTGAGGGCGATGTCGCCACCATCGTAGTTCTTCACGAATTGGGGCTTGATGGCTGCGCCACTCATATCGGGCGAGGTGTCAACGTGGCTGATAAAGCCCACTACGGGTGCGCCCTCATAGCCCTCGGATGCGGGGATGGTACCCATAACATAGCCGTGCTCGTCCATCACAACCTCTGTGAGTCCAAGCTCAATCATCTCCTCCTTCAACGCACGCAACAGAACAAGTTGTTTGTCGGTCGAGGGGAATGTGATGCTGTTCTCGTCGCTCTGCGTATCGAAAGCAACATATTTCAAAAATCTATCTTTCAGTTCCATAGTTATATTGTTTTAAGTTTTTCTTTGCACTTTTGTCTTTTGTTATATTCGTCATTCCACATTTGAGCAACGGAAGAGTAGGTAAGTACACATCAGTC
>JBGUSZ010000065.1:0-11314 GCA_045132795.1 Tidjanibacter sp. | reverse complement strand
TACGAGGGTTCGGCCATTACCATCGGCTTCAAATCGACCTTCTTGGTGGATATCCTCTCCAACATCGAGACCCCCAGCGTGGTTATCGAGTTGGCCGACAGCACAAGGGCTGGTGTGTTCAAACCACTCTACGACGAGCCCCAGAGTGCAAACACCCTGATGCTGTTGATGCCTATGATGATCAACGCATAGTTGAAAGGGCAGAAAAGGAATGGAAAATTAACAGACCTCTCTGGTGCTGCGCACCATCTCCCCTAACTTAGGGGAGAATGACAGACGCCCCCGCCTTTCAGGCACCCCCTCTAACTTAGAGGGGGAATAATTTTCAATTTTCCATTTTCAATTTTCAATTTATAAAGTCGTTGGACGTTAGACGTTAGACTAAAAGAAACTATGGAACTCAATCTGAAAAACCCAATCATATTCTTCGACCTCGAAACTACGGGTGTGGACATCACTAACGACCGCATCGTGGAGATTTCGCTGGTGAAGGTGTCGCCCGGCAAGAGCGAGCCCGAGGTGAAAACCCGACGCATCAGGCCAGTGGACGACAAGGGACAAACGATGCACATCCCAGAGGAGGCTTCGGCTGTGCACGGCATCTACGACGAGGACGTTGCCGACGCTCCCGCATTCCGACAGATTGCAAAGTCGTTGGCCGAGTACATCAAGGGATGTGATTTGGGAGGTTTCAACTCCAACAGGTTCGATGTACCCATTCTGGCCGAGGAGTTTCTGCGTGCAGGGGTGGATATAGACCTCAAAAAGAGAAAGTTTGTGGATGTGCAGACCATCTTCCACAAGAAGGAGCAACGTACTCTGACGGCTGCATACAAGTTCTACTGCGGTAGGACTTTGGAGGATGCACACTCCGCACAGGCCGACACGCTGGCTACCTACGAGGTGCTCAAAGCACAGCTCGACCGCTATGAGGCCGACGGCGACCTGCCTAACGACATTGCCGCGCTGGCCGAATACAGCACACAGAGCCGTTTTGTGGACTTCGCCGGTCGCATCGTCTACGACGACAAGGATAGGGAGGTCTTCTCCTTCGGCAAGCACAAGGGACGTTTGGTGGAGGAGGTTTTTCAGAAGGAGCCAAGCTACTACGATTGGATTATGAATGGCGACTTCCCGCTCTACACCAAGCAGGTGGTTACCCGTATCAAGACACGAATGAAGTAAGAGAAGGGTGTTCTAATCCCCAAAAGCGATTTTATGACAATACGCAGAGTTATCCTACTGTTTAGCGCCCTTGTTGGCTTAAACATCGGTCTGTGTGCCGGACAAGAGATTGTGCGCTCGAAGGTGGTACTCTCCATCGACGGTCGCAACTTCTACATCCACACTGTGGAGGAGGGACAAAGTGTGGGCAACATCGCCACAGCCTACTCGCTCGACGAGGGCGAGGTAAGGCAGGAGAACGACCTCACACAAAACGACACGCTCACTGTGGGTAGGGTGTTAAGGGTCCCTTGCTATGAGCGCATCAGTCGCCTCAGCCCCAAGCGTGGCGACAGCCGCTTCGAACGCATCAACACACACGAAGGCGCAAGCCTCTTTGAGGTGGCAAAAAGCAACGCCATATCGCTTGACACTCTCATTGTTGACAACCCCGGAGTGGACATTACCGACATCAGTGGACGCTCCACAATCAACATCCGTAAGAGCGCCATTCGCACCACGCAGTTGCCCGACATCGAAATGGCCAGCCGTAGGTATGCCGAGATGCTGGCTGCCTTGTCGAGGCAGTATGACTACTTTGTGGTGGAGAGTGGAGGCACACTCTACTCTATGGCCGCAGCGCACGACATCGGTGTGGACGAGATGCTCAACAGCAACGGCAACCCACAGATGATTTATGCGGGGATGGTTCTCAAAGCACCACGCAAGCAGGTGGTGATTCCTATGGAATATATCGTACCGGCAGAGGATGTGGCACTCGCTGTGGTTGATTCGCTGAGTGGAAATAATGTTGCACTCGCCGCCTTTGAGGATGATGTGCTTACCGTATCGCTCGTGTTGCCAATGACCTCCAAGGGTAAGGTGAGGGCCAACTTTGTGGAGTTCTATCAGGGAGCATTGCTGGCTGCCGAGGATTTGAAAGCCGAAGGTAAGAGTGTGAACCTGCAACTCTACGATATTGCACACAACCCACAGCAAATCAGCGACCTACTCACCAGCGACGATACTTTTGGCAAGGAGACAGACCTCTTTATCGGCCCCGTATATGAGGACGATGTGGCAGCCCTTGCAGGCATCGACCGCCCCGTGGTGTTGCCCCTCACAAGTAGGCTCGATAGTATCAGTGGTCGCAATCTCTACCGACTCGTACCTACCGACTCGGCACGCATCGACAAACTCGGCGGACTCATCGCACCCACTACCAACGTGATTATGGTGCACACCGCATCCACCGACCAAGCTATGGAGAACGAAATGCTCCGACTGCTGGGCGACCACCCCTACGGTAAGGTTATCTTCAACGAGGAATTTGTTGTGGACTCGCTCAACAGTAGGCCCATCGAGGAGTTGATGGTGGAGGAGGACAACCTCTTTATGGTGTTGGCCGACAATGAGATAGACACCGACCGCAGTCTGGCAATCATCAGCTCCATAATGAACAGCCGCCAGCCCAAGTATGGCACTCGCAGGGTACCCGTGAGGGTTATCGGTAGGGGCGACTTGGCCAAGTATAAGAATATGGACCGCAACCTGCTCTTTAAGCTTGATGTGAGCTACCTTGCAACCTACCACGCCGACCGTGGCAATGGCCGCATTAGGGAGTTTGACCGCCGATTTATTGAGGCCTTCGGACGCCAACCCTCGATGTTCGCCTACCGAGCCTACGACGCTGTGAGGTTGTTTGGCGGAGCCATGTTTGAGGGTGGCGACCTTACGGCTGCACTCAATGGCTCGGTTACTCCCCTACTACAAGTGCCGTATAGTTTCACGGAGGAGAACGGCACAATGGTCAACGATGCTTGGCCGCTGGTTAACTACCGACCGAGCTACTCCATCGAGGTTAAGTAACCACCCCATTCGAGGTTAGATAGAACAATAAGAGCGATGCGTGCCACACGGTGCGCATCGTTTTTTTGATGGCAGGGAAGAAAGGGAAATTAACAGACCTCTCTGGTGCTGCGCACCATCTCCCCTAACTTAGGGGAGAACAACAGACGCCCCGGCCTTCGGCCCCCCCTAACTTAGAGGGGGAGTTGTCGAAGGGCATAACGGGCAAGGAAGAGCAGAAAGGGCAGAAAGGGAATTGAGAATGGAAAATGGAAAATGGAAAATGGAAAATTACTCCTCCCCAAAGTTAGGGGAGGTGGTCGAAGACCGGAGGGGTTTGTCAGACGTTGGACGTTAGACGTTGGACGTTAGACTAAAAAAAACGCAAAGTGTGCGGCAAATGCAAGGCACACAAGAAAACGCCCTCCGCAGTTTACAAACGCAAATGAGGAGCGGCCACAGGCCGTTTTGTGTAGATGGTAGGTGGCAACTCTATCAAACATCAGCAAGCCCCACAACAAAAAAAACGCAAAGTGTGCGGCAAATAACATTTGGTGTTGTAAAAACTGATTATCTCGGAGGAAATTTTGTGCCAAACAAGAAAGCGGGCCCGCAGTTTGCTGACGCAAATGAGGAGCCCGCTTATCGCAGTGCGGTGCAAAATTTACCCGAGATAATCTGTTTTTTTAGCGGATGCGGTTCAAAGAACGCACCAACATCTCATCCTTCCAAATGGCTCGAATGGCCATAACCACCCACAAAATACAAATGAGAGGAAAAATCACAGGAGTGCAAAGATAACCCACGCCAACCTCGCCGGCTGCCTGGGCTACATTCTTGAAGCCAATGGCATACCACAGCGCAAAGCCTTGTGCACCAAGCAGTAGAACCACGTCGGCCACCAGCAGGCGTATCTGCGCCAAGCGGTTTTTGAAGAGGAAGATGCTCACAAAAGGCACCAGAGCCGAGAGAGCTACAAGGCCCCCAAACCACCAATAGTCGAAAGCCACAAAAGCACCCTTGTTGCCGTCCACCATATAGCGAGCCAGAGGGGTGAAACACATCGCTGTCATAAAGGCCACAACGGCCAGCATATAGATTGTCTGTTTACGTTGCCACATAGGTCTGTTATGTTATAAAGGTATGTTCTATTTGAGTTCTTCGTCGATGAAGTAGTGGTTTCTTTCGGGGGCGTTGCGGTTGATAAGCTCGCCCAAGAAGCCCGCAAGGAACAACATCACACCCAGCACGATGGCCACAAGGCTCATATAGAAGAGGGGCTGGTTGGTGAGGGGCAATCCGAGCGCAAACTTCTCCACCACAATCCATACAATGGCCACAAAACCCAGCAGGAACATCAGCGTACCTGCACCTCCGAAGAAGTACATCGGCGAGCGGCCATAGCGCGAAACGAACATCACGGTAATCAGGTCGAGGTAGCCTTTGAGCATCCTCTCCCAGCCATATTTACTGTGGCCGAACTTGCGGGCATAGTGTGTAACCTCCTTTTCGCCAATCTTGCCGAAGCCTGCCTTCTTGGCCAAAATGGGGATATAGCGGTGCATTTCGCCATAGACCTCGATGCTCTTGACCACCTTGTTGCGGTAGGCTTTCAGGCCGCAGTTGAAGTCGTGGAGTCGGATGCCCGACACGGCACGGCAGGTGGCGTTGAAGAACTTGCTGGGGAGGGTTTTGGCCACAGGGTCGTGGCGTGTACGTTTCCAACCCGACACCATATCGTAGCCCTCCTCGGTAATCATACGGTAGAGTGCCGGAATCTCGTCGGGCGAGTCTTGAAGGTCGGCATCCATAGTGATAACCACGTCGCCCTCGGCACGCTCGAAGCCACAGTAGAGTGCTGCGCTCTTGCCATAGTTGCGGCGGAAGCGCACACCCTTCACACGGCTATCCTTGGCAGAGAGGCCCTCGATAATCTCCCACGAGGAGTCCTTGCTGCCGTCGTCAATAAAGATGGCCTCCCAGGAGAGTCCCTCGGTGGTCATCACTCGCTCAATCCAAGCGTAGAGCTCGCCCAGCGACTCACTCTCGTTCAGAAGTGGTATTACAATCGAAACGTCCATCGCCTACTCCACGTTAGCATTATTGTTGGTGTCTGCAAAAATATCGGGCCTACGGCGTGTGAGGAAGCCTACCAAAACACCAATCAAAAGGCCCGTAAAGCAGTTGCTGATGACCGAAGAGATGGTGAGGTAGAGGGGATTAATCACCGCCTTCTGCATCATAGAGTAGAGGTTGTCGAACTGGTCGGCAGTGTAGAGGTCCTGCATCTGGGCCATCACCTGGTCCACCGAGGCGAGAATTTCGTCTTTGATGAAGTAGTTGGCCATCACCGAACTATACACACCGCTGATGATGCCCGCAAACAGCATCACCGACACCACAAAGCCCACAGCCCTGCCCATCGAGAAGCCCTCCTCCGCGGTGTGCTGCGCTGCAAAACGGCGCGTGAAGCCGAAGAGCAACACGATGGTTACAAAGACCGAAAGGAAGTTGATAACCTTGGTGAGCAGCGTTGGCTCATCAGTGCTACCACCCAAGAGTTGCAAGACAATGGAGAAGGCAACCGATACCACTCCCACAATCGTTCCGCCCACCAGGGCCTCATACCAATATTGTTTCTTTGTCATCACAGTTTTTTGTTTAAGCTGTTAGCTATTAGCCATTAGCTGTTAGCTGAATTTTTGGATTCTATTTGAGTTCTCCGCCGCCCTCACGCAACACCTCAGGCTCGTCGCCCGTGAGGTCCACAAGGGTTGTGGGGACGAGGCTACCATAGCCGCCATCGATAACCACATCGACCTCCTCGTCGTAGCGTTCGGCAATGAGTTCGGGGTCAGTGGTGTACTCCACCACCTCGTCGTCGTCCTTCACCGAGGCGGTAGCCAACGGGAAGTCCAAACGTTCCACGATGGCCAGCGGAATGGAGTTGTCGGGAATGCGCACACCCACCATCTTACGGCCACCGAGAGCCTTGTCGGGTACCTTGCCCGAAGCCTCCAATATAAACGTAAAAGGGCCGGGAAGATTGCGTCGCAACACCTTAAATTGTGCATTATCGATGCGTGCAAACTTGTCGGCCATAGAGATATCGGAGCAGACAATCGAGAGGTCTTTGTCGCTCTTGCCACGCAGAGTGGCGAGCCTTTCGAGTGCCTTGGGGTTGCGTAGTGAACAGCCAAAGGCATAGACTCCGTCGGTGGGATAGATGATAACGCCACCCTCTTCGAGAGTCTTCACCACCTTTTCAATCTCTCGCTCCGAAGGATTTTGCGGATAGATTTTGACAAGCTTTGCCATAGGCTCAATGAGTTTGGCTTAAATTAGCACTCCTTTATTTTGATTGGTTTGGCGACAACCAGCACAATCAGAACAAGGTTATTTTGATTGGTTTGGCTCCCCTTTTTTTATTAGTGGCAACACAGGTTGCCACTAATAAAAAAAGGGTAAGCTACTCATATCGCACCGCTACAACCACCTACCCTTGCTCTCTTCCAAGCCTGGGGGATTCAGCAGGAGCTGGTCGTATAAGACTTACCCGAGTGCAAATGTACAAATTTTTCTTATTTTTGCAAAAAATATCGTCCATTCTATGAGAAAGAACAACAAAGTCGGCTTCGGAGCACTCGTTTTGGTGGTGCTGGCAGGCATCGCAGGGGTAGTTGCCATCGGTAGTGCGACCAAGTCGTGTGTGAAGGAGAACATCGAGTTCTACCTCCCGTCGGGCTCCACCTACGAGGCACTCACCGACACCCTCGCAGCCCACGGCGTGGAGCGTAGGGGTGTGGTCAATATGGTGGCCCAGCTCAAAAAACTGCCCCAAAGTGTCAAGGGGGGCCACTACGAGTTCCGTCGTGGCACCTCGCCAATGGCTCTTGTGAACGCGCTGCGTGCCGGAGCACAGAAGCCCATAAGGGTTACCTTTAATAATATACGCACCATTGAGCAGCTCGCAGGACGACTCGCCGCACAGATTGAGGCCGACTCGCTCACACTCCTCGCCCACCTATCGGCACCCTCTACGGCACAAAAATATGGCTTCACAAAGGAGGAGTTCATCGGGATGTTCATCCCCAACACCTATGAGATGTGGTGGAACGTATCGCCCGAGGCTCTCACCGACCGTATGTTAGGAGAGTATGAGAAGTTTTGGACTTCGGAGCGCAAGGATAAACTTGCACGCACAAAGCTCTCGCAGAAGGAAGTAATGAACCTTGCCGCCATTGTCTATGAGGAGACCAAGGTGGTGAGCGAGATGCCCAAAATCGCGGGCGTGTACATCAACCGCCTCAGGCGAGGTATGCCACTGCAAGCCTGCCCCACGGCCAAATATGCCGTTGGCGACTTCACCCTCACCCGCATCCTCTACAAGCACACGCAGGTCGATTCGCCATACAATACCTACAAGCACCGAGGACTCCCCCCGGGCCCAATATGTATGCCCTCCATTGCGGCCATTGATGCCGTGTTGGGCTATGCCGACCACAAATATCTCTACTTCTGTGCCAAAGAGGACCTCTCGGGTAGGCACAACTTTGCCTCCACCCTCACCGAGCACAACCGCAATTCGAGGCGTTACAACGAGGCGTTGAAGAGGATGAAGAAGAGTTGAGAATGGAGAGCAGAAAGAGTAGAGAAAGGGAAGATATTTACTAATTATTCTCTACTAATTACTAATTAACAGCTAACGGCTAAAAGCTAACAGCCAAAAAAAGACGGTTGACGGTTGACGGTCGACGGTCGACAAAAATTATGTTGTGTATTAGCATATCGGATAAAAGCATTGAAGGGTGTCTGCGCCAGATGAAGGGTGCGGATATGGTGGAGTTGCGTGCCGACCTTGCAGAGTTCACGCCCCAAGAGGTTGCCACCGTTGTTGCCTCCCACCCCAACGTGATGCTCACCTGGCACACCACACCCGAGAGTGAGCCACAAGCCGAGCGTGCCATTGAGGCTGCTCTGGGCGCAGGTGCAAGGTGGGTGGATGTGGAGGAACACGCCTCCGAGGGCTACCGTAGGCGCACCATTGAGAGAGCACACAAGGCTGGCGCAAAGGTCGTTATTTCCTACCACAACTACTCCTCTACCCCATCGTTGGATGAATTAACCCACATCACGGAGCGTTCGTTTGCTATGGGTGCCGACGTGGCCAAGGTAATCACTACCGCCCACACCACCGCCGACGGTGCCACCATCGCCTCGCTCTATGACCACTTCCCCGCCGACCGACTCGTGGCCTTTGCTATGGGTGCCGAGGGGACGTTCACCCGCAGGCTGTCGCTACTGCTTGGCGCACCATGGACCTACGTTGCTCCCGACAGCACCAACGCCACAGCACCCGGACAACTCACAGCCGAGACTCTGGGCGCAATGCTCCGAGGTGGGCAGCTACTCTCGCTAGCCGGCATACCCAACCTAACAACCATACCCGCCACCAAGAGCGCCGCACAGAGGGCCATAGTGTGCGCTATGTTGGCCGAGGGCGAGAGCATTATTGAGAACTTCGCACCTTGTGGCGACTCGTTGGCCGCCCTGCGTGTGGCCGAGCAGTTGGGGTGCAAGATTACCCTTAACGGCACCGATTTACACATAGTTGGCATAGGCGCAGAGGCCATAGCACACAGGCTCAACAGCCACCCCACAACCATCCACACCGCCGAAAGCGGACTGCTCACAAGGCTCCTCATTCCCATTGCTGCCACCCTCTCCAATGGAGCAAAGGTTGAAATTACGGGCGAGGGTACGCTCGCTGCTCGACCACTCACGGAGAGTATCGAAGCACTCCACAATGCAGGTGCAAAGGTGTGTGGCAGTGGAGCGAAGGGAGTCTATGTGCCATTGGAGGTGTGCGGCCCCATCACAACGCCCAACATAGTAATCGACGGCAGTCGCTCGTCGCAGGTGGCCTCGGGGCTGATGATTGCACTCCCGTTGCTGCCCGAAGGCACAACCCTCACCATTGAAAACCCCACAAGCGTACCATATCTCTACCTCACGGAGCAGATGATGGCAGCCTTTGGCTCTCCACTCGTTCGCACAGAGGAGTGTAACCACATTAGGTATCAGGCTATTGAACGTAGTAAATACGTTCCCACTCGCCTACGTTTGGAGTCCGATTGGAGCTCGGCGGGCTATTTTGCAGCCGCCTATGCGTTGGCCCAAAGTGGCGCCGGAGGTGGCAGGTGGGTGCGTGAGGAGTACTCGTTGGATGGTATGAGTCGTGGCACCGCACAAGCCGACGAGGTGATTGTGGATATTCTCCGTGGGTGCGGAGCCAACATTGTGGAGGGTAGCGATGGGGCTATCCGTTTTCTGCCCTCGGCCCCCTTACGGGCCTTTGAGGTGGATGCCACCCACTATCCCGACCTTGTGCCCACACTCGCCGTGGTGGCCCTCTGGGCCGAGGGTGTGAGCCGCATCGGAGGTCTGCACCGTCTGGCCACCAAGGAGAGTAACCGTGCAGAGGCACTCCTCGGTGAGCTCAAAGCACTCGGCGCACACATCACAATCGAGGGCGACAAATTCCTCATTGAGGGTTGCAGCCCCCTACACGCCCCCATTGGTGGCGCACCCCTGCGCTCCTATGGCGACCACCGTATGGTTATGGCACTTGCCGTTGTGAGCCTCTTTATGACCGACACCATACTCATTGACTCCACCGAAGGAGTGGCTAAATCGTTCCCCACATTTTTCGACAAATTCAAAACACAACAGATATGAACTCTTTTGGACGTAACTTCCGACTGACAATCTTTGGCGAATCACACGGCCCCGCAATCGGGGTGGTGGTGGATGGTGTACCGGCAGGAATACCACTCTCCATTGCCGATTTCGAGAGCGACCTGAGGCGTAGGCAGAGCGGTGCCGCAGGTACCACCCCTCGCCACGAATCCGACACCCCCGAGATTCTCAGCGGACTACTCGACGGACACACCACAGGCGCTCCAATCGCCATACTCTTCCGCAACGAGAACACCCGCAGTGGCGACTACTCACACCTGGCCACACACCCTCGTCCCGGACACGCCGACTTTGTGGCAAAAGAGAAATTCGCAGGCTACAACGACCTGCGTGGTGGCGGACACTTCTCCGGTAGGCTCACACTCGCACTCGTGGCGGCAGGCGTGGTGGCCAAGAAAATCATCGCCCCTGCCCTACCCTCCGCCCAGATTGTGGAGTTGGGTGGTAGTGGCAACAAGGCCGAATGGGACAACATCATTGCCACCGCACAGTCCGAAGGCGACTCGGTGGGTGGAGTCATCGAGTGCCGCGTGGAGGGTATGCCAATAGGTGTTGGCGAGCCCTTCTTCGACTCGTTGGAGAGCGTCATTGCACACCTCGCTTTCTCCATACCCGGAGTTAGGGGCGTGGAGTTTGGCGACGGCTTTGGCGCGGCTCGTATGCGTGGCTCGCAGCACAACGACCTCATTATCAACGCCAACGGCACAACTGCCACCAATGGCGCAGGAGGTATCAACGGGGGCATTTCCAACGGCAACCCCGTGGTGTTCCGCGTGGCCGTCAAACCCACGTCAAGCATCGCTCGTGAGCAGCATACCTACAACTTTGCCACCAACAGCGTGGAGCCTCTCCACATCGGCGGACGCCACGACGTATGTATTGCCCTGCGTGCCGAGGTGGTTGTGGAGGCAGTAGCGGCCATCGCCTTGGCCGAACTGATAGCAGAAAGGGAATTGAAAATTGAAAATTGAAAATTACTCCTCCCCTAAGTTAGGGGAGGTGCCACAAAGTGGCGGAGAGGTCTGTTTAAGGGCAAGAAAGAGCCGAAAGGGCAGAAAGGGCAGAAAGGGCAGAAAGAGCAGAAAAGGGCAGGAAGAAAAATATTTACTAATTACTCTCTACTAATTACTAATTAAAGAAAGACGGTTGACAAAAAACTAATTATCTCGGAGGAAATTTTGTGCCAAACAAAAAGGCGAGTCCGCAGTTTGCTTATCGCAAATGAGGAACTCGCCTATCGAAGTGCGGTGCAAAAAAGCAACATCCTTCATCAGCACCACAAAAAAACGCAGAGTGTGCAGCAAATGCAAGGCACACAAGAAAACGCCCTCCGCAGTTTACTAAACGTAAATGAGGAGGGCGTTTATCGCTGTGTAACGTAGCAGTCGCTCGTTATGTGCGTTTTTTTTAGAAGCCTTTGCCGATTGCAACAAAATCCTCTGCCTTCAAAGCAGCACCACCAATCAGACCGCCATCAACGTTCTCCTTGGCGAAAATCTCCTGTGCGTTGCTGGGCTTGCACGAACCACCATAAAGAATGGGG
>JBGUSZ010000064.1:0-2949 GCA_045132795.1 Tidjanibacter sp. | reverse complement strand
TGATGGTAGAGATATAGGGTATCATCAGCATTGCAAACTTCTTCTGCCCCACACGATTGGGGTGTTCCGATGCTCCGAGTTCCTGGGGATATGCAAACGACTCGGGCAACACACAAGCAAAGTGGAGGTTTTTATCACCAGAGTGGCTGATGCGCCACACGTAGTCAAACGTGGGCTCAAACACATAGGACGATACACACAAAATAGGAACTTCGCCATAGGCTCCACGCACCTTTGCAATCATCCTCTCATAGCCCTCTGCAAACTGCTTGTATGAAGGCCACGGTTTAGTAGAAAAATCATTGGTACCCAAAAATATAACCACCAAGTCGGGGGTATAGGTCGAGCCAAAAGTCCACTTTTTAGTCTTGTCTGCCTCATCGAAAGTGAGGTCGTAGCGGTCGACCATAGTATACTCCGAGGTTGAGTTTTTATCGCCATAGTTACGCACCATACCTTGTCCGGAGTGGGCTACAAGATTATAGTCGGCACCAAAGTAGCGAGCCACATAGCACCCATAGGCAAAGTCGCAATTCTGCGTTTCGGCCGTGTATGGCTCATCACCCGATGCCGAGTCGGTACCGTAGCCTGCTGTGAGTGAGTCGCCAATGAACTCGATGTGTCGTGTGGGACGAGGTGTGGTATCCGTCACAAGTTTACCATTGGTCGTAAAGGAGTGTATGGTCGAAAGACCATTAAAGCCCTCCGTACGACGTTGAAGTCGCACTCGGTGTGTTCCCTTCTTACCCTCAAAAAGTATAACCTTTTGGTTGTCGCCTTCGGTCTTAACCACCGAGCGCTCGCCATCTACAAAGACATTAAAATAGTTCTTACCACTATCCGAAACCTCCATTTCGAGCTTCGAGCCACTGAACACAAAATCGGCATACGTTCCACTCCAATCAAAACGTATGGCACCCCCGTCGGATACCTCATAGCGTCCCACCCAGCGCACAAGTGCATCGTTGGCTGGATAGGTTGTAGCAAAAGTGGTATTCCACGCAAGTAGCGCAGCCACAATCATAAAAAATCTCTTCATACACTCCTATTTTGTTTGTGCTTTAAGTATTGCCCTTTCGAGATTGCGCCACCAATCACGCGAACAGATATGACACATATCAAAGAGCATCATACCTCCGCCACTGCTTACAATAGCCTGAGTGACAGCCCTTTCAAACCTTCTCACATCGCCCTCATACTGTTCCACGTAGATTGAGCCCACTACGGGTTTACCCGTAACCTGCTCGGCCAATTCGGCAGCACCCTCCACACAGTACCAATAGTTCATCGCATCGGCATCCATACCTGCCTCCATACGTTGCCCAATATTAGGGAAGAAATTATCCACCTCCCTCTTCGTCACAGGAGTATAGTAGAGACCTGTCATATAGATATCCAACAGGTCGGCATAGCCGCTATTCTTATACTCCGGTGTTGCCCACTCAAACTCCTTCGATGGGTCATAGGAAGTACTTGCCCAATTTACGCCAACATAGTAATACGTTGGATACCAAGCTCCTGTGTAGTCGCCAAGCATGAGTTTAGGATTAATGGCATGAATGCGGCTGTGAGCCTCCTCAATGAACGATTTAATGGTCATTGCCCTATACTCAATCCACTTGTTGAAATACACACCGGGGGTGTGTCGCCACTTGCCATCCTCACACTCTCGCCAGGTCATAATCTCCTCCGGGAAGCGTTCCACCTTCACACCTGCATACTCTTCAAACTGCTTGCGCGAAAGGTCGCTAAAATCAGCCCAGATATCATCGTAGCGCACTCGGTCAAAGATAAGACCATCGATGGTAGGATACTTGCGCACAAACTCCTCCAAGATGGCAAGTTGGTACTCCCTCACCTCCGGGTTTGCGGGATTGAGCATACCGTTGTAATTCCAATGCATTTCGCTCACGGGGAAGAGTTGGTTGTGCCACCAGCAAACACTCTGCCACTCCGGGTGCTCTTCGTAGATGATACCACGCCTAACAAAGTTGTGACCACCGCAGAAGATATTTAGCGAGGCATAACAACCAAGTCCATACTTACGACAAGCCTCTTCAATATAGCCCAGCATATCGTAGTCCTCACTACGTACCACGCCGTTCCACTCGCCCATGTATGGTGCAATATCGCTCTTGTAGAGCACCTCACCCATAATACTCTTCACATCGGCCACCACATCCGTAAATCCCACCTCTTTGATGCGAGCGATGTAGTAGTCTATGGAGTCCGGGGATGAAAGTCGCTCGAAGTTAGCCTCACAATCGAGCCACATATAAAGTCGCTTCTTGGATGTTTGTTCGGCCGAACAACCCACGGCCATCATTAGAGTAAGGACAAAAAATAGTAGTTTTTTCATGATGTATAACAAGAGTATGTTTGTGGTTATGTTATTAATCCTGCAAAGATATAACAATAGCAGTAGGCACACGTCTTTGTGTACCATCGGAGGGAGCGTTGAGGGCCTTACCATCCTTGCCAATCATTACCGACGAGCCTCCACCATCGAGGTTCACAGCCCAAGTAACACCAAGCCCTTTAAGCATATCGGCAGCCTCTGGAAGCTTATAGCCCCAACTACCGTTTGATTTGCGACCGTCGCACACAAAGAGGACAATCCGTTCGTCTTCTGTGTAGCCCACAATGGTACGCGGGTTGTAGTTCAGCGCACCCGTGCCTCCACTATGGAGAACCTCTTTCCAATAGTTACTCTCGGCCACATTCTTTCCATCCTTCAAGATCATCGGGCCACCGCCAATGGCCTCCTGAGGGGTCCATAGCTTACCGCCAGACGATTGGGGAGGGACTTGCGCAAACACTCCCACCTTCTCGTTGTTACCCTTAGGCGAAGAGAAAGAGTATGTTGCATTATTGGCATCGGGGCAGTTATATACCCACGTTGCTTCGAGCGAACCATCGGCATGCACACCGAAAGCCGCACGTGTGGGA
>JBGUSZ010000063.1:0-58971 GCA_045132795.1 Tidjanibacter sp. | reverse complement strand
GCCGCTATGGAAGCCGGCCTTCCCATCTATGCCAAAGCCCCCGCACCAGGAGTCCCCAGCTTGACAAAGGCCGTGGAGTTGCTCATTGCCGAGGCTAAGAGCGGCAAGACTTTGGAGCCTATCACCGTGTGTGAGAATCGCGAAGCCGAGGAGTTCATCAAGGCACAGGAGGCCAAACCGGTGAAGAAAACAAGGGCCAAACGCAAACCCGCCGAGCCTACGGCAACCACCCGTAGCACCGTGCGTAAGAGCGTGAGTGCAACAAAATAGTAGTGAGAGAGTTTTGTGGGGTGCGCTGCCGAGAGTGGTAGAGTGCCCCGCTTTTTTAGGACCCAACAACAGACAACGTAGTCAACACACGCCGTGAGTACCATACCCACATACGGATTTCCCAAAGCCGAGAGATTGAGAGGAGGAGCTACCGACGCCCTGTTTAGGGAGGGTAAGAGCGGCTTTTCCTTCCCCTACCGCTTTGTGTGGAGATGCCGCCCGATGACCGAAAGGGACGCGGCGCAGGTGAGCGTGCTGGTGGTTGTTCCAAAGAGGAACATCAAGAGGGCCGTTGGTCGCAACTTGCTGAAACGTCGCACAAGAGAGGCCTACCGATTGAGCAAGCACTCGCTTGTGGAGGCGGCCAAAGAGAAGGGACTGCGTGTGGAGTTGGGGTTGATTTATAGCACCAAAGAGGTGCTTGATTATAAAGTTATGAGCCGTGGAGTCGAAAGTGTTTTGGCAAAAATTTCGCGCGGGTTGTAGGAGGGTTTTGAGCCTACCATTCATTGCGCTCGTAAGGTTCTACCAGCTCTGCATCTCGCCTCTCAAACCGCCCTCGTGCAGGTTCACCCCAACGTGTTCGCAATATGCCATCGAAGCTCTCCGTAAATATGGCCCTTTGAAGGGGTGTTGGCTCACTCTGAAACGAATTCTCCGATGCCACCCGTGGGGCGGAAGTGGCTACGACCCTGTACCGTAGTGGTAATCCGATGGTTACAAACGAAAATTGGCAAAAAATAAGGTATCTTTTAAGGTTATAGTCTTACCTTAAAAGATACCTTATTTTAGTTCTCCGATAGTTACCTTTCTCCTAACGATTTTGTGGTCTCTTTACCCCTGAGAAAAGCCTGCCCGCAAGCCACAAAATTGCAACGCTCAACAGCGCACCAAGCACCCATCCGAACATCACCTGCGAAGGGAAGTGGGCAGCCATATATATCCTCGACCAGCCAACCATCACTACCCACGCACCCATCAACCACCAATAGAGTTTTTTGTCCCTGAGGGCGTGGCCGATGATGAGGTAGATGGACATTGTGGTTGCAGCGTGTGCCGACACCGTGCCATAGTGTCCTCCCGTGTAGAAACGCTCCTTGATGGGGTCCCACACAAGGTGAAGGCTACTCTGCAACTCCGCCACTCGGTTGGGACGTGGTACCTGGAATGTATCCTTAAAGAAGTTGCAAATCTGGTCGCCCGCAACGACTCCCACAACCACCGACAGCAATACCAACAACATATATCGCCAGCCCCACTTGCGCCATATCATCCACAACAGAAATAGGTATAAGGGAGCCCACACTGCCTTGGCCGAGAAGAGCCACATCAGGCGGTCCATTACTAGCCCGCCATCGAAATTAAGGGCGAGGAAAACGGGGTTGTCAAAAGAGAATGGACTTGCGGTCATAGGGTTGTAGTGTGAAATTTTGGGGTGAGTGTTTGAAACGGTTTTGCTTGGGTCAACGGACCACTTCCATTAGTCGTTGTTCCTCGCAAGGCCAATGTAGTACAGAAGGGTTGCAATGGCACTCAGGGCGGCCACAAGGTAGGTGCGTGCTGCCCAGCGGAGCGAGATGGTTGCGCCCTCCATCTCCTGTGGCGAGAGCGTTCCGCTATTTTCGAGCCATTGGAGCGCACGATCCGAAGCGTTATACTCCACGGGGAGGGTGACAACCGAGAAGAGGGCCGAAGCGGCAATCATACCGATGCCCAACCAAAAGACTGCCGGAGAGGTGTTGATAAGCACAAGGCCCACAATCACCACCCACGTCGAGATGGATGAAGTGAACTGAATGACGGGCACCAGAGCCGAGCGCATACGCAGTGGAGCATATCCATAGGCGTGCTGCACAGCGTGTCCGCACTCGTGGGCAGCCACCGCAGCCGCAGCCACCGAGTTGCTCGAATAGACACTCTCCGAAAGGTTTACGGTGCGAGTGGCGGGGTTGTAGTGGTCCGTAAGGTGGCCACGGGTTGACACCACCCTCACATCATTAATGCCGTGGTCCCTGAGCATCTTCTCGGCCACCTCACGTCCTGTGAGGCCACCGCTGAACATCACACGGGAGTATTTGCGAAACACCGATTGTAGGCGACCTTGTACGACCATTCCCACGATACCGATGATGATAATAAGAATAAAGTTAGTTGTCATAATCCATTTGTTTTAGTTTGTATTGTTGTTGGGGTTGTTTACTAATCTACTAACGAGTTGCAAGCCTATTTATTACCCTACTTACGCACATTATAGAACGAGTCGGCTTGTGCCGTAGGGGTGAGGACTATCTCGTTGATGTGTACGTGGTCGGGCTGCGACGTTGCCCACACAACCGCCTCGGCCACATCCTTGCCCGTGAGTGGTTGCAGACCTGCATACACCCCGTCGGCACGCTGTTTGTCGCCGTGGAAGCGCACAATAGAAAACTCTGTTTCGACCATACCGGGACGTATCTCCGTAACACGGATACCCTGACGGAGGAAGTCGATGCGCATACCCTGACTTAGTGCGTGAACTGCGTGTTTGGTAGCGCAATAGACATTACCATTCTCATAGACTTGTGTGCCCGCAATGGAGCCGATATTGACAATGTGGCCACGGATGCCATTCTCCACCATAAGGTTTACCACCACGCGGGAGATGTAGAGGAGTCCTTTGATGTTGGTATCTATCATTACATTCCAATCGTCGGGATTACCATCGTTGACGTGCTCCAAACCCGCGGCCAAACCGGCGTTATTCACTAACACATCAATCTGACGGAACTTCTCCGGCAAGGCTTCGATTGCGGCCTCACACATTGCCTGCTCCCTCACATCAAAGGCGGCCACACAAACCTCTGCACCATAGGTTGCTTTTAGTTCGGCTTTGAGAGCTTGGAGTCGGTCGCCACGACGGCCTGTAATGATGAGTTTATCGCCTGCTGCGGCGTATGCACGTGCGGTTGCCTCGCCGATACCCGAGGTTGCACCTGTTATGAGAACGGTCTTTTTCATGGCCTAAAAGGTTTGTGTTTATGTTTGAGAGTGTAAAAGTACCAATTTTTTCGTACATTTGAGCCGATAATCCAGATTTTATGTCCAAACGAGGTGTTGAAATACTTCTTGCGAGCCGTATGGCCGAAGGCGCAGGGCGCAAAAAGGGAGCCATGCAAGGCGTGGCCACTGTGGCCGTAGCCGTCAGTATGGCGGTGATGATTGTGGCAATGGCCGTGGTTGGTGGCTTCGAGAGGGCTCTGGTTGAGAAGATGACCGGAATGACGGGACACATCACCGTCGAGCGCTTCGTGAGTGGCTTTGATGCCGACCAAAATCCTCCGCTCATTCGCAACGAGGAGTTCGAAAGGCGCGTGAGAGATATGGACCACATTGCCCACATCTCGGCTTGGGCGGGTAAAATGGGCGTGCTGAAAAGCAGGAATGCAATGCAGGGTGTGTTGTTGCGTGGCGAAGAGGAGGGATATGACTCGCTCTTCTTTAAGCGCAACCTCGTGGAAGGCGTACTGCCACGCATTGGTGGTCCCGACAGACGCAAGGACCTATTGGTGTCGAAAAGCATGGCCGACCTTCTGGATATTAGCGTTGGCGACAAGGTGGAGGCAGTATTCATTGGCGAGGGGACACCCACACGTAGGGATGCCTACAAGGTGTGTGGTATCTTCTCGACCGGTATGGAGAGTTTCGAGCGACACCTTGTGCTGACCGACCTGCGCAACGTGCAGAGGCTCAACGGTTGGAGTGCAGAAGAGGTTAGTGGGTACCACATATCGGCCGACCGTATGGAGAATATGGAACGTCTTGGTGGCGAGATTCGTGTGGAGGCTCTCCACGCAGGCGGCAGCACTCTGTGGCGCACCAGCGACCTCTCGCAAAGCTACCCTCAAATATTCAATTGGCTTGCCACCCACGATGTCAATGCGGCTGTTATCATAGTGATAATGTTGGCCGTTGCGTTGCTCAATATGATCACAGCCCTGCTGATTATCATCTTTGAGCGTATCCGTATGATTGGTACGCTGAAAACACTCGGTATGCGCAATCGTTCCATACAGAGGGTATTCCTATGGCGTTCGTTGGGCGTTATTGTGCGTGGTATGGCGTGGGGAAATATTGTGGGCGTGGGCGTGGTGGTGCTGCAACACTTCACGGGACTTGTAAGATTAGACCCCGAAGCCTACCTGCTCTCGGCCGTGCCGGTTGAGTGGGGCTGGGACTGGTGGCTTGGACTAAACATTGCCACCCCCATTGTTCTTGTAGCACTACTCTCTATCCCCGTGGCAATCGTGGCTCGCATCAAACCAGACCAAACTTTGAAATTTCAATAATGAAATTTCAAAGTTTGAATTGAGAATTGAGATGAATAAGATTTTTAAGATACTGACAATCATCCTATTGGCCCTTGTTGCAACTTCTTGCAAAGTGGTGTCATTGCGCAATTTTGAGTTGAAGAAGGCCGAGGTTGTGAGGTTTGATATGAGTGGCGCAGAGGTGGTGATGACCATCCGCAACAAGTCGCTCTTCAAGGTTACGCTCACAGACGGAGTGCTCGGAGCCTACGACGAGGGCAAACTTATTGGCGAGGTATTCGTGAAAGAACCCGTGGTGCTGCCCGGGCGCAAAACCACCACCGTAACCCTAAGAGTAGGTCTACGCTTCCCCTCCCCACTTGCGGCACTGCGCGCCCTCAACACCCTCACAAAGACACCCGAACGACTCACCATCTCGGGATATGGAGAGGGTAAAGTGCTGTGTTTCAGCAAAAAAATTGTGCGCGAGAACGTACCCATTTCCAAATTTATCAGTATATTTGGCACACCTTCGCACTATTTTTCGGAACATTCGCTATGAGAAAAGTATTAATAACAACTTTATTTGCAACACTTTGCGCCATTTTTAGCGCAGAGTGTCAGACCATTACACAGTTTAAGGAGAGGCTCGCGGTAGCCGACACGCTGTCGGGAGCCAAAGTGGCATGTGTAGAGTATGGTAGCGCAAAGGAGGCAATCGATAAGTTCGATGCGCAGACCTCACCGATGGAGGTTTTGCAGGGCTACCGCATCCGAATATACAGCGGCAACCACCAGGCTGCTCGTGCAGAGGCAGAGGCCGCAAAGGCTCTCTTTGAGGAGAACTATACTGTTCCCGCCTACTTTGTCTATGACAACCCCTATTTCCTTGTAACCGTGGGCAACTGCCTGTCGCAGGAGGAAGCGATGATTCTATTGCGTAGCGTGAGAATACACTTTCCCAAAGCCTTCATCGTAACAACCGAGATACCACGTCAGGTGGCTCTCGCCCGCCCCACTCCCAAACCCACCGAAGAGCTCTTATCCGACGAGCAGCCACAAACACAAAACACAGAGCAAGAGGAGGCAATGCAGTAAAGTAAAGTAGTGCGAACCTCTCGTTAAAAGCAACACAAAGAGCGCCATCCAAAGGGTGGCGCTCTTTTGTACATATACTAAATAGGTATCGGCCTACTTCTCAGGATAAATGGTGTGAGCAATACCCCACTCCAAGCCACGCAACTCGGCCAAACCACGCAAGCGGCCATAGAGCGAGTAACCGGGGTTGGACTTCTTATTCAAGTCGTCGCACATCTGGTGACCGTGGTCAGGACGTACGGGGATGCTGCGCTCATACTTCTGCTCAATCTCCAACAGTGCCTTCATCATCTCATACATAGGCACGTTGCCCTCCAAGTGGTTGGCCTCATAGAAGTCGCCCAACTCGTTGCGCTGAGTGCTGCGGAGGTGAACAAAACCAACCCTCTCGCCAAACTCCCTCATCATTGCAGGACAATCGTTGTCGCCCCTCACGCCAAACGAACCGGTGCACAAGCACAAGCCATTCGACATATTAGGCACTGCGGCAATCAGTTTGCGGAAGTCCTCAGCAGTCGAGAGAATACGAGGCAAACCGAGAATCGAATATGGTGGATCGTCGGGGTGGATTACCATCTGGCTACCAACCTCGTCGCACACGGGGCAAACCTCGCTCAGGAAGTAGATGAGGTTCGAGCGCAATTTCTCTGCATCAATGTCGGCATAGCGGTTCAACTCGGCACGGAACTGCTCCAAAGTGAAGCTCTCCTCCGAGCCGGGAAGACCTGCAATCATATTACGCACCAAGAGCTCCTTATCAGCCTCGGTCATCTCCTCATAGCGAGCCTTTGCACGAGCAATCTCCTCCTCGGTGTAGTCGGCCTCGGCACCCTCACGGCGGAGAATGAAGAGGTCGAAGGCCATAAACGCAGCCTTCTCAAACCTCAACGCACGACTACCATCGGGCAACTCATAGAAGAGGTTGGTGCGGGTCCAGTCCAACACGGGCATAAAGTTATAGGTGATGCAGTGGATACCACACTCTGCCAAGTTGCGGATGCTCTGTTTGTAGTTGTCGATGTATTTCTGGAAGTCGCCCGTCTGGGTTTTGATGTGCTCGTGTACGGGTACACTCTCCACAACGCTCCAAGTAAGGCCTGCGTCGGCAATAATCTGCTGACGTTTGCTAATCTCCTCCACGGTCCACACCTCGCCATTAGGCACGTGGTGCAGTGCGTGAACGATGTCGGTTGCGCCTGCCTGGCAAATGTCTGCAAGGCTTACGGGGTCGTTGGGACCGTACCAACGCCACGATTGTTTCATCTTATACATAGTGTCGTAAGTTTTTGTTCGTTTGGAAAATTAGGACTAAATCGAGAAGGCATCAAAACCACCATCAACAACAGCAACGGTACCGGTAACTGCCTTCGAAGCGTCCGAAGCAAGCCATTGGAGGGTACCTACCAACTCCTCGGGCTCCAAGAAGCGGCCAAAGGGAGTGTGGCCTAAAATGGTGTGCGAACGGGGTGTGAGCGAGCCATCGGGGTTGGTCAGCAGTGCCCTATTCTGGTTGGTCAACAAGAAACCGGGGGCAATAGCATTAACCCTCAAACCGCTACCAAACTTGGTGGCCAACTCGGCACACAGATATTTGGTCCAGTTTACAACAGCAGCCTTTGCAACGCCATAGCCTGCAACACGGGTCAAAGGACGCAGTGCGCTCTCGCTGGCGAAGTTAATAATCGAGCCCTCCTTCTTCTCTACCATTGCCTTGGTGAAGACCATAGTGGGAAGAATTGTACCATAGAGGTTCAACTCGGTGCAGAACTTAACGGCATCAATGTCGAGGTCGAAGATGGTCTGGTCGGGCTGAACGGTTGCCTTGGGCATATTACCACCGGCAGCATTCATAAGCACGTCAATAGTGCCATACTTCTCCATAATCTGTGTGTAGTTCTCTTCGAGAATTGCCTTGTCAAGTACGTTGGTGGGGAAGAAGCAAGCCTCGCCGCCCTCGGCCTTAATCTCGGCAATGAGTCCCTCTGCGATTTCACGGGTACGCTCCAAGTCGAGCATCACGACCTTTGCACCCTGCTCTGCAAAGTGCTTAACGATGGTCGAACCAAGAATACCACAAGCACCGGTCATTACAACCACTTTGCCTTCTACGCTGAATAAGTTTTTCATTGTGTGTGTTTATTAGTTAGTTGATTTATGTTTATTGTCTATTGCCTTATCTTACACCTCCCCCACCCATCAAAAAGCCACTTTGAGGGCAAAACACTGTGTACGTCAACAAATGTAGGAGTTTTTTTTGACACTTCCAAGTAATCACCTAATAATAAACACATACACCGATATTTTTATTGCACAATGCCATTGAAATTCCCATCCCAGCAAAGACAAAAAGTGCGAACAAAACACCCAATAAACCCTCGCTGTGTGTAAAACACACACCGCAAATATGTGGCATTTAGGAACAAAAGAGCATGATTGACGCACCCCACCTACGAAAAAATTGATTTTATCACACAAAGTTTATATCTTTGTCATAAATCAAACCCAAAAAAAATTTCAATCGTGGTAAAAATAGGAACAACTCTCTCGCCCGTGGGCCGCAAAGCACTCCTTTGTGGTTCGGGTGAACTCGGCAAGGAGGTTGCCATTGAACTTCAACGCTATGGTGTGGAGGTGGTGGCACTCGACAAGTATCCCAACGCTCCCGCAATGCAGATTGCCCACCGCTCGTATGTGCTGTCGATGCTTGACGGCGAGCGACTCAGGGAGATTATAGAGGCTGAAAAGCCCGACTATATCATCCCCGAAATTGAGGCTATCGCAACACCAACACTCGTGGAACTGGAGAAGGAAGGTTACAATGTCATCCCCACAGCCAAAGCAACCCTGCTCACAATGAACCGCGAAGGCATACGTCGCTTGGCTGCCGAAGAGTTGGGCATCCCCACCTCACCCTACCGTTTTGCTGCCTCAAAGGAGGAGTTCGAGGAGGCCGTTAAGGAGATTGGCACCCCCTGTGTTGTGAAACCCGTGATGAGTTCTTCGGGACACGGACAGAGTGTTTGCCACTCGCCCGAGGAGATTGACCGTTCGTGGCAGATTGCCCAAGAGGGAGGTCGCGCCGGTGCAGGGCGCGTAATTGTTGAGGGCTTTGTCAAGTTCGACTACGAGATTACACTTCTCACCGTGCGCCATTCGGCAGGTACCACAGTTCTCAAACCCATCGGCCACCACCAGGTGGATGGCGACTACCGTGAGTCGTGGCAGCCCCAACCAATGAGCGAGATTGCTATTGCCAAGGCAGAGGAGATTGCCCGCAAGGTTACGGGTGCATTGGGTGGTTATGGTATCTTCGGCGTGGAGATGTTCATCTGTGGCGACGAAGTGCTGTTTAGCGAGGTTTCGCCTCGTCCACATGACACCGGTATGGTAACGATGATTTCGCAAGACCTCTCGGAGTTTGCACTCCACGCACGCGCCGTGCTTGGGTTGCCCATTCCGTCGGTACGCTTCTACCGTCCTTCGACCTCGAAAGCCATTGTGGTTGAGGGCGATAGCGACAAGGTTGTCTTTGGAAATCTCGAAGAGGTTTTGGCCGAGGAGGATGTGCAGATTCGCATCTTTGGTAAACCCGAAGTTGTGGGCCACCGCCGCCTGGGAGTTATTTTAGCTTCGGCCGACACCATCGAAGAGGCTTTGGCCAAAGCCGAGCGTGCCTACTCCAAGCTCCAAATCGAAGTTTTGCCACGATAGCCAAGCAACACCCGTCGGCAGACACTCTTATTATTTATAGTTAATAGGGCTTCGATGAAAATCGAAGCCCTATTAATTTTATCCATCCCACACAACTCCCAAGGGTTTACTGTGGGTCCACCTCCTCCATCGGAATGATATGCATTCCCTTGGAGGCCCTATACTCAATGGGCGATAGTCCCTTGTTTTTCTTGAACACACGCGACACATTACCCCCATCCTTAAAACCCACCTCAATGGCGAGGTCCATCACCGAACGGCTCGTGGTCAGCAATAGGTCGGCAAGGCGATTACAGCGGCAATTGAGGATGTACTGATAGATCGAAATATTGAGTTCTTTCTTGAATTTCATCTCGAAATTGCGCCTGGAAAGCGGAATGTTGGCCAAAATGGACTCCACCGACAAGTCACTATCGTAGTTATTCTCAATGTGTCGAACAACTTTCAACACATAAGGGTCGCTGATATTGTAACGCTCCGTACTGCGACGTTGCTCGATACGCATGGGGCTGATTACCACATTGGACGCGTTGGCAGAAAGGCCATTTATCATTTGACCATGCAGCAGTTCACCAATGGCATAGCCTCCACTCTCCACACCCAACTCTATGGAGGATATTGGCGGGTCGGAGATGTTACACATCAAATCGTCATTATCCACCCCAAGAATGGCAACATCTTCTGGTATGCTAATGCCGGCAATCTTACAGGTCTCGGAGATAAAGATGGCGCGCTCATCGTCGCAACAGAATAGTGCAATAGGCTTTGGAAGCCCCCTGAGCCACTCTTCTACCTTGGGACGCAGTTTGCTCTCCGGAGTGCGCTCCGCGTAGTCAAAACAATCGACCGAGTAGCCCTCCGATTCGAGTTCAGCACAGAAAGCATCGCGCCTCTCTTCCGACCAAACAACCCCTTTTATTCCAAAGTAGGCGAAGTGGGTAAAAATCTTCTTGCGAAAGAAACGTGCAGCCATAACGCCTGCCGTACTATAGTCGCCCGTGAGGTTGGAACACGACACTCGGCGGTGGTGGTAGTTCTGCAAAACCACCGGAATACCCAGCTCCTTCTGCACATCTATGGAGTCGTCATCGAGCCTACCCACAATTGCATTGGCCCCCCACTTTCGTGCCCACTTAACAACTCCCTTGTCGCCATACTTTTCGCGGTAGGATTGTGGCAATCGGTAGAATAACCACGGGCCGTGCTCGGTGGAGTAGCGCACGATACCACGAAGCAACTTGCGGTCGAACTCGCTCGCGTAGTCCAACAGCAGCAACACTCGGTAGGTATCCCTCTTAACTCCCGAGTCATCCACGTAAGAAAGATCCCGAGATGGACTCTCGGTCAAGGGATCACCTCCCTCTAAGCGAATGGTCTCACACTCCTCACAGGCGAGAGTGTCGGATGGTGCTACTATTAATTGGTCAGAATTCATCGTGTGATATGCAGAGGGTTAAGTATTCCAATGCAACAACAAAGTTAAGGAAAGAGGGACGATTGTGCAAGCATTTTCGAAAATTTCCCACAAATCCCCCTCAAAACGCGCAGAACTCAATGCAAGCGTATTGTGGCATCCATGAAAAAAGCCAACAGCAATCTGTTGGCTTTTTTCATGCTATTCATCTACTCCATATATTGAAGATATGAATGGTCGGTTATAATTTTGTAATCGGCAACGTGGAGATTGAAAAATTTGCCCAATCCCGTATTGGTACTACTCTCCAAAACCTTATTCTCTTTGGTGGCGTTGTGGTTGCCAAAGCCGACAGTAAGGCTCATAACATCAGAGTTGAAATTGCCCTCAGACTTGAATGCAACGTGTTTGTCACCACGCTTTGAGTACCAATAGGCGAAGCAGTTGCTGAATGTGCTATGCCCACCACCCCTCACGAAAAATCCCGTGCAGAACTCATCGCTATAACAAAAATCGTAGTAATTCGTATTGCGTTCGTCTATGAAACCACAACTCGTTTCGTAGTTTTCATCCTCGGCATAATAGAGAGGGTGTATGTTGCGCAGGCAGTTGGCTCCGCTACGGAGAATAAAACCAACGTGAACACCACCTATACGCATATTAGTAAAGGTGTTGTCATAGCCCTCCACAAGCACACCAACGCAGCTAGGCGTGCGGTTGCCCACAATGTTTACACTGTGAATATCCGCATCCGAAGATCCGTTATTTGCACCACGCTTAATGTGGATGCCAAGCGTAACGTGCTTTATGGATGTGTTGCGGATGACCGTTTCACGACCGCTATCTATCGACACACCCTTGGCTACTCCGCTGCCGTCAATGACACCACCATCAAGATAGTAGTTGCTGCCCGCAATATAGACCGTATTGAACGGATCTTTACCTCCCAAACGAATCATAGCCTCCTCGCTATCCCAGCCCTCCATGGCTTTGATGATAGCGTAGTTTGACAACTCCAACGACACACTCTTCTTGGGGTCTGCCGGCGTACATATTGGTTTCGAAATCATATAAACACCATCCGGGAAATAGATTGTGCGATTGGGGTTTTTGTCGATGATTTTTTGAATAGCATCACTCACATCGCTCTTGCCGTCGCTTTTTACCTTTACAATCACATAGCCCTTATCCTTGGGGGTTTGTGCCATCATCATTGAGGGAAACACAATGAGGGATACTAAAATTACGAGTTGTCGTAAGTTCATAGTCTTATGTTTTGGTTGCGTTGCAACAAAAATAATAAGAAATATTAAGCATGACAATGGGGGTAAAACACTTGACGTTTTTTGAAGATACTTTGTCGGAAAATGAGGAATGACAATGGACTTCGTAGCTGTGCTCCGCGATTCCTTGCGCTCCTCTCGAAGTCCCGCTCCGAAATAGGGAGCTCGTATCCCCGTACTTACATAGCGACTACGCCTGTTTATGGTAACACGCAATTGGACAATTGTGGTTTGATTTTTTGAGATTCGCTCTTTGCGACAAAAGGGTTTGATGCTGACACTCATTGCTTTACGGTGTTGTGCAATGTGATTTGCGAGCGTGTTGTGCCATTAAAAATGGTAACACAAATGGCAACACAAGCCACCCTTTTTACCCCTATTTTAGGGTATAAAAAAAGATGGTTACTTTTGTAACCATCTGATTTTCAGAACCGAAAGCGGGACTCGAAACTCGCGTACGCTAATGCGCCCACGAGTGGGTTATATTTACATTCCCCCCAAGTCCCCCTTTGGCAAAGGGGGACTTCAAAGGTCGCAGGTTCTCGTATCTGCACCACCACAAAGCACAAGAGGAAAGCGCAATCTGCGCTTTCCTCTTGTGCTTGAGCCGAACCGAGCCACGCAACGGGTAGCGAGCCTCACTGACGAACTCCCACTTGCCTGCCGCAGGCAGGCGTGGAAAAGAGTGAGGAAGTAACGCGAGACTCCCGCTGAGGCACAAAAAAGGGAAGACAGAGTCTTCCCTTTGAGCCGAAAGCGGGACTCGAACCCGCGACCTTTTCATTACGAGTGAAACGCTCTACCACCTGAGCTATTTCGGCACCCTCACCGATTTGGTTTCGGTTTTATCGAGCGCAAAGATACGCAATAAATTGAAATTGGAAAATTGACCAAACAAAAATTTGCCCTAAATACACATACTCGGCAATGTTTATCAGTTGGTCAGTAAGCAAAAATAGCCTACGACTTCCTGAGCGCTTCAATGAAGTCGGGGTGGGCGGTCCAGATGTGTTCTGTCTGTATCCACAATTCCCTTGCGAGGGCCTCTTTCGAGGGACGTTCGGAGGAGATTTGGCCCAAGTACCAATCGTTCACCCTATGTTCTTCGGCGGTCCACTCTTTCAACCACGGGCCAAAGTTACGGCGGAAGCGTTGCAGTTCGCCTTCTGGCAATCGGCCTGTGCGCAGATATTCGCTCCACAGCATCAGCAGGGTGCGGTCGGGGGTCTTGTCGCTAATGTCGTTTATAACCTCATCAAACGAATCAAACTCCTCCATCGCAACATAGGTATAGGCAAGCTGTGTGCTGGCCTCCAAGTGGTCTTCACTATCGAGGTCGAGGAGCATCTCTAGTTGTGCCGCACACATCTCCCAGTCGCCCACAAGGAAGAAGTCCACAGCCGAGCAGTAGAGCAAGGTAAGGGCCTGTTGTGTCGGCTCGTCATCCCAATCGAGTTCGATATTCTCGTCCTCGGGGAGCATATCCACCAACTCCTGCACAGCCGCAAAGCGAATGTTACAAGCCTCTTCGTAGTTCTGTTCGGCTTCTGCCTGCTGCGAACGCACAAGTTCGGCCCCAAAGTCAGGGGCGTTACCCTTCGCATTCTTGTCGTGGATAATACGAAAGGTTTGGTGGGCGGTGGGTTTAAGCAGATTTTTTGCCATAGTTGGATACTTTATAAAAAATTAACAGCTCAATATTTCGTCGCTCAAAATATAATAGTAGACGAATTTGGTGGTTCGTATCAGCTATTCAGACATCAACTTAATGGGAGCATCCTTGCGTTCTATTACAAATATCTGACTATCCCAAATGGGTATGTTAAGTAATACGTCCTGCCCTATATTCTGAAACGTTTCCAATTCGCAAACCCTGCCGGTAATAGGCTCTATCCACACAGGGTCGTTGAGGTTTAGGTTTTTAACGACTACATTGTGTTTTGTCTGGGTGAGCTCATCATTGGGTATGGCACCATTAATCCACACCATCGCCCCAACTTTTGTGCCGTCTTTCACAAGACCAAAAACATCAACTCCCACATCAGATTCGGCTTTCAAGGTGTTGTCTGCGGAGAACTCTGGGGAGAGGATTGAAGCACAATGGCTCACTGCGTGGAATGCGGGGCGTTTCCAAATCACTCGACCTTTTAAGTCTGTTTTTAACAATCCCTTGGTATTCACCGTGTGATTATATTTGATATCCGCCATTGTAAATATCGAGGATGGAATGCCAAGACGGAAGTCGGTTGACATTCGGCGAACATACCACTTGGCTTGGCTATACTCGGTCCACTCGTAGTTTGATAGTGCAAATGCGTGTTGCAGCTGGGCGTTGGTACCGTTCTCGCCTTGAAGTATCCTTGTATTGGGAGCATACTTTGTAACAAGGCTGCCAAAGGCTTTGATTGCATCAACGGTGTTGTCCGGATTGTGGCTATAAGGGTGGAATGTGGCATAGTCCATCAGGTGAGCCTTCCCCTTCTCTGCTATTGACATCATTACAGCCTCGACATATTGAGGACTATTTGCACCGGCAATTGCAAGGCCGGCAATCTTTGCCTCCGAGTCGAGTTCTCTAATCAACTCGGCGGTGTGTATAAACACATTCACATAACGTTCTGGATACTTCTTTCCGTTCCCTCCATTGGGCTCATTCCAAATCTCATACATCTTGATTTTGCCCTTGTAGCGAATGACCAATTCCTTGACATACGCCAACCAACCTTGCATAGTATCCTCGTCGGTCCAAAGCGGAGTATCCAAATCTATTAAACCGCCTCCATAAATCGGATTTGCGTAACATATACACATCCAAGGACAAACCCCCTTGGACAACATATCGTCAACAATTGCATCCAACCAATCAAAGTCATAAACGCCCCGTTGTGTTTCGGTCTTTGCCCAACCACTCATAAGGCGTGCATAACCCACACCGCCAAGCTTACCAACGAATTGTTTGTATTCGTCATAGACGGTAAATCCGCGCTCAATAGTTTCACACCCCACAGACCACAGTGAATTGCCACTACCGTCGGGCAGAGCCTCTCTTACATTGCCGATTTGTTTGAGTGGGGCCGGAGTTGCATTTAGCTTATTCCAAGTCAAAGACTCCTGGTAGCCCTTCTCTTTAAGTTGTGCCATTGCCCCCAGGCACACAAAGAAGATTGACACGGCAAGAACAAATAGTTTCTTTTCCATATTACATAGAGTATTGGGGGTATATCGAGATAAATTTAAGCAGATTTTTTGCCATAGTTGAACACTTTATGGAGCATAAATGCAGATATTGCAATTGTTAGCAGCGCACCCAAAATGTAGGCTACGGTGCGGTTGGCCATACCAAACATCAGGGGCGAAACAAAGATGTAGCTCGAGCACACATAGGTCATCACAAGGGCCGGCAGTAGTGAGAGCCAGATGTTTTTACCCTTGTGGTGGAGCCACACGGTAATGGTCCAAAGAGTAAACACCGACAGGGCTTGGTTTGACCACGCAAAGTAGCTCCACATTGTGCCAAATGGAAGCAGTAGAATGATAGTAAGGCCGAGGGCAAAGATAGGGAAGCAGACCAACAAGCGCTTGCGAATACTCTTCTGTTCAATATTTGCCATATCGGCCACAATGAGCCTTGCGCTACGGAAAGCGGTGTCACCAGAGGTAATCGCGCAGGCAACCACGCCAAAGACCACAAAGTAAGCCAAGAACTCTCCGAGAGTTGCTGTGGCAATCTTGTCCACCAAGATGGAGGCCTTGCCGCCATACTGTGCAATGGCACCATTGAGTCCCTCAACGCCACCCCAGAAGGCCATACCTATTGCGGCCCAAATGAGTGCGATGACACTCTCGGAAATCATTGCTCCGTAAAATACCGAGCGGCTTTCGTTCTCGTTGCGCATACAGCGAGCCATAAGGGGCGACTGTGTGGCGTGGAAACCGGATATGGCACCACAGGCGATGGTGGTAAAGAGCATTGGCACGAGTGGCATCTTATCGGCTGCTGCGTGCATATTCTTAAAGCCCGTAAACTCGGGAATGTTTGCTCCGTAGGTGGTGAAGAGAGCCAGCAATATACCTGCTGCCATAAATAGCAACAGGCCACCAAAAACGGGGTAAATCTTGCCGATAATCTTGTCGATAGGAAGAAGTGTGGCCACCACATAGTAGACCAAAATAGCCCCCAAAACTATCAGCAGCAACCAACTAAACGAGTGGCCTCCCAAGCTCACAAAGGCGGGCACATCCAGCGCCGGAGATGTGATGCGCTCGGCAATAAGTTCGGCAGGTTGGGACATAAACACCGAGCCCACCAAAATCATCAGAAATACCGAAAAGTAGCGCATAACAACCTTTGTGCCTCCTCCGAGGTACTTACCAACAATCTCAGGAAGGCTTAGACCTCCATTACGCAACGATATGATACCCGACAGTAGGTCGTGCATTGCACCAAAGAATATGCCGCCTAGGGTAATCCACACAAAGGCCACCGGGCCATAGGCGGCACCGAGCAGTGCGCCGAAGATAGGACCAAGGCCTGCGATGTTGAGCAGTTGGATGAGGAATGTTTTCCAACGAGGCATTGGGATGTAATCCACTCCGTCATACATCGTTTTGGAGGGAACTTCGGTGGTGTTTCTCACGCCAGCCACTTTGCACAGATATTTGCCATAGGTGAAGTATGCAACCACAAGCAGTGCAAGGCAAACAAGGAAAGTAATCATAGGGTTAGTTATGAGTGATTTCTAATTAGACTTTACAATCTCGCCAATTTCGTTCATAATACCCCTTGCGAGTCGCTCGGCGGAGTCCTCATCGCGACTTTCGGAGTAGATACGGATAATGGGTTCGGTGTTGCTCTTGCGCAGGTGTACCCACTCGGTGGGGAAGTCAATCTTCACACCGTCGATGTCGGTAACGTTGTAGTCGGTATAGCGGTTGAGCATAATGGCCAAAATCTTATCCACATTGATATCGGGGGTGAGTTGGATTTTGTTTTTAGAGATGTGGTACTGCGGATAGGTGGCCTTCAGCTCACTCATACGGCACCCTTTGTGTGCCAACAGCGAGAGGAAGAGCGCAACGCCCACGAGAGCATCGCGTCCGTAGTGCGATTCGGGATAGATAACACCACCGTTACCCTCGCCACCAACAACTGCACCCACCTCCTTCATCTTGGCCACCACGTTAACCTCGCCCACGGCTGCGGCCGCATAGGAGCCTCCGTGGCGCTCGGTAACGTCCCTGAGTGCACGGCTCGAAGAGAGGTTTGACACGGTGTTACCGCCGCCCACCTTCGAGAGGATATAGTCGGCACAAGCCACAAGGGTATATTCTTCGCCGAACATCTCTCCGTCCTCACACACCAATGCAAGGCGGTCAACGTCGGGATCTACAACCACGCCCAAGTCGGCTTTCTCCCTTGCCACCACACTACAAATCTCGGTAAGGTTGGCAGGGATAGGCTCCGGATTGTGCGCAAAGTTACCCGTGGGCTCGCAATTGAGCCTGATAACCTCTGCGCCGAGTTCTTCGAGCAGTTCGGGGATGACCGTACCACCCACCGAATTCACCGCATCAACAACCACCTTGAAGCGTTTGGCCCTGATGGCTTCCACATCCACAGCAGGGAGTGCCAACACGCTCTGGATGTGCTCACGGTTGAAGTCCACACGCTCCACAATGTGACCAATGTGGTCAACGTCGGGGAATTGCCACGAGCTATCTTCGGCGTATGTAAGCACCTTTTTACCTTCGGCGTCAGAGAGAAATTCACCTGCTGAGCCGAGTAATTTTAGAGCATTCCACTGCTTGGGGTTGTGCGATGCTGTAAGGATAATGCCACCGTGTGCCTTGCGGCTAGTTACGGCCAGCTCGGTGCCGGGAGTGGTGCAAAGTCCAAGTGCCACAACATCCACGCCACAGCCGAGCAGGGTACCCACAACGATATTCTCCACCATCTCGCCCGAAAGTCTCGCATCACGGCCAACGACAATTTTGAGCCTTTGGTCGGGGTTCTGTTCGCCAATTAGGCGCACATAGGCGGTTACGAACTTAACGATATCTATGGGGGTGAGGTTGTCGCCCATACCGCCACCAATGGTGCCTCGGATGCCGGAAATCGATTTAATGAGTGTCATCTTCTATTTTGTGTTTTATTGCTAATTCTTCTATCGAGGGTGTGATTGTTACACAAAAGTAGTATTTTTTCTCAAAAGTATTTCATTTTTTCCACACAAAAAACCATATCAACAATTTACCATTACGTTAATTTTCAGACGCACGTGGAGTGGTTTGGCCCCTTTTTAGTACCTTTGTCGAGGATTATAAAAGGAAAAAGATGTCAAAGAAGGACAAAAAACGCAGCACAAAGGGTGCTGCAAGGTCGCCACGAAAGGATCGTGCGGCCATCATTATGCAACTCTTCCGCTCCTTCCCCAGCCGTAAATTTGCGCTCAAAACCCTTGCGGCACAGAGTGGCGGAGCAGACCGAGAGGGACGTTATCAGACCAAAGAGATTGTTTTACAAATGGTTGAGCAGGGGATGGTTGAGCAGACCGCCTCGTCCACTTTTCGCTTAGCAGCAAGGGCTCTTCCTACTGTTGTGGGCATAGTGCAGATGCTATCTTCTGGCAGTGCCTATGTGGTTGTAGAGGGGGCTGACAAGGATATTTACGTCGACAAACGCAATACCTCTCGTGCGCTCGATGGCGATACCGTGAAGGTTGCCATCACACGTCGTCGCTCCTCCGGCGACCCCGAAGGACAAATTGTGGAGGTTGTAGAGAGGGCCGACAGGGTGTTTGTTGGCACGGTCGAAAAGACACGCTCACACGCATTTGTGCGTACGACAAGCAAGAATATGCCGGTCGATATTTTCATCGACAAGGGTGTGGATAAGCTCCAAGATGGAGATAAAGTGGTTGTTCGCATCTCCCATTGGGACCCCGAGAGCAAGTGCCCCACGGGTAGAATTGTGGACATCCTCGGACAAGAGGGCGACAACAACGCCGAGATGCACGCCATACTTGCCGAGTTCAACCTCCCATATCACTTCCCCGAGGAGGTCAATGAGGCAGCCGAGAAAATTAGCGACAAGATTACGGGCGAGGAGATTGCCCGCAGGCGAGATATGCGCGACGTGGTAACGTTCACCATCGACCCTGCTGATGCCAAAGACTTCGATGACGCGCTGTCGTTTAGGACTTTGGGCGAGGGGCGTTACGAGGTGGGCGTACATATTGCCGACGTAACCCACTACGTTACCGAAAGCTCGCTTGTGGAGCAGGAGGCCAGGGAAAGGGCCACGAGTGTCTATCTGGTTGACCGCACAATCCCGATGCTGCCCGAAAGGCTCTCCAATGGTCTGTGTTCGTTGCGCCCCGACGAGGAAAAACTGTGCTTCTCGGTGGTCTTTGAGATGGACGACAAGGCCCAAGTGTTGCACCATTGGATTGGCCGCACCGTGATACGCTCCAATCGCCGATTTACCTACGAGCAGGCACAAGAGATTATTGAGGGTGCCGAGGGTGATTTCAAGGCCGAGATACTCCAACTCAATGCTCTGGCACGCATCCTGCGCTCCGAAAGGTTTGCCAACGGCTCCATTGCCTTTGAGCGAGAGGAGGCCAAGTTCCACCTCGACGAGCAGGGTAAGCCCCTGGGGGTATATTTTAAGGTGCAAAAGGAGGCTAACCAACTAATCGAGGAGTTTATGTTGCTAGCCAACCGTACCGTGGCTTCGTTTGTTGGCGAGAAGAAAAACAAGAAGGGTGAGACCAAGACTTTTGTCTATCGTGTACACGAAAAACCCGACCCCGACAAACTCGACCGCTTTGCCAACTTCATTCTCAAATTTGGCTACTACTTCGATGCTCGCAGGGGTAAGGCCGTGGCTCAACAACTCAATGCACTGATGGGGCAAATCAAGGGTAAGAGCGAGGAGAATGTGGTCTCCATTTTAGCCGTACGCACAATGCAAAAAGCATATTATAGCACCGAAAACCTCGGCCACTACGGACTTGCCTTCCCATTCTACTCCCACTTCACTTCGCCCATTCGTCGCTATCCCGATATGATGGTACATCGTCTGTTGGCGCACTATCTCGAAGGTGGCAACTCGGTGGACAAGGAGGCGGTGGACGAGCTTTGCGAACATTCCAGCGATATGGAGGTGAGGGCTGCCGAGGCCGAGAGGGCTAGTGTGAAATACAAGATGGTGGAGTTTATGACCGAGCGCATTGGCGAGGAGTTCGAGGGCTCCATCAGTGGCGTTACCGATTGGGGTATCTTTGTGGAGCTGAACGACACCCACATCGAAGGAATGGTCTCATTGCGAGATTTGGGGCAGGAGTTCTTCTACTTCGACGAGGAGGAGTATGCAGCCATTGGCAATCGCACGGGGCGTAAGTTTGTGCTTGGCGATAGGGTGCGTATTAAAGTTAAGGGTGCCGATTTGAGGCTCAAACAACTCGACTTTACACTGCTTGGCTCCTACGACAACAAGGGCGTCTATTGGCCCGTAGAACAGGCCCCCGAAGAGTCCGAGCACTTCTACACAAAGCGTGCATTCAGGGGCAAGGGTGTAGGCCGCAGAAGGTAGAATAGAAGCAAACACACATAAAAGGTCGGAACGCAGTGTAAATCACTCCATTCCGACCTTTTGTATTACCTTAAAACAAACCTTATTTTTCAGCCCTATTGAGGTGTGTGATGCGATAAATCTGATGGTAGGTGCGAGGTCCCTCGGAGGTTACCATAAAATCGGCCGGCGCACCTTGTCCCCTCAACTCCACGTTGAGTTCCGAGAGTTTGTTGTTGAGTGTGCGCTGTATGCCGTCGCCATTTTTCAGTAGGGCTTTCAATCGGGCACTCTTTACCTCGGAACGCACCACCGACTCGTAAATCTTCACAAACTCCTTACGATTTTCATTGTAAATCGTCGACAAGGTTACCCCCTCGGGGTGGCGTACGAAGAAACGATAGAGCGCCATACTCCACGGGCGAAGCACAACACCCCTGCCGTCGATGACAACCACGTTGTTTCCCACAAACTTCACTCCCTCGGGTATGGCATCCACAGGGCGGTAGAAAATAAGGGTGTCCTGTTCGTCGAGTTTTACCTTAAAATATACCTTATTTTTCTCACCTTGCTCATTATCGTAGGCCAAATAACTACACGGAAGAAGGCCACATAGTAAACCACCATAGACCTCCTTATCGAAGGCGTGTTTGCGACGACAGGTCATAGTGCACTCTTCCGCCAATTCACAAGCTTCACAAGGGCTTTTGCGCTCCCAATATTCACTCAACTGTTCCCCATAGAGGAGTTCGTCGGAGAGGTTGTCGGCGGCTTTTTTCAGGGCCGAGATAACCTCCTCGTTGATGATTTGATATTTTACAACAAAGCCCTCCTTGTCCATCTCGGCATACCTTCTGATGAGGTCGGCCGTCTGTGGGGTGAGTGCCGTGCGAAAGAGTTCTTCAAGTCGCTGGTTTGCCATAACTATCCGTTTTTTAAGGTTTCTTTTAAGGTAATATCAAAGGCGTATGTTTCTCTCTAATGGACCCTTATATCAATCGCTGTGTTTTCGTTTTTTCTAGGCTTATTTGGAGGGCTCTGTGGCAAGTCCGCGAGATATTTGTCGGCGCATAATCCACAAGTATTTGGCCCTTGCTGGGTGGAGTGTAAGGATGTGGTAGGCGCCCAAAACAATGGTTGCTGCCCACTTTACAATCTCACTCACCCAGCGGCTCGCATAGCCCCCCGTGGCCTTGGTGCGTATGCGTTCGCTTTGGCCGATGCGGAAGCAAACCCTCTCGAAATAATCACGAGTGAGTTTGGCATCAGGAATGACGTGTTGGATGTAGGCGGTGGGGATATAGAAAATCTTCTCACCGGCGTCGTGCAGGCGTGCATACAACTCTTTTTCCTCTCCTCCCAACAAGGTTGTACCCCTGCGACCGAGTGCAGGATTGAAAGCTCCATACTTCTCAATGGCCGAGCGTCGTAGGGCCATATTTCCGCCCCCAAAGTATTTTCCCTCGGGGAATGGGATAACCCTATCGCCCAAGTCGAGCGTACCCGCAATGGGACGTTCCGTGTGGCGGCTCATCCATTCGGGGCGACCGTTGGCGTAACGTGGTACGATGCGCCCTCCTGCGCCCGCTGCTTCGGGGTGTGTGTCGAAGAAGTGTAGGTAGTCGGCCAATAGTTGAGGCGAAGCTATCTCGTCGTCGTCAATGATGGCGATAATCTCTCCTTGTGCTATCTCAATACCCTTGTTGCGAGCGTGCGAAAGTCCTTGTTTCAGTTCATTGGTCAGCACCACGGCAACTTCGGGATGGGCAGCCATAAACTCCCTAACCACATCCGCCGTGGAGTCGGTGGAGTTATTGTTGACCACAACAGCCTCCCACAACTCGCTCGACAGGCTCTGGGTGAGCAGCGAGTGGAGCGTGGTGCCTATGCGTGTGGCCCCATTAAAGGAGGCTATCACCAACGATATGCGCGGTTGTGGGATTGGAGTCATATCCGTTTGTTGAACAAGCAATGATTATTCGGCAAAGAGTCCTTTGACATCTTCCCACACACAGTCGTTGTTGTTGGCAGCATTGATGCCGAGGATGTGGGTGATGATGAGGTGGTCGTTGAGATTTTGGAACACCTTGTCGTGTGTGTAGCCCCTCTTGAAAGCAGGACCGCAACCATAGAAAACCATGTGCATATCCTTGTCGTAGGGGTTGAAGCCGTGAGAAGAGGCCTTGGCTTTGGGTCTGCTGCCGTCGGTCTTGTCGTAGGCCACCTTCCAGCCCGTCTCGGCCAACAGAACGATGGGGTAGATGCGGGTGGTGTAGGTGCCATAGTGGAACTCCTCGGGCATATCCTCACGCAACCACACACGATAGTGTCCTTCCGCCTCTTTTGCTTTGAGTGCGTTGTAGGTCTTTTGGATATTGGCAGCGTTCTTGGGCTTGATGGTTACGGGGTTGGAGTTGTACCAATAGAAGTCGCCAAACTCCCTGATGAGTGGCTCGATGTTGTAGTACTTGTTGGGGTCCAACTCGGTCATTCCGTGGTCGGCGGTGAAGATAAAGTTGATGTGCTCATAGATGGGCGACTTGCGTACCTCGCGCATAAAATAGGCCAACACATCATCAATCTCCTCCACAACCTCTTTGGTCTGCGTGGAGGTGGGGCTGTATGTGTGCTCAATGGCGTCGGGCTCGTCGAAGTACCACATCACAAGGTTGGGAATCTCCTCCACATTCTCTTTGCAAAGTGCACCCAACACGAGGTCGGCCAACTGCTTGCGCGTGCGGCGTGAGTCGTAGGACACGGCCACCGTAGGCTTGCGGCCATTAACATAGGCGTCAACGCCCACCCAACCATAAACGTGAGCTTTGAGGCCCTGACGCTCCACGGTGTTCCAGATGGGCTCGCCCTTGTAGAAGTCGGCATTTTCACGAGCCTCGGCATCGGAGATGGAGTAGTTCTTATACATTGTTTCGTCATAGAAACTATTGTTCACTATGCCGTGGTGGTCGGGATGTAAGCCTGTAGCCATCGAGTAGTGGTTGGGGAATGTGTTGCTGGGGAAGCAGGGCATAATCTCCGAATAGACACCCACGCTTGCGATGGAGTCGAGTGTGGGGGTGTCGTACATTGAGGCCAAATCGTGGCGGAAGGCATCCATGGAAAGGATGACAACGTGTTTACCATTGTAGGAGTCCTCCTCCACACCTCCTCCACCTTGCTCGGTGTCTGGTGTCGGGGGAGTGTTGGTGTTGTTTCCGGGCCTTTGGACAGGGATTACTCGTGGTCCGCAACCAATGAATAAGGCCACAAACAGGAGCGACAGAAGGTGTTTGAAGTTTCTTTTCATCATATTAACTATTTGTTCGATAAACAAAAGTATAAAATATTTTTCTTACCCTTACACAAATTGGAAATTATTCGACGCAAGCGGAATATGATTACACATTTTTATCTGGCGGACTTGGTGGTCCTATCAACAAAACGACGGCTCGGTCACAAGACCGAGCCGAATTATTTTTGTTTTGTACTTGTTAATTACAAAGTAGGAGCGGCATTACCTGCGGTATACACCCAAATCTTACCATTTGCTTTGATATTGGTTGTGTCATACCAGAAATAGATATCATAAGTACCGCTGTAACTCGAAAGTTTACAGTTATTACCATTGTTATAAACGGTTGTAGCTTTTGCATTGTTTACGGTAACTGTGCCACCGTTACCAAAACTTGTAGTCCATTTTTTGTCAGCACGAACCTTAAACTCACCATTAAGTTTAACACCCTTTGCCACATACAAGCCAAGAGTACCATCCCAGGTCAAAACATTGTCGTTACCCCAGCCATTGTGATTACCTACAACACCCCAAGTATATTTAGATGTATCAGGAGCGGGACCATTAGCACTCTGCTCTGCAGCAGTATTGTAGTCAACGCCCGACTTCATCAAATAGAGTTTGGTATTTGCTTTGTCGAAGTATACATCGTAGGTACCAGCAGTAACAATCGCAATATTCGAACCACCACTGGAAAGTTTCATCCATTTGTTAGCATTGAGGTAGGTGATACCACCACCGTAGCTAGTATTCCAGTCGCCTACTTTCTTCACTTTAATCTCTGTATATGCACTGATGTTTACATTTTTAGCAACGAAGAGGTTGTTTGCGCCTGCAACAACTTCCATTACCTTGTCAACCCAGCTATTGAAGTCGCCTGCAAGTGCCCACTCCGAAGATTGAGTCGCAGCCTCCTTGATAGAACCAGCTGCGGGAGCCTCGGTGTATACGGTACCATCGGTGTTGTAAACTACATAGTAGTTTTTATCCAATGTACCCAAAACAATGTCCGAAGTCTGAGCCGAACCATTGTTAATGATTACATTAACGCTTTTACCAGTCCAAGTTGCGGGATACTCAAGGTAGTTGTAGGTATAACCGTTGATGATCTCTTTATTGTTGGTAATATCGGTTCCGGGCCAAGCGGTCAAAGGATCAACATCCCAAGTGTAGACGTTCACTTTAGTCCAAGCTGCCTGTGCCGATTTGGGCTGTGCGATCACATACACCTTGTATGTTTTGGGAGCGGGTTTCTCGATAGTGCCGAGGTTGTAGATTATGCCCCAGTCAAGTGTCTCTGTGAAGGACTTATTGAAGCCGCTCTCTGTGGTTACGGTTACAGTGCAATCACTACCGGAGCTAATAACGGGGAGGTAAATCTCGCCGATAGTGGTGGTGGTGTATGTGTTTGCCCAACTATTATTAACGAAGAAAAGGGAAGCGTTGTCTTCGCTGCTAATAGTTACAGCCTCCTGTGCGGTGAATTTCAGCACGGGAAGGGTCTGAAGGCTGATAGTGCAGTTCTCATCACCAAACTTGCCGATATAATCAGTAGGGTTGGCAGACATTCCGATACCGGAAATATTCTCTGCCGCAGTGTTGCAAAAAGCACCATAGGTTTTTAGATCATTTGCTTGCTCGTGAAGACCGCCCAAATAGAATACGTAAGGGGTTTTGCCTACCAACGAGTTTACACCCTCCTGCTCGCAAGTGAAGGTATAAACATCGCCCTCACCCTTGGTGTAGGTGAAGAAATAGTTGGTGCCTTTCTGAAACTCCTCCCTTACAACGAGCACATCGCCCTCGGTGAAGGTGAGTTTGCGCTGTTTGGTCTCCTCGTCGAGATTGCCGAGCGCTACACGGGTCTGATCTGCGATAGTTACGTTAATCGAGAAGCCCTCCTGCTCGGGAGTTACGCCCTCGTTGATGTCATTCTGGCAAGCTACTGCGCCCAAAGCAACAATAGCACTTGCAATAAAATAGAAAATCTTTTTCATCTCTTTCTTTTTGCTTTTAATTGTTGAACTTTGGTTTACCACTCAACATCCTTCTCTTCGAGGAAAATGTCGCCGAAGCTGCCAAGCTCCTGAGTGCTCATAGCGATACCCTGCTCAACCTCCAACTCAACGAGGTCGATAGCCGGCTTAATGTAGTTGTTGTTTTTCATTTGTTTGATTTTGTGATTGTTATATTTGATGTGTTTTGGTTTGTTTCTTGCCACATTTTTCGGACCATAAAATTATAATTTTTTTACCAAATCACCCCAAATTAGCAACCCAACAGGCCATTTAGAGGGATGAGTGGGGGATTATCGTCCCCCAACAGCACTCTATTTGATGCGCAGAGGTTTCATCCTACGGTCGGCAGCTGTCGCTTCGCGGATGGAGATTGCGAATCCTCCACCACGAGCCATAAAGATGTTGGCAACGGTTTTGGCTGTAACCTTACCCTCCACAATGCGGTAGGCCTCGGGGTTCTTCTCGTAGTCTGCATCGGTTGCGTCGGCATAGAGAGTGGCCACATATTGTTTCTTCTTGTCCAAGAAATCGAACTTGACGGGCATTGTGCGTTGGTTCTCGTCGGTTACACCACCCACAAACCATTTGGGCGAGTTTTTGTCCTTGCGTGCGATTACAATGTAGTCGCCGGGCTCGGCCGACAAGTAACGGCTCTCGGTCCACTCCACAGGAACGTCCACGATGAATTGGAACGCATCAATATAGCGCTCGTAGTTCTCAGGCATATCGGCAGCCATCTGCAAGGGCGAGTACATCGTCACATAGAGTGCCAGCTGGTTTGCCAGGGTGCTATTGCACTTCGAGGTGTTTTTGGGCGAGAAGCTACTGAGGTCCATACAGAAGATACCGGGAGTGTAGTCCATCGGGCCGCCCTGCAAGCGAGTGAAGGGGAGGATGGTTACGTGCTGGGGGTGTATGCCTCCGAACGATTGGTACTCGGTACCACGAGCCGACTCGTTACCGATGAGGTTGGGCCAGGTGCGGCAGATACCCGTAGGGCGCACAGCCTCGTGTGCATTGACCATGATTTTATACTCCGCAGCCTTCTCAACGGCATATTGATAGTGGTTGTTCATCAGCTGTCCGTAGTGGTACTCTCCGCGGGGGAAGATGTTGCCCACATAGCCACTCTTCACAGCATTGTAGCCATTGTCGACCATAAATTGGTAGGCCTTATCCATACGGCGCTCATAGTTACGAATGCTCGAAGAGGTCTCGTGGTGCATCATCAGCCTCATACCCCTGTCGTTCGCATATTTCTGCAACTCGGGCAGGTTGAAGTCGGGATAGGGGGTAACGAAGTCGAAGACGTTGTCTTTGTGTTTACCATTCCAATCCTCCCAGCCGACATTCCAGCCCTCCACGAGGAGTTGGTCGAAGCAGCCCCACTTGGATGCAAAGTCGATGTAGCGTTTCACATTCTCGGTGGTTGCGCCGTGGCGGCCGTTGGGTTCCAGTTTGGAATAGTCCACCAAGTCGAGTTTGATGTTGCCACCTTTGGCATAGGACCAGCTGCTCTTGTTGGAAATCATTTCCCACCATACACCCATATATTTCACGGGTTTAATCCACGAGGTGTCCTCAATCTTGCAAGGCTCGTTGAGGTTGAGTGTGAGCCTCGAAGCGAGCAACATCCTTGCGTCGTCGGTGATGACGGCGGTGCGCCAGGGAGTGGTGCAGGGTGTTTGGATATATCCCTTGTTGCCAATGGCGTCGGGGGTGAGCCACGAGGTGAAGACCTTGGTTTCGGGGTTGTAAACGAGGTGCATACACGAGTAGTCGATGAGGGCAGCTTCGTGTATGGTGATGTAGACGCCACCATCGGTTTTGAGAGTGAGTGCGGTCTGTACACCCCAATCGGAGAAGCGAGTTGTTACGCTTTTGCGCTTGTAGAGTGGAGCAAGTTCGCCAATCTCCGAGAGGCGGCTCTCGACGTATTCATACTCTTGGGAGCTGTAGTCGCCCGGAATCCAGAAAGCCTTGTGGTCGCCGGTGAGTGCCCACTCGGTGCGCTCGTCCTCGATGGTCATATATGTGAGCCTTCTCTGGCGGGGGAACTCGTAGCGGAGTCCGTAGCCATCGTTGAAGAGACGGAAACGGATATTAACCTGACGTCCGGTGGCGGTCTGGGTGAGCCTTACAAGGAGCTCGTTGTAGTGGTTACGGATGTGGGTTTCCTCGCCCCACACAGGCTCCCACACCTCGTCAAAGGTGCTCTTTACGGCCTCGCCTGCGGAGAAACCGTCGAGCAGGTCGGCTGTGCCGTTGAGTTTAAGACCGAGGGCCGAAGGGAGGATTACGGGCTCGCCTTTGAAGTCCACAGCATAGGTGGGCGTTCCGTTGTCGGTGAGGGCAAAGGTGAGCGAAAGCCGGCCATTGGGCGAGCTGATGGTTTGTGCCATTGCGGAGGTTGCAAGGGTTGCAACAAGGGCAAGCAGGAGTGTAAAGCGTTTCATCTATTTGTGTTTTTACGGGTTTACTCTTTGACTACAAAGATAGGGTGTCGAACGGGAAATTGAAAATCTAAACACAAAAAAGGCGGGGCAACCCGCGAAAGGTTGCCCCACCAAGATTAATAATCCCGTGTTGGAATTATTCTATCGAACCAAATGACTAGTTCTTTTTGAGTTTGAATTTACCAACCTGACCGTTAACGGTGAACGAGAGGGTGTAGTTACCAGCCTCTGCCACTTTGAGGTTGCCCTTGTTGTAGATAGCGTCGAACTCGGTGCCATCAACGGGAAGGTTCGAGTTGTCGATTACACCGTAACTGTCGGTCCAAGCGTTGTCAGCGCGAACTTTGAACTCAGCACCAGCCTCAGCATCGAAGGTAGCAACTGCCCAACCGTCGGCAACGGTCATTACAAGACCACCACCCCACTCGTTGAAAGTGCCGGCGATATCCCAAGTGTGGCCATCCAAGGTCATCGAAGGAGCGGGTTTCTCAGGCTCGGGCTCGGGTACAACGGGCTCCTGGCCATCAACTTTTGCCAACCATTTGCCGCTGGCATCCTTCTCGGTGAGAACAACGAAGTTGCCCTCTGCCTTGGGAGTCAATTTGAGGTCAACGGTCTGCTCGCCAGCTGCACCGAAGTCGTTAACGATGAAGCCAATCTCCACGCCGATGAACTCCTTGGGAGCCTCCCATACGTAGTACGACTTGCCGTCAACGCTCTCAACAGTGGTGATTGCCTTACCAGGCCATCCCTCAGCTTTATACAGATCGCCTTCATCGGTCCAAGCCCATACGCCAACGGTCGTCCAACCGGTTGCAGTGACGTCGCAGTAAACTTTAGAAAACTCCTGAGTGATGAAGCCATCATCATCACCATTGTCCTCGTTTGCAGGACCGCAAGCTACCATCGAAAGGGCAGCGATCGAAAGTGCAAGAAATTTAACGAATTTCATAATGCTTAATGTTTTAAAAAGTTAATAAAAAGTAGGTTTATAAATGTTTGTCTGTTAATATCCCACGGGGTTTTTCAACTCGGGGTTGGCAAGAATCTGCGACGAAGGAATTGCAAAGAGTTTTTTGTAGTCCTCAAATGCTTTACCTTTCACGTCGCCACCCTTGAAGGGCCATACATAGTCGGCCGAGGTGAAGCAGTTGTAGCGGATGAGGTCGGTACGACGGTGACCCTCCCAATACAACTCGCGAGCACGCTCCTCGCGGAACAGCTTCATTGCATCATCGCTCCAAGCGGTGGGAATGGTGATAGGAGCCATACCGGTACGCACTGCCAGCTCGTTCATCTTGGACTGTGCGGTAGCACCCTCACCCAAGCGCGAGCAAGCCTCGGCATAGATGAGGTACATCTCACCCAATCGAATCAGAGGATAGTCGATGTCGGTTGTCCTGTCAGCATTCTTGTCTGAACGCAGCCAATATTCCGAACCGGTCTCGTTGGAGCGGACGTTGTTGAACTTCCAGCAACCATAACCCTGCATAAAGGTGTTCAAAAGCTCCGAGAAATCGCCCTTCTCACGACGAGCAGTAATGAACGCATAAGCACCACGCTTGTCGGCAATCGTGCAAGTGCCATTCTCGCCCCAAGTTACATTGGTAGGGTTGAAGTGGGTCTCCACAAAGTGCTCGTGAACGTGGAGGCCCAACCAACCGCCACCGACACCAATGCGCGAACTAAGAGTGCCGTCACCAAGTTCCTCGGTGAGTTCGCTGCTGTTGATAGCTCCGCAGGTGAGGAGTGTTGCACCACCCCAAGATTGGGCATAGTTCCAATCGTAGGGTGCGTAGAACAAGAACTCGTTATAGGCATTGGGGTTCTCGCCATTGTCGCCACGGAACAGGTGCTCATAGTTGTTGCAGAGCGAGTAGCCCAAACCGAAGATGTCTTCGCAAATATCCTTACACTCTTTCCAAGCAGCCTTGCCTGTGTAGACCTCGGCGTTGAGATATACGCGAGCCAATAAGCCAAGAACCGAACCCTTGTCGGCACGAGGACGATTGCTCCTTGCCTCGGGCATAGCCGAACCATCAGCAGCAAGTGTGGTCAACTCCTTAACAATGAAGTTGTAGACCTCTGCACGGGGTTTCTGTTTGGGAGCCTCGGCACCGAAAGGCGAATCCTCGGTAGTGAAGGGAACATCACCAAAGACGTCCATTGCCATCCAGTAGAAATATGCACGCAAGAAGCGAGCCTCTGCACGGAAGCCCTCAATCTCGGCTGCAAGCTCTTCGCTCACACCACGGCTTGCAAGTTTGTCGGGTGCGGTCTGGCGAAGATACTCATTAACAAAGGTGATACCTTGGAGGGTGCGAACAAAAACGGCATAGACCATATCGTTCTCACTATCGTCCCAAATGTTGTTGTTGATGGCATTACACCAAGCATCTTTCCAAGCAACTTTCACCTCGTCAGTGGAAGCCTCCTGGCAGCTCCAGAATGAACGAATGAGCTCCGATGCACCGGCATCACTTACCAACAAGTCGGTGGTGTCGTTTGTAACAAAGTTAAAATAGAGTCGCGCAAGGCCCTGAACGTAGGGCTCTTTCTCACTTCCATAGACAGTCTCCGAGGTTACATCCCACTCATTCAAGGGCAATGTATCGAGGTCCTGAATACAGGAGGTCAATGTCAAAAGCGCACCTGCAATTACAACAAGAATATGTTTTGTTTTCATCGATATTGCGTTTTTAAGTTGTTTAGAAATTAAGGTTAAGACGCAGTGAGAAGATGCGAGGACGAGGCCAAATGGTACCATCGATACCGGCTACACCACTCACCTCGGGGTCTACACCGCTATACTTGGTGAGAACAAAGACGTTCTGAACACCGGCTGCTACGCGGCATTTAATGTTGGAACCACCCAACTTATCGAAGGTATAACCAACATTGATATCGTCCAAACGGAAGAACGATGCGTCCTCGATATAGAGGTCCGAACGGTCCTGTTTCTCACTTGTAGGCTTGGTCCAACCTGTGCGAAGAACTGTGGTTGCAAAGTTGCTCAAACCACCACGAGTGTCAATTACCGAAGCTGCGTGGCAAGCATAGAAGCTGTTGAATACATAGTTGCCAACCGAGCCGTGGCCATTGAAGCCGAAGTCCCAATTCTTGTAGGAGTATCTCAGGTTCAAACCAAAGAAGAAGTCGGGTGCAGGGCTCTTGCCTGTGTTGTAGCGGTCGCCCTCATCAATCTTACCATTCTTGTTGAAATCATAGAAACGATCCTGAACGGGCTTGCCATCCGCGTAACCCTGCTTGTAGGCATAGAAGGTGTAGGGTGCAGAGCCAACGGTGTGCATCTGAAGGTCGGCACCACCGGTACCTGTACCAGGCGAGTTCATAAAGATTGCATAGTTGGGATCGTCGTTTTTGTTAAGCTTGGTGAAATAGGTGTCCTGGAATGTACCATTGAAACCAATACGCAAGCTTTGGGTGGCGGTGCGGATGGGGTTGAAGTTCAACGAGAACTCAACACCCTCGTTACGCATCGAACCTACGTTGGTCAAAAGGTTGGTACCGAAGTTGGTACCCATAGGTATGGTAACCCAGTTGAGAAGGTCTTTGGTGTCGCGACGATACACATCAACGCTACCCTCAACAAGACCATTCCACATACCGAAGTCAACACCGGCATTGTAGGTTGTGGTGCTCTCCCAGCGGATGTTGGGATCGTAGGCCAAAGGAGAGAGCATATACGAGTAGATGGGGTTGCCATTCTCGTCGTGGCCCATAATCACTTGGTGCGATTTGTCATTCTCGGAGAGGTTGTAACGTGCAAGGAACTTGTAGTTACCAATCTCCTGCTGACCGGTGGTACCATAGCCCAAACGAACTTTCAGAGTCGAGAACAACTCCTGATCCTGCATAAACTCCTCATTGAGGGTGTTCCAAGCAAATGCTGCCGAGGGGAAGAAGCCCCAACGGTTGCCCTTGGCGAACTTCGACGAGCCGTCGGCACGGAGTGTAACGGTGAGCAAGTAGCGCGAAGCATACGAATAGTTCAAACGACCGTAGAACGACAAGAGGTAGCTCTCCTCACGGCCCCAAACACCGGTACTCTTCTCATACTGCTCGTTGGTTTCGTTGTAGTAGGTAATGCTGCGGTCTTTGCTATAGAAGTTCTGCCACGAGTAACCAACCATTGCGTCGAAGTTGTGATCACCCATGCTCTCGTTGTAGTTGGTATAGAAGTCAAGTACTTTGTTCTGACGATACCAGATTTTCTTGGTATACTTACCAAAGCCCTTTGCGTCCGAATCCCTGTAAGCCTGGATAGAACCAACCTTCACACCATCGTGCTCCTGAGTCTTCGACCAGTCGCCACCGAGGTTCAGATTGAAGCTCAGGGCCTCCATACCGTGAACCTTGTAGTTGAAGGTGATGTTACCCAAACCACGGTAAGTGCTCGAATATTTGTCTACATCATAGAGCATCGAGAGGGGGTTAAGACCAGCAAGATTGGTGGGTTCAAACGACTCACCACGGTTGTTACCAACGTTGTAAAAACCATTGGTTGTGGTGTAGTCGATAGAACCATCCTCGTTGTACCAATAGGGATCAACGGTGGGGTTGAAGAAGGCTGCTGCGCCCACTGCACCACCATCTGCATAGGTCTGGTGGGTGTAGACACCCTTAGCGTTAATCGATACGGTAAGGTGCTCATCCAGGTATTTGGGCGAGAGGTTAACGTCGATGGTTGCACGGTCGAAATCCGAAGTCTGCAACGTACCCTGCTGGTTGGTGTAGCCTACCGATGCACGATAGGGAAGCTCGTCATAAACCTTGTTGCCCTTGTCGTTGCCATAGATGCTAACGTTGTGGTCGTGCGAAAGAGCGGGACGGAAAATGAGGCTCTGCCAATCGGTGTTTGCTGTACCGATGAACTTGTCAGCCTCAACACGAGCGTTGGAGCCCTCTGCAAAAGTAGTGTTGATGTGCTCACGGAACTGCTCGGGAGTCATAACCTGCATAGTGCTCGAATTGGTCGAAACGCTGAATGAGCCGTTGTAGGAAACGTTGGGTTTGCTACCCGAGCCCTTCTTGGTGGTGATGATAATTACACCATTCGAAGCACGCGAACCGTAGATAGCAGCTGCCGAAGCATCTTTCAACACGGTGAACGACTCGATATCATTGGGGTTAACCAGCGACAAGGGGTTGGCCATACCCGAACCTGCATCACTTGCAATGGGCACTCCGTCAATAACGATAAGAGGATCGTTCGAGGCGTTCAACGAGGCAGCACCACGGATACGGATAGTGGAGCCCGAGTTAGGACCGCCATCGCCGGGGATAATCTGCAAGCCGGGAACTTTACCCTGCATCATATCCTGGGTGGATACTACTGCACCGCGGTTGATGTCCTCTGCTTTGATTGCAACAACCGAACCGGTAAGGTCGTCTTTCTTGGCCACACCGTAACCAATCATCACAATCTCCTCAATCTGCTCCGCGCTCTCGCTCATCACAAAGTTGATTGTGGTGCGTTTCGACACGGGCTCGTAGATTTCGGTGTAACCCATGCACTCCACAAGCAGCGTTGCATCGGCTGCAACACTGATGGCATAGGCACCATCAACACCGGTAACTGTTCCGAGGCCGCTCTTTACATCCATTACGGTTGCACCGATAATGGCCTCGCCTTTGGCATCCTTAACCGTACCCGACACCGAAATTGTCTGTGCCGAAGCGGACAGACTCACCAATGTCAAAGCGATGGTCAGAAGGAGGCTCCTAAAAACTTGTAGAAGTTTCAACATAAGCCGTTAAGTATAAATTAAATTTTAAGTTAAAGTTTTTTTAGGTTGCTACCCATAGGGTAGCCAACAAAAATATATATTTATAAATAAGGTAGCAACATTTGGGGACTACTTGCTTTTTTAGGCTGACGAACCGCCCGTTTTTGCGGACGGGCGGTGGTCTTTTTCACCCATTTATATGCGCTAAATCCCGCCGAAACTATCGTCCCGAAGCCTCAATCATTGCCCTGATTTCACCGTTCAGACCACCCTCTTCGAGAAGCTGCTCGATGGTGAGGTGCATCCTGTAACGCCAGTAGTGATTGGGGATTGCGGGGATGTTGATACGCTCACTATCCACATCGGCCTTACGCACCCTCTCGTCCATTGCAAGCCAATCCTGCAAGGGGAGAATGGTCAGCACGGCGGGCGAAAGGAGGTGGTTGTTCACGATCGTACGGCACAACTCGCCACCCAAGTCGGCAGGTGCGGTGCCCTGCTTCCAGAGAATGTCGTTGTAGTACTTTTGCGACATTGCCCTATCCTCTCTCCACCAGCCACGAATGGTGCTGGTGTCGTGTGAGCCGGTGGTGCAAACACAAGCGTAGGGGTAGCGGTTGGTGTAACCAAACTCAATTGTGGGATCTTTGGGCATCCTCTGTATCTCCAATGAGAGGATACCGAGGTTTTGCATCACGGGACCCACGCAGTCGGGTACCATACCGAGGTCTTCGCCGCAGCACATCATATTGGTTGCGTCCACCAGAGCGGGGAGTTTCTCCATTGCCAATGCGCCCCAGAAGTCGTTGTGGCGGCGATAGAAGAAGTCGTTATAAAGTTCGTTAAACCTCTGCTTCTCCCAATCCGAGAGCCACTCATAGCTCTTGGTTTGTTGTGCGGCAATACGAGGGTGGAAGTGTCCGGGCTTGCGGGGGTCCTCAATGAAGAGCACCTCGCCAGTAAGGCCATAGAGTGCCCTCATTGCCTTCTCGTTCTTGCCTCCCAATGCCTCGCGAATCTTACGCTGGGTATCATAGGCAGGTTTGAGCGAGTAGTATCCGTTGTCCTTGTAGTCCAAATAGGGGGTCCAATCCTCCTCACCGAAGAACTCGTGGAGGTAGTTGTGATGGATTTGTGGCAACAGATAGCGGTCCCTATTCATAGGCATACCCCTCTGTGCCAACTCATCATAACTGAAAGGCATTGCGGGGTTGAAATATCCCAACAGACCAACCACCGAGTCCATAGGAATCTCCCAAATGCGGAAGAAACCGAGGATGTGGTCAATACGATAGAGATCGAAGTAGTCGGCCATCTTTTCGAAGCGCCTCTTCCACCAAGCGTAGCCGTCTTTGGCCATCTCCTCCCAATTGTAGGTGGGGAAACCCCAGTTCTGACCATCGGCCGAGAAATCATCTGGTGGAGCACCCGCCTGGCAGTTCATATTGAACAGCCTTGCATCACTCCAAGCCTCAACCGAGTCGCGCGAGATACCGATTGGAATATCGCCTTTGAGCACTACGCCAATCGAACGGCAGTAGGCCACGCTCTCTTTCAGCTGACGGTCGAGGTGGTATTGTACCCAGAAGTAGAGTGCAACCTTGCCAAACTCCTCAAAGTTCTCGTTGGTGAGTTTCTCCACGAGTTTCTTGGAGTATTTTTTCTCACGGCCCCACTTCTCAAAGAAGGCCGTGTTGTACTTATCCCTCAGGTAGCAGAACGATGCATAGTCGTTGAGCCAATCCTTGTTGGCCTCATAGAAGGCTGCGAAGGATTTGGTTTTGAGGGTGCGCTTACCGCTGCGTGCAAACTCCTTGCGGATGAAGTCCCATTTGAGGGCGCACACAGCATCGTAGTCAATCATTTCAAGTGAGTTCAACTTCTCAATCTCCTCGCCCTTTGCGCCCAGCTCCACGATGGAGAGGTACATAGGGTTGAGTGCGAAGATGGAGATGGAGCTGTAAGGATAGGAATCCTTCCAAGTGCGGGTCATTGTGGTGTCGTTGATAGGCAAAATCTGGATGATTTTCTGACCGGTTGCCACAGCCCAATCGCCCATCTTTTTCAGGTCCACAAAGTCGCCAATACCCTGACTCTGTGCGCTACGCAACGAGAATACGGGAATTGCCACACCTGCGCCCTTCCAGCCGAACCAGCCGCGGAAGCTTGCGTCGATGTGCTCGCTCTCGTGCTCGCCACAGAGGAAGTAGCGACGGTTGTAGCCTTCCTCCCACCATACGTTGCCGTTCTCCTTAACGATAAATTTGTACTCAAACTCGTCGCCCAACTCCTTCATATCAATCTTGATAGTCCAATAGGGGTAGGTGTCGATGGTAAGGGGAAGTGCTTTTTCCACATTCCAGCCACCGAGTTTCTCACAACTACCCACGATGTAGAGCCTCTGTGAGGGCCTTTGCACGGGGGCGTTGAGCCTGAACGAGAGTGTCTGCTTTGCCCTGCACGCAGGAGCCTTCTCCGAAGGGAAGAAGGTCGCGAAGGGCGAAGTTTCAAAAATGTTCTTCATATTGTTCTCTTGTGTGTATATATTGTTTTGCCTTATTTTACAAACTCAATAACCTCGCAACCGTAGGCCTCAACCACACCCTCGCCACTTGCAGTGATGCTCCTGCCGGTGAGGATGCTCCTACCAACTGCGCCTTCGGGAATAACCTCCTCGTAGTCGCTCCAAGTGAGCGTACGGCCCTCGGGAGCAAAGTTGGTGATGGTGAGCACAACTTTCTCCTCGTTGTGGCGAGCAAAGACATAGAGGTTGTCGGTGCGGTAGAATTGTGTCAGTTTGCCGTTTTGTACCACAGGCTCCGAGGTGCGATAGCGCAACAGCGTACGGGTGTGGTCAAAGGCTGCCTGCTCGTCGGCCGTACGGCCCTCGGCAGTAAACTTGTCGTTCTGGTCGCCTTTCCAGCCACCCTCAAACTCATTGCGTGCGCCACCGTGTCCTTGCGAAAGGTCGCTGGAACGCAACATAATCTCGGTACCATAGAGCAGTTGGGGCACACCACGGGTGGTGGCAATGATGGCCATACCAATTTTGTACTTCCTCAAATCGCCCTCAACGGTATCGGCAAAACGCTCGATATCGTGGTTGTCGAGGAAGGTGAGGAGTGTGTTGGGGTTGCCATAGAGGAAGTCCTGCATCAGTGAAGCGTAAACGCCGTGTCCGCCCCACATCCAGCCATCGGGCTGTTTGGAGAGGCCCTGTGCAATCTTCTCTTGCAGGGGGAAGTCCATAACCGAAGGCAGACCGCTCGAATAGCCATCGCGGTTGTTGCTGTCGCCTTCCCAATAGGCACAAATGGCAGGAACGGAGTTCCAGCACTCGCCCACGATGTTCAGGTTGGGGTACTCGTTGAGAATCGAGCGAGTCCAACGGGCCATTGTCCACTTCTCGTTGTAGGGGAAGGTGTCCACCCTCAGACCATCCAAATCGGCCCACTCAATCCACCAGCAGTAGAGTTGGGTATAATAGTTGAGCACGAGGGGATTCTCCAAGTTCATATCGGGCATAGAGTAGTCAAACCATCCCTCCTCCATCATCTTGTGGTCCCTCTTGGAGCGGTTTACGGGGTCGGCCTGCATCATCCAACCGTGGTTGGTGATGAAGGGTTTGTCGCCATTGTGGACCCAATCGCTCGAAGGGAAGTCGCCTGCCCACCAATGGGCCGTACCGCAGTGGTTAGTTACCACGTCGAAGATGGTCTTAATGCCTCTCTTGTGTGCTTCGGCAACCATCTGTTTATAGAGTTCGTTGCTACCAAATCGGGGGTCGATGTGGTAGTAGTCCGAGCAAGAGTAGCCGTGATAGGAAGCGAAACCCTCATTGTCGAGAGTTACGGGGGTGTTCCAAATGGCTGTAACTCCGAGGTCAGCCAAGTAGTCGAGGTGGTCGATAATGCCCTGAATGTCGCCACCGTGGCGACCAAAGGGCTCCTTGCGGTTGCAACCCTCGGCGCACTCGGCTACGGTGTCGTTACTCTCGTCGCCATTGGCAAACCTATCGGGCATTATCAGATAGACAACATCCTTCGACGAAAAACTCTCCCTCTCGGCCGAGCCCTCCCTACGGTTGTCGATATGGTAAGAAAAAGTGTGTTTCTTGCGTCCCTTGGTGAGGGTGATGTTCCAATCGCCCGCCTTCCTAACATCGAGGTCGAGGAAGAGGTAGTTTGGATTGTCGGTGCGGATAATACCTTTCAGATATAGGCCCTCGCCATCTACGCTCACCTCCGAGCCTGCAATCTCGTCGCCGTGGAGCATCAGTTGCAGAGGCGTTTTCATATCGGTAAACCACGACAGAGGCTCCACCCTATCCACCTTCTGCGCACTCAGGGTGAGTGCGCAGAGGGTTGTTATAAGGGTTATAAAAAAACGTTTCATCATTTTGTCGGTTTCGGAAGTTTATTAGTTCACCTTACCCAGAACGATGTAGTCGTGCGCGTTGAGAGTTACGGTGTGGCTGCTACCGAGAGTTACCTTCTCGCCGGTGATGATGTTGGTCCACTCACCTGTTTGGGGAACGTTTACGGTGGTAGTAGCCTGCGACGTGGATTGGTTAGCCACCACGATAACACCACCATAGTTGTTGCTCAACACAAGTGTCTTGCTTCCCATATTGGATCCGCCACCCACATTCCAAGTCTTACGCTCCTGGTCGCCCGAGTCGGACGAGAAAATCTGGGCATTCTCGGTACGGAACGAGATGATCTTGCTGAGGTTGTTATAAAGTGTCATACGCTTACCATCCTTATCGTAGCCGAGTTTCCAAGGAATGGGTTTGCGGTGGGTACGATAAGCGTCGCCCGAACCAACAACACCCTGCTCGTTACTGTTAATCGAGAAGTCGTAGGCCAACTCGCCAAACTGCCACATCATCTTGGTGTAGGGCGAGAGGTATTCGAGCGCATAAAGGCCGGTGAGTTGGTTGATAACGTTCTGTGAGATGTAGCCGTTTTTGAGAGGTGCCTGACCATAGGTCTTAACCTTGTAGGCCACCCTCTCCTCGTCGTGGCTCTCTGCAAAGCCAACGCGACCATAGGCACTGATGTGGGAGAAGTTGTCCTTACCGCTCCAACCCATACCGCTCTCCATAGAAGCCTCGTTGGCGTTACGCCAGAGCATAATCTCTTTGTAGGCTGCAAGCTCATTCTCTTCGCTACCGTCACAGAAGTGCTCAAAGATGATGTAGGCATCCTCGCCTCCCTCTGCTGCGCGGATAGCATCGGCATACTCCTTCAAGAAGCCGATACGCTGCGAGGAGTAGCCACCTGCGTCGTAGGTCGAAGGATTCTGAACGATACCCTTGGTAAGGTCAAAACGATAACCGTCGATGTTGTACTCCTCAATCCAGAACTTCAACACATCCTTAATGTAGGAACGTGTTTTGTGGAATGTGTGGTTCAAATCGTGATATACGCTCCAATTGTGGGGTGCATCAACGTTGAAGAAGGGGTTGTTCGAAGCGGTCTTGTTGGTCGACGAGTTCCACCACATCTTTGCCCAGGGGAACAGACCGGTAGTGTGGTTGAACACCACGTCGAGAATCACAGCAATACCCCTCTTGTGGCACTCGTCAATAAACCTCTTATACTCATCCTTGGGACCATAGGCCTTGTCGGGAGCGAAGTAGAAACAGGGGTTATAGCCCCACGAATCGTTGCCATCAAACTCTTGAATGGGCAACAACTCAATGGCGTTTACGCCGAGTTTGTCAAGGTAGTCGAGTTTCTCGATGGCAGCCCTCAACGAACCCTCCTCGGTGAAGTCACGGAGCAGCAACTCGTAGATTACAAGCGAGTGGCGGTTGGGGCGTTTGAACTCCTTAACAGCCCAATTGTACTCTTTGGTCGAGGTGGTGAATACCGAAACCACATCGGTGGTGTTTGTGGGGAATGGTTTGAGGTTGGGGTAAATCTCTGCATTTTGGTTAATCCACTTGTCATTCCAGGGGTCGAGAATCTTCTCGCAGTAGGGGTCGCCCACCTTGATGGTGCCGTCAACAAGGTATTGATAACCATACTCGGTTTCGGGCTGCAAGCCACTCACGGTAGTCCAGAAGTAATCTCCATCCTTGTGCATCATATATGCATTGGAGGAAGCGTAGTTGTTGAAGTCGCCAAGCAGAACAATTTGTTTCTTGCCGGGAGCAAAGAGCACAAAGGTTGCCTCCGAGCCGCTAACGGTTACACCATCAATTGCACCCGTGGGGCGGGCGATGGTCTGGGTGTCGCCGAGAGAAGCTACGGTAACGGTGTCGGAAACCTTCTCACCCTTGTTGTTTGTTGCAGTTGCAGTGAACGTTGCGTCGCAATTCTCCGTGAAAGTATAGTTGTAGAGGATATCTCCACCGGTGGTGGCTTTAACCTCCGTACCGTTGAGTGCGAGCGAGAGGCTTACGGCATTCTGAGCCACAACTTTCACATTCACAACATCACCAATCTTATAGATTGTGCCGTTTTCGGGCGACATAATCTGTACGGCCAGTTCGCTGGCATTAACAAGATCTACGAAAATATCGGAGCCATTGTTCTTAATCTCGGTTGTGCCACCGGTGGTGCGGAATACGAATGCAAGGCGGAGAATCTCTTCGTTGGCAGGAACGCCATAGAACGACCTTGCGCCATAGGGGATAAGCATTGCATATATACCATTGCCAACGTGGGTAAGTTTACAATCGTCAGCATCAACATTCCACGCGTGTTTCACATATTTCCAGTCGCCATCGCCGGAACTCAGGTTGGTGATTACACCGGTGTGAGCATAGAGAGCAGTGCCTGCTTTGAGGCTCGTACCCTGGGTGTTTACAACAACCACGATGTCGTCGGTGCTGTCCGAAATGAGTTCGGGAAGAGTCGATGTGAGAGGCCAAGTGAGATTGGGGTTAACGTCGCCAATAGTGTAGTTCTCCTTGATAATCACGTCGTTGTCGGTGCGCTCAAACTCCATATTGCTGTTCTCCTCAATCCAGTCGCTGATGGTGGGAGTAATCTGCACACTTTGATTTTCATTTTCGAGTTTAAGGTCGAGAGTGTATGCTTTGCCCGACTCGAATGTTGTGGAAACAAGTTTAAAATAGAACTGTTTGTCCGACTTGGTCTTAACTACAATGGAGCTCTCCTCGGCCTCCTGTGGTGCAACAATGAGTGCATAGCCGGTCTTGCCACTCATGGAGATTGGAGCAGGGGTGAAGGATATCTTTGATGTGCTGGTAACAATCTCCTCTTCGAGGTAGTTGTAGGTAACACTACCCGAGAGGTTCTGTACACTAACAGATGCAATCTCCTCGCCGGTGGGATTATTAATGAGCATCACCAACTTCGAAAGAATGTGTTTGAATGGGAGGTGGATAGCCTCTTTTGTGGGGGTCGACCAAGCCTGTGCAAACATCAGGTCCGACTCCTTATAGGCCTCCGCAGTTTCCTGATTCGACTGCAGGTTGATGGTGTAGCCATTTTTCGCCGAGTAGGCAGCGTTGGTGTTGTAGGGATAGTAGGCAATAAAGTGTGCCTTCAAAGATGGGCTGTCGTACCAATTGGTCTTTTGTGCAGCAACAAATTCACCTTTTGAGTAGGTATACTTTGCGTTGTTGTGATGAGGAGTGGAGGTAACCACGTGCAAACCGATAGCATCACCCTCTTCAAACGAGGTGTCGGTAGCCCTTGTGGGGGTGTCGAAAATCTCGATGGATGCAGTGATGTTAATGGGGGTATTTACACCCACTACATCATCTTCACCTCTGTCTTCACAAGATGTCATAAGTCCTGCGGCCGCAACGAGCAACAGGGCCATAATCTTCATCGAACCGAAAAATGTTTTTTTCATAATTTGAGTCTATGTTATTGTGTTACAAATTATTGCCTATTTGTTTTGATGCCGAATACTGCAAGAGCGGCGATAAGCAATGAGATACCTGCAATTACAAGCATCACACCCTGACCACTCTGTACCATAGTGCCATTGTCGAGCGCAACCATTTCGCCACCAAAGGTCTTGAAGAGGAAGCCACCCACCAATGCTGCCACAATCTGGGGCAGACAGATGGTACAATTGAAGAGGCCCAGATAGGTACCCATCGACTTGCCAGACAGCGAGTTGGTCAGCATTGCAAAAGGCATGGCCAACATTGCAGCCCAAGCGCAACCAATCAGCAGGAACGACACAAAGAGCATATACTGATTGCTGATGAAATAGGTCGAGATGAAACCGGCAGCACCAAGCACAAGGCTCAACGAATAGCCCACTTTCTCGCTACGGAACATAGGCAATACGAGTGCCCAAAGGATGGAGCCGATGGCCTGAACGGCGAACAATACGCCGGTCCAGTCGCCTGCGCTCTGGAAGGCAGCCGACTTGGCGTCAACGGTACCCCACACATTCTCGGCAATGGCACCCGTGGTGTTGTTCCACATATAGAGGAACGCAAACCAGCAGAAGAACTGCACAAGGCCAATCTGCCAGAAAGCCTTGGGTGCCTTCACCAGCAGGGCGAAGATGTTTGTTTTCTCCTCCTTCTCGTCCTCTTTCTTCTCCTCGATGTTGTGGAACTTGGCATACTCCTCGGGGTTCATCTCCTTGACGGTAGCACCGGTGTAGAGCACACAGAGGATAAGGATGATTGCGCCAATGTAGAACGACCACGTTACCGAAGGGGGAATCATACCCTCGGGTGCGGTATTCTTGATACCAATCCAAGTGAAGAGGTAGGGGAAGAGGTAACCCACCAGCGAGCCTGCATTACAGAGAAGGCTTTGGATGGAATATGCCTTTGTCTTTTGCTCCTCGTTTACCATATCTCCCACCATCATCTTGAATGGTTGCATGGCCATATTGATTGAGGTGTCGAGCAACATCAACATCACCGCGCCAAAGCCAAGAGCGGCTTTTACAGTGAGGTTGAAACTACCCGAGTTGGGCAGCAGTGCCATAACAATCACCGCTACGATGGAGCCAATGTAGAGGTAGGGTTTACGACGGCCCAAACGGCACCAGGTTTTGTCGCTGAGCGAACCAACGATGGGCTGAACAATCATACCCATAAGCGGGGGCAATACCCAGAAGAAACTCAACGTGTGGGGGTCGGCACCGAGGGTGGCAAAGATGCGGCTAATGTTGGCGCTTTGCAGAGCATAGGCAATCTGCACGCCGAAGAATCCGAAGCTCAAATTCCACATCTGCCTGAACGAAAGATTTGGTTTTTTGTTACTCATTGGTTTTTGAAAGTTTTATGTTTTGTATGTTTTGTTTCTTGCGTACACGTGCATAAAATCCCCGCAATGTAATAATTATATATAAATATAAGGTGTAGTGTGCGAAAAAACGTTGACGAATGGACGATTTGGGATGATGAAATAGAACAAAAATCCACCTAAAAATTGCATTTTTCAATAAAAAGCCATACCTTTACAATCCCTAAAACCCTAATCACACAAGAAGGTCTACTTATGAAAAAGAGTGTTGTCATCAGGATGCTGTTGGTGGCTATTTTCACCATCACATCACTCTCTGCGTATGGAAGCATATATTACAGGTATGCTGTCGAATATAGTACCAATGTGTATGAGAAACCGTCCAAGAAGTCCAAGGTTATTGGTCGGATTAAAAAAGGCAACAACAAAATCCAAACCGACTACGAAATCATACCCGAATATGCTCCTACCGGACACGAATGGATGAAAATTCCTTTTCATGGAGGTTTTGGGTATGTGGATGGAAAAGGAAACCGCTATCGCGACGCCGGACGCGGCAAAGTCGTGAAAGAGAAATAGAACATAGGAATTTAGCTGAAATCTAAAACCTCACTTAACCACTATGGACGCTAAACTAAAAAAGTGCTCGTGGATTATCCACCTCTTGGCACTCGCACACGCAGCCTCTTCGTTTCTGCTAAGGCGATTTGGGCTTTCGGACGAGATTGTACTCTCGTTGCTCACAATTTCAACCATTGTATTGGTCTGCTACGTCTATGGGCTTCCGCTCGAAGTGTCGGCCGCCATTGCCGCCCTATGTTGCTTTGCAGCCTTCTACCTCGGAACGCTCGGTGGACGATGGCTACTCGCCTCAGGAGCACCGCTTTTGGTTACCTACGCCAGCGAAATAACAACCTTTTTGGTTACCGAAATAATGGGTTGGATTACAGTCCTTATTGCAAACAAACGATAGCCTCCTCAATCACACAATAAAACAACAACCACAATGTCCAAAGAGTTGCGTCGATTGTTTGCCGTCATCATCTCTATTCTGCTTTTGCGAATAGGGCTTGTGCGCATATATCGCTACTTTGAGGAGATTGGTGGTTTTGAGTTGTTTTTCTCCTTCCGCAGCATCTTTCTGGACCCATTGATATTACCCGTAACACTCTCTCTTACATTACTTTTGGGTTATGCTGTGAGTAAGAGTAGAGTCTTCAATACAAACCTGTTGGTTAAGTTCTTTGCCAGGTTTGTGATTGTGTTGTTGAGTTCGGTGGTGGCCACCTTTGCGGCCTCTTCGCAGGTTGGTTGTCAGGCCTTCACGGCAGAGTGGTACTCGCTTCTTTTTACCGCTGCTTTGGGTAACACCATCATTCTTCTAATTCTCTACCTGTGGTTGTGGTTTCGCAACTCGCGCACACAGATGTCGAAGGTGATAGCCAAAAACAAACGTACGCAGTATCAATACGCACAGCTCAAAAGGCAACTTGACCCACACTTTTTGTTTAATAGTTTGAGTATTCTCGACTACCTCGTGCAGGAAAAACAGACCGAGAGGGCCAGCGACTACATCAAAAAACTTGCAAACATCTATCGCTACTTGCTCAAACAGGAGGATTATGTTACCGTGGAATTGGGCAAAGAGATGGATTTTGTACACCTCTACACCGGGGTTATGAGGGAACGATTTTTGGACTCCTTTGAGATAGACATCACCCTTGCCGAGGCCGATTTGAACAGAAAAATCATTCCATGTGCACTCCAAGTTCTCGTGGAGAATGCATTTAAGCATAATGCTGTGGGGCCAAATAAGAAGCTCATAATCGAGATTTTTAGCGAAAACGGCAAAATCGTGGTACGCAATAACATACACCTCAAACACACTCCGGCAGACTCTATGGGTGTGGGCCTCAAAAACCTACGAGAGCAATACAACATATTGGCTGGCAAGAACATTGAGGTTATCAACGATAACGACTATTTTACAGTGAAACTACCTTTACTATGAGAGTATTAATTATAGAGGATGAGATTCCTTCGCAACTGAATCTAAAACGCGCGCTTACAAAGATAGCTCCCGACTTGACCATTGTGGAGTGTCTTGGCTCGGTGGCCGATGCCGTGGAGTGGTTTGAGAACAACCCCAGTGGAGCCGACCTTGTGTTTATGGATGTGCAGTTGTCGGACGGACTCTGCTTCGATATTTTTAAACAAACGACAGTTTGTGGCAAAGTGGTAATCACCACAGCCTATGATAGTTATGCCCTCGATGCGTTCAAAATTCACTCGGTGGATTACCTCCTCAAACCACTCGACGAGGAGGCTCTGCGTTGTGCCGTAGAGCATTGTCGTTCGCTCGGAGTAGCAACTCCCCAACCCACCATAGATTATTCCAAGTTGGCCGAACTCTTTACGCCTACGCCGAAGAATCAATACAAGGACCGTTTTGTGGTGAAGATTGGCGACAAGATTGTACCCATCAAGACCGAAAATATTGCTTTTTTCTACTCCGAGAGCAAGACTTCTCACATTGTAACAGACGAGGGAAGGGAGTATGTTATTGATGACTCGCTCGACACGGTGGAGAATAAAATCAATCCTGAGTTGTTCTTCCGCATCGGTCGCTCGTTTATTGTTTCTTTGAGCTCCATACATCTGGTAACCAAACACTTTGGCTCTCGCCTTAAAGTGCAGCTCAAAGGTAACAAGAGGGATGATTTGTTTGTATCTCGCTCGCGTACCAACGAGTTTCTCGAATGGCTGGGAGGTGAGTAGCGTGGTGTTTTGCTCGTCTGCCACATTGGGCCGCTTGTCCTACAAAATCATCGCTTCGTCCAAAAGCGTGGTGGCGGTGTGGCGGAAAAGCCATATCTTGCGTGGTACACGCAACGCAAAACGCAATGACCAAAACCCAAATCAACATGAAAAAACCTATTGTCCTTGCCTTTTTGGCGGGACTCCTTACCGTTATGTCTTGTAACAATCAGAGCAAAGTAACCGTTGGCGACTTCGCCTCCTATCCCGCCTACACCAAGGGCGACCTCGGCCTGACCTACACACCTCAGGCTTCGACCATTAAACTTTGGGCTCCTTCCGCAGATAGCGTAAGACTCAACATCTACGACCGAGGCGACAATAGCGAGGCCATCGAAACTCTCCAAATGGAGCGTGGCGCAAAGGGTACTTGGAAGGCAACCCTCAAAGGCGATCGCAAGGGGCAGTTCTACACCTTCAACGTCTTCGTTGAGGGCCGTATGCTGGGCGAGACTCCCGGTGTGTGGAATAAGGCAGTGGGCGTGAACGGCAACCGCGCTGCCATTGTTGACCTTGCCGACACAAACCCCGAGGGCTGGGAGAAAGACACTCACAAAGAGGTGGAGAACTTCACCGACATTGTAATCTATGAGATGCACCACAGGGACTTCTCGATTAGCGACAACAGCGGCATTGCTAATAAGGGTAAATTCCTTGCTTTGACCGAGCAGGGCACCACCACCGCCGAAGGTCTTGCAAGTGGTATCGACCACCTCAAAGAGCTGGGTATCACCCACGTACAAATCCTGCCTTCCTACGACTATGGCTCGATTGACGAGGCCCACTTGGAGCAGGGTAACTACAACTGGGGCTACGACCCGAAGAACTATAACGCTCCCGAGGGCGGCTATTCGACCGACCCCTTCACCCCCGAGGTGCGCATCAGGGAGATGAAACAGATGGTGCAGGCACTGCACAAGGCCGGCATTGGCGTAATTATGGACGTGGTGTATAACCACACCTTTGTGAACGACGAGTCGAACTTCTCGCTGACCGTTCCGGGCTACTACTATCGCCAGACGGAGAACGGGGAGTACTCCAATGCTTCGGGCTGTGGCAACGAGACTGCTTCGGAGCGTCCTATGGTGCGCCACTACATCGTGGAGTCGGTGAAATATTGGGCTCGCGAGTTCCACATCGACGGCTTCCGCTTCGACCTTATGGCCATCCACGACATTGAGACTATGAACCTCGTACGTAGCGAGTTGGATAAGATTAGTCCCAGCATCTTCGTCTATGGCGAGGGCTGGATGGCAAGTAGTACACCCCTGCCTGCCGAGATGCAGGCCTCGAAACACAACGGCCTCAAATTCCCCCGCATTGCCGTGTTTAGCGACGACATCAGGGATGGCCTGAGGGGCGAGTGGATGAGCGCTGGCGAGGGCGGCTTTGCTACGGGTAAGGTTGGCGAGAGGCAGAAGGAGAGTATCAAATTTGGCGTTGTGGGCGCAGGTGCCCATCCCCAGGTTGACTACTCGAAGGTGAACTACTCCTCGGCACCCTATGCCAATGATCCTGTGGAGGTTATCAACTACGTGTCGTGCCACGACGACGAGTGCCTGAGGGATAAGATTGACGCTGTTGCCAAGGATGCAAGCCCCGAGCAGAAGAAGAGGATGGACCTGCTGGCCCAGACGATTGTGATGACCTCGCAGGGCGTGCCTTTCATCTTCTGTGGCGAGGAGCTCTACCGCACCAAACAACACATCCGCAACACCTATAACCAGCCCGACGAGATTAACCGCATTGATTGGAGCCATAAGGCGAAATATAACGACGTGTTCACCTACTATAAGGAGCTTATCCAGATGCGCCGTGAGCACCCTGCGTTCCGTATGGCGACCAATGCACAAGTGGTTGAGAACCTCCACTTTGTGGACTCTCCCGAGGGTGCAGTTGTCTACACGCTGAATGGTGCAGCTGTGGGCGATGAGTGGAGCGAGATCTTTGTTGTTCTGAATGGCAATAGGGGCGGCGTGGATGTTGTTCTGCCCGAGGGCGAATGGAATATCGTGTGCGAGGACGGCAGGATGCAACTGAACGAGCCGAGAGCCTTTGGCGGTGGCAAGTTCTGGGTGCACGGCACCTCGGCGCTTGTGGCGTTCCGCAAGTAGGTTTTCCACAGCAAGATACGAAAAGCCTTCCGTGATGGGAGGCTTTTTTTGTGCCCCAATGTTAATTTATTATAAATATAGGTAAAAAAGATGGGCAAAATTGCATATCTCACTGAAATTTACTTACCTTTGCGCCCGCAGGGCGCGTCGGTAGCCTCTCCCCTACGAAAGGGGAGGACGGGAAGAGGGGTCGAAAATTGCGTGCACGGCCCCGTGCACTCCCTCGCCTAAGTTAGGAGAGGGTGCCCAACGGGCGGGTGAGGTCTGTTTAAGAGCAGAAAGAGAATTGAAATTGGAAAATTGAAAATTAACAGACCTCTCTGGTGCTACGCACCATCTCCCCTAACTTAGGGGAGAATGACAGACGCCCCGGCCTTAGGCCACCCCTCTAACTTAGAGGGGGAGTATTTTTGAATTTGTCGGTTGACGGTTGACGGTCGACACAAAAGGTTAGTTAGCGAACACAAGATTTTTATGTACATACAAAACTTATCAAACAAAAAGATGAAAAAAAACTATTTAATGCCGACAATCGAGCTCGAGGAGCTGGTTGTCGAGAGCGGTATTGCTCAGAGCCTTCCCGGCGTGGAGATCGACGGCTGGGATGAGGATGGTGGCGTAACCATCGATTTTTAATGTCAAACCCTAAAAAAGAGAAAAAAGAGATGAAAAAGATTTTGCTTTCGATGGGTTTGATGCTGGCAGCACTCACCCTCACCAACTGTTCTAACGAGATTGACGAGAACATCAACGCAAACACCGACGGTGCTAATTTCGAACTCACCGCAGACATCGACACCGACCGTGCCGCAACCAACAGCTACAACATTACGTGGGAGAAGGGCGACGCGCTCAACCTCTACCACGCAGTTGCAGGTACCACCACCTACACCAACGACGCTAAGTTTGCCATCGACGAGACCGACCTCACCGCTGGTCGCTTCACCGGTAAGTTGGGTGGCGAACTCACCGCAGAGGCTTACGACTGGTATGCCTTCTATCCCTACAATGAATATGTTAAAGCTCCTACTGGCGCAAGCTACTACAAGCTGTGGGCACAGAACCAGGTTGCTTCGGACACCGACGACCAGCTGCACATCGCTAAGAGCAACAACCCCCTCTATGGTGTTGCAAAGGGCGTGAGCGCAACTGCTCCTTTGGCCATCACCATGAAGCCCCTGGGTACTATGTTGAAGATCAACCTTATCAATGTTTCGGATGAGGATTTGGAGGTTTCGAGCGTTAACTTTGCAACCACCAGCTGCAAAATCACCGGTAGCTACAAGGTTAACTTCACCGGCACTACTCCCGTGGTTACCAAGAGTGACGACAACTACACCTACAACAACGTAAACCTCACTTTCAGCTGCGGTGCTGTGTTGGCTATGGCTGGCAATGCTGAGGGCGACTGCCAGGTGTTTGCTGCTGTTGCACCCTTTACCGCACCTGCCGGCGAGGTCTTGACCATCACCGTTGCCACCAACAAGGGTAACGTAGTGGTTACGAAAACCCTTTCGGCTGCCACTGAGTTCAAGCCCGGCGTTGTTAACACCATCAACGTTGAGATGGAGATTGACACTACAAAAGTTGGTGCAGCACTGCCCTTTGTGGATGACTTTGCTTGGGCAAAGAACACCTCTACGACTGAAGATTCAAGTACTGCATACACAGCCACCACCGTCAACTCGAATTATATAGGTGTTAACAGTGTTTATGCTGCAGCCAAAGGCGGTGCTTTGAAATTTGGTACAAGTAGCAAAACTGGCGACATAACAACCAAAGCTCTTGATTTGTCGAGTGCGTTCACTGTTGTTCTTACTGCAAAACGATACAACGACTCCAACAATAAGATCAATGTTGTGGTTGGTAGTCAGACCAAAACAGTAACCCTCTCTGCTGATTACAACGACCATTACCTCTATTTTGATGCAGCAAACAGCAACTCGAGTGTGCAGCTTAAAACCGTGGCACAAACCTATCGTGCATATGTTGACAACTTGCAAGTTTTGAGTGGCACTGTTCAGCCCGTGGCTCGCATTGTTACAACTACTGGTTCAGCAAGCAATTTTGGCTCCGATACTGGCACCACTGCAACATTGAATGGTTCGTATGTAGTAGTTAATGGAGGTGATTCGGATGTTATCACAGTAGGTTTTGACTACAAACTTTCTACAGCAACTGATTATACAACTGTTAGCGTAGAGGCAACAACTCCTTTCTCCTACGATCTCACTGGTCTTACCGCCGACAGCGAGTACACTTTCCGTGCTTGGACAACCATCAATGGTGGCGAGAAAGTGTATGGTGCAGAAGCAGTATTCACTCCCGTTAAGGTGGGTGCAATGGTTAAATCTGATGCAACCTTGAGTCTGTTGTTTGCAGACGGAACTTGGGACAATAGTTGGAATAGCAGCTACGTATCACGTACTGTTTCTTTTGAGAACATTGGTTCGGTAATATTTGAATCTGCAAACAAACAGACTTCAACAATTACTGATTGTCCCGTAACCAAAGGTAAATACATTGTGTTGAAGATGAGTGGTACCAACACTTTGAACTCAGTTAAATTCATATTGAAAAAGTGGGGTTCTAAGGCACAAACCGCAACTCTCCACACTAGTACAGATGGTGGAAATACGTATACAAAGACAACTACTACCTCGTCTAACTTTACGCTGACATCCACTTCGCTTCCCGAGGGTTGCAATGCCGTGAAGGTTACATTTAGCAGCAGCAGTAACCAAGTTGGTTTGCAAAAAATCGAAATCAACTATAACCACGAGGGTTGAACTTCCTCCGGCGGGGACGCCGGTGGGGATTCGACAGACGGCGGAAACGAGGGTGATACGGGCGGCGGCAATACGCCGTCCGTAACCCCTGTCCTCGGTAAAACAGAGTGGCTCGAAATGCCCGCAGTGGAGGGTGCAAGCTACTCCGACGGGGTGAAGATTTGGTCCGTAACAGCATCAGGCTACGACCGCAACTACACCATAGCATACGATACACAGAAGTATGCAACATATTGGGTGGCATACCCGCTCAAAAGTGCACACATGGGTAGTCTGTCGAGGCCCGAAGATTGGACCTACGACACCACAGCCGACGCGCCCGCAACAAGCACACAGGTCAACCTATGCAATAGTTCCTACTCCTCCTACAACAACGGAGCAGGACACGCAAGGGGGCACCTCATACCAAACGCTTCGCGCAACGGTGTGAAGGCTTTGCAGTTGCAGACGTTCTACGTTACCAACGCCGTACCGCAGATTCAGAACAGTTTCAACGACGGAGTGTGGAGCTCGCTCGAAGGTGCGCTCCAAGGCATCGCCAAGAGGGAGGAGATTTACATCGTAACGGGTACAGCCTTCGCCAAGGTGGGAGAGAGCAAACCAACCTCCTACACCACAGCAAAGGACGACACAAAGCGTGTCCCCGTGCCCAACTACTTCTACAAAGTGGTGCTGAAGGTCGACAAGAACAGCGCAGGTGCCGTAACGGCCGCTTCGACCATCGGTTTCTGGTTTGAGAACAAAGCATACTCGTCCAGCGCCTACACTAACTACACGGCAAGTGTAGACCAAATCGAGAAGTGGACCGGACTTGACTTCTTTGTCAACCTCCCCGATAGTGTGGAGAACTCCGCCGAGAGCAACACAAGTTGGGACTCATTCAGTAGTTTCTAAAAAAAACACCAAACTCGAAATTCGAGTTTGGTGTTTTTTTTGTCAACCGTCGACCGTCAACCGACAAATTCAAAAATACTCCTCCTCTAAGTTAGAGGGGTGGCCTAAGGCCGGGGGCGTCTGTTATTCTCCCCTAAGTTAGGGGAGATGGTGCGTAGCACCAGAGAGGTCTGTTAATTTTCAATTTTCCAATTTCAATTCCCTTTCTGCTCTTTCTGCTCTTAAAGCCCTTTTGTCAGTTCTCGGTAGATGCCATCCGCATCGTAGCCGCACTGCGCTTTGAGTTCCGCAACGGTGCCCTGCTCCACAAACTCGTCGCCAATGCCCAGGCGGGTAACCATTGGCGCATAGCCGTGGTCGGCAAGCCATTCCAGCACCGCACTACCAACGCCACCACCAACAACGCCGTCCTCGACGGTTACAACCCTCTTGAACTCCTTGCCCACACGGTGCAGGATATCCTCGTCCAGCGGTTTGGCCCAGCGCATATCAACGTGGAATACCCCCACGCCCTCGCTTTCGGCCCTCTCAGCCGCTTTCGCTGCATCCAGAGCCGTGTGGCCCCACGTTAGCAGCGCCACATCCTTACCCTCGCGCAGCACCTCGCCACGGCCAATGGGCAGCTCCTTCATCGGGCCCTCCTCCACGCCCGCTGCACGTCCGCGCGGGTAGCGTATCACAAAGGGACCCTCGCCACGGTAGGCGGTATACATCATATCCCTCAGCTCCTGTTCGTTGCGGGGAGCTGCAATGCGCAGGTTGGGTATGGGGCGGAAATAGGCCAAGTCGAACTCGCCGTGGTGGGTGGCTCCGTCCTCGCCTACAAGGCCCGCCCTATCGAGGCACATCACAACGTGGAGGTTTTGGAGCGCCACGTCGTGGATGACATTATCGTAGGCCCTCTGCATAAATGAGGAGTAGATATTACAGAATGGTACCATCCCTTTGGCCGCCAAGCCCGCCGAAAAAGTAACAGCGTGGCCCTCGGCAATGCCCACATCGAAGCACCTCTCGGGCATCTCGCGTTGGAGTATGTTCATCGAACAGCCCGTGGCCATCGCAGGCGTTACACCCACAACCCTCTCGTCGCCCCTCGCAAGCTCCAGCAGCGCACGGCCAAAGACATATTGGTACTTGGCAGCACCCGAACCCGAAGGCTCCCTCTCGCCTGTGGCGACATCAAACCTACCCGGGGAGTGCCACACCGCAGGGTCGCCCTTCTCGGCAGGCTCGTAGCCCTTGCCCTTGATGGTCATAACGTGCAGCAATTTCGGTCCTCGTATGTCCTTCAGGCGCGCAAAAGTCTTAACCAAGCTCTCCACATCGTGGCCGTCGGTGGGGCCAAAATAGCGCAGGTTGAGGCTCTCGAAGAGGTTGCTCTGGTTGAGCAGGCCACGTTTGATGGTGCGGCCCGCAATCTGTACCAAGCGGCGCAGGCGTGGAGTGAGGCTCATACCATCCCACACGCGGCGTTTCATACGATTATATTTGTGCGAGGAGGTGATGCGCAGCAGGTGCTTACGCAGTGCGCCAACATTGGTGTCGATACTCTGGCGGTTGTCGTTGAGAATCACAAGGAGGTCTGTTTGAGAGGCCCCCGCATTATTGAGGCCCTCAAAAGCAAGACCGCCCGTGAGTGCGCCATCGCCAATGACGGCGACCACATTCTTCTCCTCTCCCGTCATACGTGCCGCCTCGGCCATACCAAAGGCTGCCGAAATCGACACCGACGAGTGGCCCGCACCAAACGAGTCGCCCTCACTCATACGTGGGAAACCACCAATGCCACCCTTGGTACGTTGGGTGGCAAAAGCCTCACGGCGGCCCGTGATAATCTTGTGGGCATAGGCTTGGTGGCCAACATCCCACACGATGCTATCCTGTGGAAAATCATAGACATAGTGCAGCGCAACGGCGATCTCCACTGCACCAAGACTCGACGATAGGTGGCCCGGATTGGTCGCACAGCAGCGCACAATCCAATCCCTCACCTCGGCACAATAGTCCTTCAATTCGCTCGGTTTAAGTGCCTTTAAGTCAGCTGGCGAGTTAATCCTATCGAGATATTTATATGTTTGTTTTTCCACGTTCAAATGCAATAATTACCACAAAGATACCAAGAAAGTTGAGAAGAAGGGAGTTTTTACCAAAAAAATGTCGTATATTCGTAACCGATAACGTGGCGTAGTGTGCCCATAGTGAGAATAACAACCAAACAAAAGATATGAAATACAAACGCATATTGCTCAAACTCAGCGGCGAATCGCTCGCAGGAGAGAGCGGCAAGGGCCTCTCGACAGAGGTGCTCGATAGTTACACCCAGCAGATTAAACACGCAGTGGAGCAGGGTGTGCAGATTGGTATTGTCATCGGTGGTGGCAACATCTTCCGTGGCTTGCAGGGCGTAGGCCGTGGTTTTGACCGTGTGAAGGGCGACCAGATGGGTATGTTGGCCACCATCATCAACTCCCTGGCACTCCACTCGCACCTCGAAAGCGCAGGTGTAAAGACCAAGGTGCTCACCTCTATCCGTATGGAGCCCATTGGCGAGTACTTCTCAAAGGCTAAAGCACTCGAATACTTGGAGGCCGGCTATGTGGTAATCATCGGCGGCGGTACCTCCAACCCCTATTTCTCCACCGACAGTGCTTCGGCTCTGCGTGGCGTGGAGATTGAGGCCGAGGTGTTGTTGAAGGGTACCCGTGTGGACGGTGTCTATACTGCCGACCCCGAGAAAGACCCCACAGCGACCAAGTTTGACGAGATTACCTTTGACGAGGTATATGCCCGTGGTCTGAAAATTATGGACCTCACGGCATTCACGCTCTGCAAGGAGAACAAATTGCCCATCATCGTCTTCGATATGGACACCGAGGGCAACCTTCAAAAGGTGCTCGAAGGCGAGAAGAACGGCACGTTGGTACACAACTAAATCGCACTCCGAAGGCTGTGAAACGACTCCTCACCCTGCTGGCCTTTGTGGTCTGCTCCGCCCTTGCGTGGGGGCAGACGGCGGCGGGCGTTGCGACCACCCAAGACGAGTTTGCGGTGGTGGGCGTGGGCGAAAGGATGCCGAGCTTTGAGGTACCGATGACCGATGGAACAACCCTCCGTTCGGACGACCTAAGCGGCAAGGTGGTGCTCATAACCCTCTGGGCAAGTTGGTGCCCCTCGTGTCGCAAGGAGTTTTCAGCCATTGGCAAGGGGGCCTTCAAGGGCTTGTTGGAGAACGAGAACTTTGTGTGGGTGCCCATCGCAAGGGAGGAGAATGTGGCAACCGTAAAGGCGTGGTTTGAGAAGAAGGGTTACGATTTTGTGTCGGGCTGTGATGCCAACAGGGCCATATATGCCCTTTTTGCCACGCAGGAGATACCTCGCAACATCGTAGTCGATGTTGACGGGCAGATTGTTCACCACAGCGCAGGCTACACCAAGAAGGGCTTTGCGGAGTTGGTGGAGAGATTGGAAAATATGTTGAACTAAAAAACTATACAAGACTATGAGCGACGAATCAATGTTGATTATGGAGGTGGCTGAGGAGAAGATGAAGAAGGCCATCGACCACCTTAACGAGGCACTCCTCGGTGTGAGGGCAGGCAAGGCCAGCACCCACGTTTTGAGGGGTATTATGGTAGAGTACTACGGCGTGGCAACCCCCATCGAGCAGGTGGCCAGCGTGAATGTTCCCGATGCAAAGACCATCTTGGTACAGCCTTGGGAGAGGAATATGATTGGCCCCATCGAGAAGGCAATCATCAATAGCAACATCGGCCTCACTCCCTCGAATAATGGCGACTATATCCGCCTGAACATCCCTGCACTTACGGAGGATAGGCGTAAGGAACTCGTTAAGCAGGTGCACACCTACCAGGAGACTGCCAAGGTGAGCCTGCGTAACGCAAGGCGTGATGCTGTGGATGCCTTCAAGAAGGCACAGAAGGATGGTATGCCCGAGGACGAGGCAAAGGACGGCGAGAATGAGGCACAGAAACTCATCGACCGCTACACCAAGAAACTCGAAGAACTCGTGGTGGCCAAAGAGAAAGAGATTATGACCGTGTAGTCCGAGTGGCTATCGGCAACAAAAAAGGTGCGCATCCGTGTGGATGCGCACCTTTGCTTCATATATAATATATAGGTATTACCCTCGTTAGCCCAACTTCGAACCGTAGGCCAAGTCGCCCGCATCGCCCAAGCCGGGGATGATGTAGCTCTGGGCCGTCAGCTCCTCGTCCACAGCAGCACACCAAATGTGGGTGCCGTGGGGGAGGTGTTTCTCGGCATACTCAACGCCCTCCTCGCTCGCAATCACAGCTGCAACGTGCAGCTCCTTAGGCGCACCGCCCTTGGCAACAAGTGCCTCATAGGAATAGACAAGCGATGTGCCCGTGGCCAGCATTGGGTCAACCAACAGCAGCACCTTGCCCTCCAACTCGCCACACGAGATATACTCAACCTTAACCTCAAACGAGCCGTCCTTGTGGTGTTTGCGGTAGGCCGACACAAAGGCGTTATTGGCATCGTCGAAGTAGTTCAAAAAGCCCTGGTGGAATGGCAAACCGGCACGCAAAATCGTAGCCAGCACTATCTGGTCGTTGCACAGCATAACCTCTGCCTCGCCCAGAGGGGTCTCCACAATGCGGGGCGAATAGTCCAATGTGCGGCTAATCTCGTAGGCGCAAATCTCCGCAATCCTCTCCAAATTACGACGGAAGCGCATACTATCCTTCTGCACGTTTACATCACGCAGTTCGGCCAAAAACTTGTTCAGAACCGAACTATCCTTGTTCAGAATGTGTACCATATCTACTTGTGTTTGATTTGTTTGTGTCGCTATCTGTGCCCCCTAATAGAGGAAATTGTTGAACGGATACCTACCGGCGTGTATCTCCCTGACCATACCGTAGAGGTCCGAACGGAACTTGTCAATGTTGGCCTTATTGAGTGCCGAGATGAAAATGCAGGGCGTGTTGGCCTTCGCTATCCAGCTCTTCTGCAACTCCTCCAACGAGATGTTCTCCTTTGTGGCGGGCGTGAGGTCGTCCTCCTCCTTCGGAGTCCAAGTGTAGGCATCAATCTTATTGAAGACCAAAAACACGGGTTTATCGCTCGCACCAATGTCGGCCAGAGTCTGCTTCACCACATTTATCTGGTCCTCAAAGGCAGGGTGCGAAATATCCACAACGTGAATCAGTAGGTCGGCCTCCCTCACCTCGTCAAGCGTAGATTTGAACGCCTCAACAAGTTGGGTGGGCAGTTTGCGGATAAAACCAACCGTATCCGACATCAAGAACGGAAGGTTGTCAAAAACCACCTTACGCACCGTGGTATCCAGCGTGGCAAAGAGTTTATTCTCGGCAAATACGTCGCTCTTACTAATGAGGTTCATCAGTGTCGATTTGCCCACGTTGGTATATCCCACCAGCGCAACCCTCACCATCGAGCCTCGGTTGCTACGCTGTACGGCCATCTGGCGGTCAATCTTTTTGAGCTCCTCTTTGAGTTTGGAGATATTGTTGCGCACCACCCTTCGGTCGGTCTCAATCTCCCTCTCACCGGCACCACCACGGGTACCCGTACCACCCCTCTGGCGTTCCAAGTGGGTCCACATACCCGTCAGTCGGGGCAGCATATATTCATACTGCGCCAACTTAACTTGTGTCTTGGCATAGGCCGTGCGGGCTCTCTGGACAAAGATGTCCAAAATCAATCGGGTGCGGTCAGAGATGCGGCGGCCGATGGCCTTCTCAATATTGCGAGTCTGCGATGGCGACAACTCGTCATCGAAAATCACCACGTCAATCTCGTGTTCCTCGCACCAATTGCCAATCTCCTCCAACTTACCAGGGCCCACAAAGTAGCGGCTATCGGGCGATGAGAGTTTCTGCACAAAGCGGTGTTCCGTTACGATATGTGCCGTCTCGGCGAGAAACTCCAACTCGTCAAGGTACTCCTCCACCTGCGCCATAGGCTGTCTGTCACGACACACCGCAACCAACACCGCACGGGTGTAGTCGCACTCAATGGTTGCTACTGTCTTATCCTCTGTTGTTGCCATACGCTGTTCGGCCCCTTTTATCTCGAAAAAAAGGGGAACTTTTCAAAAACAGTCCCCCTCTGAATTTATTATACCCTTATTATAATACTACTGCAAACGGCAGTCGATAGGCAGGATGTAACGCACCCTCACCACGGCATCACGCTGACGACCGGGAGTCCACTTGGGCGACTTCATAAGTACGCGACGCACCTCGTCCTCATATACGCGGTCGGGCGATTGGAGGAACTCGATGCTCGACAAGCGACCGTCCTTCTCAATCACAAACTGCACAACAACCTTACCCTGGATACCGTTCTCTGCGGCGATTGCGGGAATCTTGAACTCCTGTGCAACCCACATACGGAAGGTGTTAAGGTCGCCACCCATAAACGAAGGCATCACCTCAACTTTGATGAACGCAGCCTCCTCGGCAACCTCCTCAACCACCTCAATCTCCTCAACGACAATCTCGTCCTCGGTAAAATCGGCAAAGTCAAATTCGGTCTCAATCTTGGTGTCGTTCTTAACAACCTTGATAAAGTCGCTAATGAGTTTCACAGCCTGCTTAACAGGAGCCTGAGTTTTGGGCTCTTCGGGTTTGGTGATGTCCACGAGGTCCATCTCCACCTCGGGGCCACTAACCTCGATAATCTCGATACTCTTTTTCGACTGACCAAGGCTAAAAGCTACAACACAAAAAGCCAATGCAATGATCAAACCAATCTCCAAAAAGATACCTTTCTTGTTTTGGAGATCTACTTTTGGGTTCTTTTTAACTTCCATTATTTTGAGTATTTAATTGTTTATCAAATCATTACACGAGCATTGCATCCACAAAAGGCTACAATGCCCACTTTTGTACCTACAAATATATGAAGAAAAAACGAAATAAAAGTGATTTCTCTCTTTTTATTCAAAAATTTTCACTTATCTTTGCAGTGCAAAAAGGGGGATTAGCTCAGTTGGC
>JBGUSZ010000062.1:0-3847 GCA_045132795.1 Tidjanibacter sp. | reverse complement strand
GCGGTGTTGAAGAACCCCGACATGTTGATTTTGGACGATGCAACAAGTGCGCTCGACACCGAGAGCGAGAAGCTGGTGCAGGAGGCTCTGGAGAAACTCCTTGCCGGCCGTACCTCGGTGGTTATTGCCCACCGCCTGAGTACCATCAAGAATGCCGATAGGATATTGGTGGTTGACGAGGGACGCATTGCCGAGGAGGGCACCCACGCCGAACTCATCGAGCGTGGCGGCATCTACGCTAAACTCGTTGCCCTTCAACAGGTTAACTAAGACGGTCGACCGTCTACCGTCTACCGTCTACCGTCAGACATACCCCTCAGTCGCTTTGCGACAGCTCCCCTAACTTAGGGGAGCAGTGGCTGGATGGCTTGGGTATTAAAAAAGATACCCGAGAAAAGAATTGAAAATGGAAAATTGAAAATTGAAAATTTACCCTCGCCTAAGTTAGGAGAGGGTGGCCGAAGGCCGGGTGAGGTCTGTTTAAGGGCAGAAAGGGCAGAAATGGCAAAATAACTGATTATCTCGGAGGAAATTTTGCAGGCGCAGCCTGTTTTGTATATTTTGGGTGGAGTGCTAACAGACGTTTGAAAGCGGTAAAAACTGATTATCTCGGAGGAAATTTTGCAGGCGCAGCCTGTTTTGTATATTTTGGGTGGAGTGCTAACAGACATTTGAAAGCGGTAAAAACTGATTATCTCGGAGGAAATTTTGTGCCAAACGAAAAGGTGGCTCCGCAGTTTGCTAACGCAAATGAGGAAGCCACCTATTGAAGTGCGGTGCAAAATTTATCCGAGAGAATCAGTTTTTCCTTGATAACTGCCAAGAGTTGAATAGGTTCTGCCACACGATGTAGGCCGCAGGAGCAACCGACGAAAGCGGATTCAAATAACTCTGGGCCAACAATATCGCAAGCAGTGTATTCTTCTGTCCCAACGACTGACCACCCGCCACGGGATCGCCACACTTGATGCCCCACAAACGACCAAGACGGAATTGGGCCACACATATCACACCCGGCGAAAGGGCCAATATAACCTCCGTGAGGATGGCATCCGAGGGTTGGGCAAGGATGAAGTTGGTGGTGGAGCCCATAAGTATCACAAGCGAAGCCACCCAAAGGTAGAACGACCACTGCTGGTGGCGGTGGATATAGTCGTAGGCCTTGGGGGCAAATTTCTCCATAAGTGCCGCAAGCGCAAAGGGGGTAACCACCAACAGCAGCAGGCGGCGCAGTACCATCCAAAACGACGTAAGGAACGGAAGTTCCGTGTTGGTACCCACAAAGGAGAACAACACGGGAGCCGTAACCGCCACAGCCATATTGCTCAAAAGGGTAAAGGTGGTCATCGTGCCAGCATTGGCTCCCAGCATCGAGCCAATAACCACCGAAGCCATCGCCGCAGGCATAAAAACACACATCATCACACCTTGACTGATGACCTCATTCACACCCAGCGCATTGAGCAACAAGTAGAGCGCAACACTCACAAGGAGTTGGAAGGCCAACTGTCCGGCGTGTATCTTCTGCAAGCGCAACTCCTTCATCTTCACCTTCGTGAAGGTGATGAAAAGCATTGCCGCAATCAACCACGGAGAGAGAAACTGCAGCTCCCCCACCCACTTATGCAAAGCAATGCCGATGACCATAGCCACCGGCATTGCGTATGTTCTGAATTTTGGACTCATTGTCTTTTGATTTGTATCGTTCCAAAAAGATGACAACTCTACTTCTGTCGGAAATATATCTGCATCGGCACACCACAGAAGTCCCAATGCTCCCTAATCTTGTTCTCCAAGAAGCGGCGGTAGTGGTCCCTGATATACTGCGGCAGGTTCACAAAGAAGGCAAACGAGGGCGACACGGTTGGCAGCTGGGTTACATACTTGATGCGGATGTACTTACCCTTGGTCATTGGAGGAGGAGTCTCCTCAATAATCGGCAGCAGGAACTCGTTGAGCTCGCTGGTGGGGATACGGCGGTTGCGGGCCTCATAGACCTGAATGGCCGTCTGCAACACCTCCATAATGCGCTGCTTGTTGATGACGGAGGTGAAGATGATGGGCACATCGTTGAAGGGTGCGAGCTTGGCCTGCAAAGCCTCCTTCCACTCCTTCATCGTGTTGTTGCTCTTCTCGATGAGGTCCCACTTGTTCACTACAATCACACAACCCTTTTTGTTGCGCACGATGAGTGAGAAGATGTTCATATCCTGCGACTCAATACCCTGGCGAGCATCCAACATCAACACACACACGTCGCTGTTTTCGATGGCCCTGATGGAGCGCATCACAGAGTAGAATTCGAGGTCCTCGGTAACCTTACCCTTCTTGCGAAGTCCGGCCGTGTCAACCAGATAGAAGTCCAAACCGTACTTATTATAGCGGGTGTTGATACTATCACGAGTGGTGCCTGCGATGTTGGTAACGATGTTCCTCTCGGTGCCCAACAGAGCATTGGTGAGCGAAGACTTACCCACATTGGGGCGGCCCACGATGGTAATACGGGGCAACTCGTCCACAACCTCAGGCTTATCCTCGGGCAGCAACTCAATAATCTTATCCATCAGGTCGCCCGTACCGCTACCACTCATAGAACTGATGCAGAAGGGGTCGCCCAAGCCGAGCGCATAGAACTCGTTGGAGCCATAGATAAGGTCGTAGTTGTCAACCTTATTAACCACAAGGAGTGTCTTTTTCTTGCTGCGGCGCAACACATCTGCCACCATCTGGTCCAGGTCGGTAATGCCCGTCGAAACCTCCACCATAAAGAGGATTACATCGGCTTCGTCGATGGCAAGGTGTACCTGTTTGCGAATCTCCTCCTCGAAGGCATCGTCGCTACCTACCGAGTAACCACCCGTGTCGATGAGCGAAAACTCCCTACCGTTCCAATCGGTTTTGCCGTAGTGGCGGTCGCGAGTGGTACCCGCAGTGGAGTCCACAATCGCCTGACGCATACCCACAAGGCGGTTGAAAAAGGTGCTTTTGCCCACATTGGGGCGGCCTACTATTGCTACTAAACTCATAATCTTTCCATTAAATTCGAGTGCAAAGATAATTAACTTTGTTAAAATTAAGGACACATCCATACTTTTTTACATTATTTATACTACCTTTGGGGCATAAAATTTGATGTGTAACCATAAAACAATATGAGAATTATGAAAAAAATTGTACTTGCTCTTGCAGTTGCAACCCTCTCTATCACCAGCGCGATGGCTGGCAATGGTTTGTTCGGAGTGTTGAACGTGGGTGGCCGTATCGGTATCATCTCGTCCAGTGAGAACATTCCCACCACAAGCGAAGGCGTTAAGGACGCTATCACCGCCGAAGGCACCGGTTGGACCGGCAACGTCTTTGCACGCATCAACATTCCCAAAACCGCATTCTATCTGCAACCCGAGTTGCAGTATACCAATACCACCATCAACATCCCCAGCGTGGAGGATCTCATTGGTAAGGGAGAGCAGAAAGAGAGCCACAGCTATGTTGACCTCCCCGTGTTGGTAGGTGCAGAGTTCGGCCTCGGCAGCCTTGTGAGCGTTAGGCTTAATGCCGGTCCCGTATTCCCCATCGCCTCCGAAAAGGGTTTTAGGGATTTGACCGAGCAGGATTTTGTGAATGCGTGGGATAGGTTCAAGGCCGACAAGCAGATGACCTGGACCGCAGGTTTGGGCGTGAAGGTTTTGGGTATCATCGCAGAGGTGCGCTACAACGGCAATTTTAATAACGGAACGATAGACACTTCCGACATCCAGAACAGCATCAACACACAGCGCACAAGCTGGAATTTGAGCGTTGGCTTGATATTCTAAGTTTTCCGTTAGAGGAAAAATACACCCTAAAT
>JBGUSZ010000061.1:0-24954 GCA_045132795.1 Tidjanibacter sp. | reverse complement strand
CCAGAGGTAGCTCCACCGTAACATTTTTGAGGTTATTGCCCCTCGCACCCACAATTCGCAGGCTCTCCTTCCACTCCCTTCTCTTCTCCGGCACCTCAATACGGCGGCGTCCCGAAAGGTAGTCGGCCGTAAGCGATTCGGACTTCAAAATATCCTCATAGGTACCCTCGGCAACCACCTCGCCACCCTTACGGCCGGCCAGCGGGCCAATATCCACAATCCAATCGGCCGAGCGCATCATCTCCTCGTCGTGCTCCACAACAAGTACCGAGTTACCCTCATCTCGGAGGTTTTCCAGCGAGCGAATAAGTTTGCGGTTATCCCTCTGGTGCAGGCCGATGCTCGGCTCGTCGAGGATGTAGAGCACATTGACAAGTTTGCTACCCACCTGGGTTGCCAGCCTGATACGTTGGCTCTCGCCACCCGAAAGGCTCCTCGAAGCCCTACTGAGCGATAAATAGCCCAAGCCAACATCGCACAGGAAGCCCAAGCGTTCGCTAATCTCCTTTATAATCTCCCTTGCAATGGTGCGCTCCTTGGTGGTCATCTGCTCACCAATCGTACCTATCCACTCCCTAAGTTCCTCGATGCTCATATCGCACACCTCGGCGATATTCTTGCCCGCAATGCGGAAGTAGAGCGCGTCGCCTTTGAGCCTCGTGCCACCACACACACTGCACGGTTTGTGTTCGATGAATTGGCCGAGCCACTTGGCACCCGTGCCTCGTGTGCTCTCCTCGGTGTTGTTTTCGAGATATTGTGTAATGCCCTGCCAAGCGGTCATCTGCACACCTCCGCCACCATAGAGTGCGTGGCAATCGATGGCCACCGGCTCCGCATCGCCATTGATGATGGCCGAAAGAGCCTCCTCCGAGAGGGTGTTCACGGGGTCGTCGATGGTGAAGTCATACCTACGGCCAAGTGCCGACATCACCGCCAAGAACCACTTGGTACGCATCTTTGCGAGTGGCGCAATGGCACCCTCGGCAATGCTCATATTACCATTCGGGAGGAGTTTTTCCCTATCGAAAACAGCCTCCTCGCCCAGACCGCCACAGTGTGGGCAGGCTCCCTGCGGGGAGTTAAACGAGAAGGTGTGGGGTGCGGGCTCGTCGAACGACACACCCGTGGTGGGGCACATCAGGTGGCGGGAGTAGTAGCGTGCCACATCGGCATCAAAGTCATACACCGAGATTGTACCCTTACCCTGCCTCATTGCCTCTTTGAGGCTCTTGACAAGGCGGTCATCGCCACTCTCACCCACAATGAGCCTATCGACCACAAGTTCGATGGTGTGGGTCTTATAGCGGTCCAACCTCATCCCCGACACAATCTCCTGCACCACTCCGTCAACCCTCACGTGCAGAAAGCCACGTTTGGCAAAGCCCTCAAAGAGTTCTCGGTAGTGGCCCTTACGTCCCTTGACCACGGGGGCCAGCAGTGCAATCTTGTGGCCGGCGAAGTTCTCCGTTATCAGGGAGAGAATCTGCTCGTCGGTGTAGTGGACCATCTCCTCGCCCGTGTTGGGTGAATAGGCCCTCGCAGCGCGTGCATAGAGCAGGCGCAGAAAGTCGTTAATCTCCGTAACGGTACCAACCGTCGAGCGTGGGTTCTTATTGGTGGTTTTTTGTTCGATGGCAACCACAGGGCTCAGGCCCTCAATCTTATCCACATCGGGCCTCTCCATTGTGCCAATAAATTGGCGTGCATAGGCCGAAAGGGTCTCCATATACCTCCTCTGTCCTTCGGCATAGATGGTGTCGAAAGCCAGCGAGCTCTTGCCACTACCCGACAGGCCCGTGATGACCACAAGGCTCTCGCGAGGCATCTCCAAACTCACATTTTTGAGATTGTTAACCCTCGCACCCGTAACGACTATCTTCTCCTGCTCCTTTGCCATAAAACAAACAAATTTATGCAGACAGTAGGTCTGCATTTTTTATTCCACAAAAATAGTGATTTTCTCGGGATAAAACCATACATTTGCACAAAATATCAGAGAAGAATATGATTGTTGCGGGAGAATATCAGACCCTACGCATCGGCCGCATCGCAGAGCCGGGCATCTACCTCACAGACGAGCAGGAACAGGAGGTGTTGCTGCCCAATCGCTATGTGCGCCTCGAAGACAAGGTGGGCAACCTTGTGGAGGTGTTCGTCTATCACGACTCCGAAAACCGACTCATAGCCACCCGAGAGAAACCTCTCGCTGTGGTGGGCGAGGCTGCCGTGTTGAAGGCCGTGGACCGCAATGCACACGGCGTCTTCCTCGATTGGGGTATCACCGCCAAAGACCTCTTCCTGCCCAACCGCAATGTCCCCTTCGAGGTGGAGATTGGAAGAAAATACCTTGTGTGGCTCTACCGCGACAACCTCACGGGGCGTGTGGTGGCAACCACCAAACTCAACCCCTATGTGAACAACAACGACCTCTGTGTGAGGCCCAAAGAGCAGGTTGACATATTGGTTGCGAGGCGTATGGAGGCGGGATTCCGAGTGGTGATAAACAACCGCCACTGGGGTATGATTTACAACGACCAGATTTTCACTCCCGTGGCCGTTGGCGACCGACTCACCGCCTATGTTCACCGCATCAGCGAGGAGGGACGCATCGACATTATGTTGCAGCAGGAGGGCAAGGACCAGACCGACAGCGCAGCAGCCAAGCTCGTGGAGTTGTTGAAGGCCAACAAAGGTGCGCTTCCCATTGGCGACAAATCCTCGCCCGAAGAGATTGCCTCCCTCACGGGGTTGAGCAAAAAGAACTTCAAAAGGGCCGTTGGCGCACTCTACAAGCAGAGGCTTGTAACCGTTGGCGATACCCAAATCACCCTCAACAAATAGGCCACACACACTATGAGCAAACCACACACAGCCGAGCGAGTATCGCAAAGGGACGCATCCGACAACTACGTCTTCCAGCGTTCGCTGCTGGCCTACGTCTATGCCGCAGAGAGGATTGAGGGCAATGTGTTGGAGATTGGCACGGGTAGTGGCTATGGCATTGAGGTTGTGGCTCCCAAGGCCACTCGCTTCCTCACCATCGACAAACACACCCCCTCTGCCGACCTACTCACCGCCCACTCCAACGTGGAGTTCCGACAGATGACCGTACCCCCACTTGCAGGCATTGCCGATGGGAGCATCGATTGTGTCATCTCGTTTCAGGTGATTGAGCACATCAAGAACGACGTGGCTTTCGTGGCGGAGGTGTCAAGGGTGCTCAAAGAGGGCGGCATATTCATCTGCTCCACCCCCAACCGCCCGATGTCGCTCACTCGCAATCCGTGGCACGTCAGGGAGTACACCGCCGAGGAGTTTACCGCTCTGCTGGGCGGAGCGTTCGGAGAGGTAGAGGCTCTGGGCGTGGAGGGCAACGATAAGGTGTGGGAGTACTACGAAGGCAACCGCAAAGGTGTGGAGCGCATCACCCGTTGGGACGTTTTGGACCTCCAACACCGCCTGCCGAGGTGGGTACTGCAAATCCCCTACGACATCCTCAACCGCCTCAACCGCCGCAGGTTACACAAGCAAAACACTGCCCTCACGGAGGGTATCACGATGGAGGATTACAGCGTGGTGCCCGTTCACAAAGAGTGCTTCGATTTGCTCTATGTGGCAACAAAATAAAAGCAACAAAAAATGGCGAGGATAACCTCGCCATTTTCATTTCCGTTATTCCCAAAACGGCACAGCGCAGTCCCTCAACATATGGGCGATGACCACGTCGTCGAGCGAGGAGTTGATGGCTCCCCATACAAAGTTCTGCACCGAGCCGAACACGTTGGTTACCCCATTGGCAAGGCACATATAATACTCTTTCTGCTGGTGGGCAGTGAGGCCCTCGGGCAGCACCCCTGCGCTCACAAGTGTTTCGTAGGGGAACAGACGGCGCATATTGTTCGCATTGGCCTTGATGTCGTTCACAATGGTTGCCACAACCACCACCTCCACACTATCGCCCACCATAGGCATCTCGATGAACTCCACCCAGGAGGGCCAGCGCTCTTCCAACACATCGGCCACCTCGGCACTAAACAGGTCGAACTCCGCCTCGGTGAGGGCGTTAAGGTAGGCAATCTCTCGCCACTCCCTCAACATCTCCCGTGCCTCCCTGCGCTGCTCCTCATTCCACTTTCTCTGTGGCGAGCAACTGCTAACATAAAGACACATACCACCCATGACGGCGATGGTTGCCAAAGCAATCACCGCCCGCACTAAATTCTTACGCATAACTTTCTTTCGGTTTTGGTAAACAATAAAAAACATACACCAAAACCATTGCGCAAATTCCGAGCCAAAGTAGATAGAGAGGGCAGAAAGGGCAGAAAGGGCAGAAAGGGCAGAAAAAATAAAAAGGGGCTTTCGGCCCCTTCCTAATTTCTATATGTGCTCCGCAACCCAATTCGTGAGGGCGATGTAGTCCTGCACCGAGAGGGCCTCGGCACGCAGCGAGAAAAAGTCGTGTTCCGCACCGCCAAAGTCGCCAAAGGTCGCCTTCAAGGGGGTTTTGAGCATCTTGCGTCTTTGGCTAAACGCCGCCTTCACGACCTTCACAAACAGGGCCTCATCGCACCCCAACTCCTTCACTCCGTTACGCTTCATACGCACCACCGCACTCTTCACCTTTGGCGGAGGGTTAAAGACGTTCTCGTGCACCGTGAAGAGATATTCAATGTCGTACCACGCCTGCATCAGCACGCTCAATATGCCATAGTCCCTATTGCCCGCAGGCGAGGCAATCCTCAGCGCCACCTCCCTCTGCACCATACCGACCACTTCGGGAATCAAATCCTTATAGTCCAGCACCTTGAAGAATATCTGTGAGGAGATATTGTAGGGGAAGTTGCCGATGACTTTCAGCCCATTAGGGAACATCTCATCCAGCGGCAAGTTCAAAAAGTCGCCAAAGATGAGGCGGGGAGTAAAGGCGGGATAGTGGGTGTGGAGATAGGCCACACTCTCGCCATCCACCTCGGCGCCCCAAGTGGTGATGTCCTCTCTTGCGAGCAGGAATTGGGTGAGTACGCCCGTACCGCATCCCACCTCCAACACATCGCCACCCTCGCTCATAGCGTCGGCAATGGCGCGCGCAATGTTCATATCGGTGAGGAAGTGCTGACCAAGAGCCTTCTTGGGCTTGACATAGTTGGGGTCGCCAGAACGTACAGGACGATGCGAACCACCCTTACCTTTGTTATTATATCGCTTTGTAGCCATTATTCCTATATATTGGATTTCAAGGGACAAAAGTACCGATTAAAATTGAAAATTGAAAATTGAAAATTGAGGCAAATGCGAGTAAGCGAGAGCAGAGGGTGCTTGACTGCATCCAAAGGCTCAAAGGTGTGCAGACCTAACATCTACACAAAACAGGCAACGCCTGTGCCGAGCGGGAGCATTTTAGAGCAAGCAAAGCTTGGTCAATTAACAGACCTCTCTGGCACCACGTGCCATCTCCCCTAACTTAGGGGAGAATGATTACTCCTCCCCTAAATTACACCTCCCCTACGAAAGGGGAGGTCGGGAGGGGTGGTCGAAATTGTGCTCGGCGGCCTCGCCGAGCAGGAGGATGGGAGGGGTGGTCGAAATTGCATGCACGGCCCCATGCACACCCTCGCCTAAGTTAGGAGAGGGTGCCCAACGGGCGGGTGAGGTCTGTTTGAGGGCAGAAAGGGCAAGAAAGAGCAGAAAGAGCAGAAAGAGCAGGAAGGGAATGGAAAATGGAAAATTACTCCTCCCCTAAGGTAGGGGAGGTGCCGTAGGCGGAGGGGTATGCAGGCGGTTGACGGTAGACGGTAGACGGTAGACGTAAAAAAATGCAGAGAGCAGGATGAATGCAAGGAATACAAGAAAACCACCTCCGCAGTTTACTAAACGTAAATGAGGAGGTGGTTTGTCGCAGTATGACGCAGCAGTCGCCTGCTATTCTGCATTTTTAGTTGCCTTGCTCGCATAGGAACTTGATACGCACAAGGCGAATCTCCTCCTCGGTGTAGTCGCCGCCAAGCTCTTCCAACGCTTCATCAAGGCTATCACTCTCGGCGTCTTCCTTAAAATATAGGTATATATCCTCGGCCTTATCCTCATCAACCACCTGGTCTATGTAGTAGTTGATATTCAGCTTGGTACCCGAATAGACAATAGACTCTATCTCGCTCAGCAGCTCGTCCATCTCCATATGTTTGGCGCCAGCGATGTCCTCAAAGTCCATCTTACGGTCGATGCTCTGGATGATGAACACCTTGTTGCCACTCTTGTTGACCACGCTCTTGACGACCATATCCTGCGGGCGGATAATCTCCTTCTCCTCAACATAGGCCTTGATGAGCTTCACGAAGTCCTCGCCAAACTTCTTCGCCTTACCTGCACCCACTCCACTGATGTTCTGCAACTCCTCGATGGTGATGGGGTACTGCACCGACATATCCTCCAACGAGGGGTCTTGGAAGATGACAAACGGAGGCAGGTTGTGGCGTTTGGCCACCTTGCGACGGAGGTCTTTCAGCATAGCGAAGAGCTCCTCGTCGGCAGCACCACCGCCCTTACCCAGATTGGCAGCCGCTGCATCCTCCTCCTGCATCTCGTCGTAGTTGTGGTCGAGGGTTACGGTCACAGCATAGGGTTTATCAAGGTAGGCCTCGCCCTTGGGACTGATGGACAGCAGGCCGTAGTTTTCGATGTTCTTATCGATGAGGCCCTCAATCTGTCCCTTGCGAATAACGGCACCCCAGAACTTGTCGTCCTGCTCGGCACCAATGCCAAACCACTCGCTCTTGTGGTGGTTGTAGGACTTAATGAGGGCATTATTACGGCCCAAGAGCAGCGACACTATATAGTCGCTCTTGAACTTGCCACCCACACCTTCCAGCACCTCCAAGACGGTACACATGGCCTTCTGGGCGTTGATTTTGGGTTTGGGATTGAGGCAGTTGTCGCACGCGCCGCAGTTGTCCTCACAATACTCCTCGCCGAAGTAGTGCAGCAGCGACTTACGACGGCAGATGGAGCTCTCGGCATAGGAGACCGTTTCGAGCAACAACAGTCGGCCAATCTCCTGCTCGGCCACAGGCTTACCCTGCATAAACTTCTCCAACTTCTGGATGTCCTTATAACTATAAAAGGTAATACACCTACCCTCGCCACCATCACGGCCCGCACGGCCCGTTTCTTGATAGTAGCCTTCGAGGCTCTTGGGGATGTCGTAGTGGATAACGTAGCGCACGTCGGGTTTGTCGATACCCATACCAAAGGCGATGGTCGCCACAATCACGTCGGCCTTCTCCATAAGGAAGGCGTCCTGATTGGCTGCCCTCGTTGCGGCATCCATACCGGCGTGGTAAGGAAGGGCTTTGATGTTGTTGGCCACCAACAACTCGGCCAACTCCTCCACCTTCTTGCGCGAGAGGCAGTAGATGATACCGCTCTTGCCCTCGTTCTGCTTGACATAGCGGATGATATCACGGTTTACGTCGTGCTTGGGACGCAACTCGTAGTAGAGATTGGGGCGGTTGAAGGATGACTTAAAGACTTTGGCATCCATCATACCGAGGTTTTTCTGGATGTCGAGCTGCACCTTGGGGGTTGCCGTTGCGGTGAGTGCGATGATTGGCGCACGGCCAATATCGTTCACAATGGGGCGGATACGCCTATACTCCGGACGGAAGTCGTGGCCCCACTCGGAGATACAGTGTGCCTCGTCAATGGCGTAGAACGAGATTTTGATTTTGCGCAGGAACGACACGTTCTCCTCCTTGGTAAGTGATTCGGGAGCAAAATAGAGGAGCTTTGTTTTGCCGGCCAGCACATCGTTCTTCACCTGCGTGATGGCAGCCTTGTTGAGCGAGGAGTTGAGGAAGTGGGCAATGCCCTCCTCCATACTGAACGTACGCATAGCGTCCACTTGGTTTTTCATCAACGCAATCAGTGGCGATATGATGATGGCAACACCCTCCATCATCAATGCCGGCAGTTGGTAGCAAAGGCTCTTGCCACCACCCGTGGGCATTAATACAAAGGTATCGCCCCCTTCGAGCACGTTTCTAATGACGCCCTCTTGGTTTCCCTTGAAGGACGAAAAGCCGAAATACTCCTTTAATTTACTCAACAACAAGTCGTCTTGTACTCCATTTTCCATATTCAAAATCACTTACTTGTGCAAATTGCAATATAAAGGTACTATTTTTTTCGGAAAATAGACTAACTTTGTGCAAAATTTTCAAAAAAAAATGAAATTATACACTTCCGACCTGGTCAAGAAATACAAGAGTCGCACGGTGGTAAACCACGTTTCCATCGATGTTAATCAGGGTGAAATCGTAGGTTTGCTGGGGCCCAACGGTGCCGGCAAGACCACTACCTTTTATATGATAGTAGGACTCGTCAAGCCCAACGACGGACAAATCTTTGTGGAGGAGAACGGCATTACCACCGAAATCACCAAGCTCCCCGTATATAAACGTGCCCAGATGGGCCTCGGTTACCTGCCACAGGAGGCTTCGGTGTTCAGGGGTATGACCGTGGAGGAGAACCTCAAAGCGGTGTTGGAGATGACCGACTACTCAAAAGAGTACCAGAGGGAGAGGGTGGAGAACCTGATTGAAGAGTTCCGCCTGCAAAAGGTGCGTAAGAATAAAGGTATCCAACTGTCGGGTGGCGAGAGGAGGCGTACGGAGATTGCACGTGCCGTGGCCATCAATCCCAAGTTCATCCTGCTCGATGAGCCCTTTGCGGGTGTAGACCCCATTGCCGTGGAGGATATTCAGAGCATCGTGGCTACGCTGAAAGATAAAAACATCGGCGTAATCATCACCGACCACAACGTACACGAGACGCTCTCCATCACCGACCGCACCTACCTTCTCTTCGAGGGTAAGGTGCTCAAAGCGGGTAGCGCACAAGACCTCGCCGAGGACGAAGAGGTAAGGCGTGTTTACCTCGGCCAGGACTTCAAGTTGGATAGGTAGGAGAGGGAGAATTTTAGGAAAAACTTTTGTTTTTTCAATTTTCTTCGTATATTTGCGCGCTAATTTACGGCACTTATGAACACAAACAAGGATTACGTCATCCCGTTTAAGGGCTACAAGACGGGCGTTCACGAGTTGGAATTTCCAATTAATGACGCACTTTTGGAGTCGGTGGGCGACGAGGAAATGATTGGAGCAGAGGCTGTTGCGAGGGTTACAATGACAAAGGGTGCAAGTTTGCTAACTTTGGATGTAACGGTCAGCGGCGAGGTTACGGTCGAGTGTGATAGGTGTCTGGACCCCCTCCGATTGCCGGTGGAAATTGAAGATACGCTGGTGGTCAAGTTCAGCGAGGACGAGGAGGGCTTCGATGGCGAAGTGTTGTGGCTCAACCCCGCAGATGCCGAGTTCGATATGAGAGAGTGGCTCTATGAGACGGTGTTGTTGGCACTACCCTACCAGAGGGTTCACGAGTCGATTGAGGAGTGTAACCCTGAGATGGTCAAGAGATTCAAAATCGTCAGCGAAGAGGAGTTCGACAGGTTGGCAGAGCCCAAGAGCACCATTGCCGAGGGCGACACGGCGGATAAGTTGGCAGAACTTAAACGCCGTTTGGAAGAGAAAAATTAAGATTATAAACATATAAAAAGTAAAACAGAGTTATGGCACATCCTAAACACAAGGTTTCGTCCACCAGAAGAGACAAACGTAGGACTCACTACGTAGCAGCAGTTCCCACCGTAGCAGTTTGCTCGAACTGCGGTTCGCCCGTTCAGTACCACCGTGTATGCCCCGAGTGCGGTTTCTACCGTGGTAAATTGGCTATCGAGAAAAAAGCCGAGTAAATTCTAAGCAATGCGTAATCTGCGCATAGGCATAGATGCAATGGGTGGCGACTTCGCCCCCGACGCTGTTGTTAAGGGAGTGGTTGAGTCCATCGACCTGCTCCAAGCAACAACACAGGTGGTTTTGTTCGGTGACAAGGAGCGCATTGAGGCTCTCTTGAAGGCCGAGGGTTATGAGGGTAACCGCATTGAGATTGTCCCCACGACCGAGGTTATCACTATGGGCGACCACCCTGCAAAAGCGTTCCAGACCAAGCCCGATTCGAGTATCCGTAGGGGTTTTGAGTATTTGAAGGCCGGCAAGATTGACGGCTTTGCAAGTGCAGGCTCAACGGGCGCAATGATGGCAGGAGCAATGCTGACGGTAGGTGTTACCGAAGGCGTTATCCGCCCCGCAGTTTCGGCCGCAATTGCCAACGTGAGAGGTGGTTACACCTTGCTGTTGGATGTGGGACTGAATGTGGACTGCAAGCCGGAGGTGCTTGCACAGTATGGTCTGATGGGTAGCATCTACGCAAAAGACCTTTGGGGACTCGAAAATCCCAAGGTCGGCCTTCTCAACATTGGCGAGGAGGAGAGCAAAGGTAATGCGGCAAGCAAGGCGGCCTACCAGATGTTGGCCGAGGCGGAGGGCATCAACTTCGTGGGCAACATCGAGGGTAAGGACTACTTCACAGGCAAGGCAGATGTGATTGTTTGTGATGGTTTTATGGGCAACGTCTTGTTGAAGATGTCGGAGAGCCTGCGCTACATTGCCAAGGCGAGGAAGATTGAGGATGAGTTCCTCGATAACCTCAACTACGAGATTAAGGGTGGTACCCCTGCGCTGGGTGTAAATAGTGTTGTGATTGTCGGCCACGGCAGTTCGACAGTGTTGGCACTGCGTAATATGGTACACCAGACGGAGTTGAGCATCCAAGCCGGCTATGCGGAGGACATCCGCAAAGCTTTTGCTTCGAAAGCATAACAACATAGGGCCGCAAGGCCGATTGGTTCCATAGTTCAACGGATAGAACGACAGTTTCCTAAACTGTAAATCTGGGTTCGATTCCCGGTGGGACTACCAGAGCGACTTACCTTCGGGTAGGTCGCTTTTGTTATACCGTCTACCGTCTACCGTCTACCGTCTACATACCCCTCCGCCACAATGTGGCACCTCCTGCTCGGCGAGGCCGCCGAGCAGGAGGAAGGGAGGGGTGGTCGGAATTGCGTGCACGGCCCCGTGCACACCCTCGCCTAAGTTAGGAGAGGGTGCCGAAGGCGGGTGAGGTCTGTTTAAGGGCAAGAAAGAGCAGAAAGGGCAGAATGGGCAGAAAGGGAATGCAAAATTCAAAATTCTCCTTCTCCTTAAACTCCTTAAATTCCCAAAACTCTCGGGTAACAAAAAAGATACCCGCGAAGAAAACCAAAGGAAAGAAGAAAACCGCGCCAACGGCGCACCTTAATTTTCAATTTTCCATTTTCAATTTTCAATTTTAATTGTCGGTCGACGGTCGACGGTTGACGGTCGACGGTATGGTTTGGCACAAAGTTTGCCACACGAAGCAAAAAAAAATCAACACCCCACACACAATATGAGCACCAATCTTGCGTTTCGTAGGCAAACGGCACCAAAGCCGACAAAACAACAACCTAAAATAGTGAGTATGGGAAAAGAACAAGCCGCACGAATCCAAACATCAATTCTCAATGCGGCAGAGAAAAAAGCACTCGTATGGCTCGCCAAGCGGCAGCCGGCGTGGATGACATCCGACATTCTGACCTACATCGGAGTGACCGGTGCGCTCATTTGTGCGGTGGGTTTCGCACTGTCGAGCATCAACATCAACTTCCTGTGGCTATCGTCCTTCGGATTGGTCGTGAATTGGTATGGCGACAGTCTGGACGGTACGCTCGCCAGGGTGAGGGGTACACAGAGGCCAACCTATGGTTTCTTCATCGACCACACCATTGACGCACTGACCATTACGGCTATGTGTGTAGGTGCAGGCCTCTCGCCAATGTTGCGCCTCGAAGTGGCACTCTTTGTGTTGGTAGCCTACCTCATCCTCTCCATCTACACCTACATTTGTACGCTGGTGAAGGAGGAGTTCAGGCTCACCTACGGCAAGCTTGGCCCCACCGAGTTCCGCATCATCGCCATCATCATCAATACACTTTTCATCTACACCCCGTGGCGACACCACACCTACGAAATCGGTGGCGAGCAGTTCGGCATCTTCGACATCATCGGTGCCGTCATCGCCGTTGTCATCTTCGTAATGCACCTTGTGCAGTGGTTTAAGGACCGCAAGGAGCTGTCGCTCAAAGACCCAGCAAAGCCTTACAAGCCAACAAAATAGCGCACCACACACTCCACAACTACCCCAAATGGCACGCTATCAAGCAGTTCTGAGATATCTGAAATTTATGGCCAGCAGAGGTATCGGCACGCTTGTCGATACGCTCATTCTGTGGGTGTGTTCCCACTTTGTCTTCGGTGGCGGCTACGTTGCGACCTACATTCTATCGCCCATCATATCGTTTGAGTTTGCGGTGATGAGCAACTTCCTCTGCTCCTACTTTTGGATATGGAGCAGCCGAGTGTCCCAAAAAAATATGTCCTCATTTTGGCGACACTTTGTGGCCTTCAACCTCTCCTCCGTGGCGGGATTTGTGGTCAAGATGTGTTTCCTACTCTTGTTTGAGCGCATCTTCGGGTGGCACGTTGTGGTGTGCAACCTCGCAGCGTTGGCCATCTCGGGAGTGCTCAACTACTTCCTCTCGGACGCTGTGGTGTTCCGAAAAATCTCCCCTCGCCCTGCGCACGAACTCCTATCGATTGAGGAGTTGGCTGATATGTCATCCATCTTTCGGGGCACTATGGGGCAACTCTTCGGACGGTTTGCAATGTGGGTGTGTGGCATTGGCCGCCTCAACCGCCTCTACGACAGCATCTACCACCACCAGGGGCCCGACTGTGCCACCGCTGCCCTCGACCACCTCGGGTGCGACTACCTTGTGGGCAACCCCGAAAGGCTCGACAGCCTACCCGACGGGGCCTTCATAACCATCAGCAACCACCCCTACGGGGCCATCGACGGAGTAATCACTCTCGATATGATTGGCCACCGCCGAGGCGACCTCAAAATTATGGTCAACCAGATACTTGCAAGGGTGGAGCCTATGAGAGAAAACTTCATTGCCGTAACCCCCACAGGCACAGAACGTAAGCAAGCCAACGCCACCACACTTGCGGGAGTACGCACCTCGCTGGCCCACCTGCGTAGTGGACACCCTATGTCGTTCTTCCCTTCGGGTGCGGTGTCGGACCTTCACCCTCTGCGTGGCGACATCAGCGACCGCCCGTGGCAAGAGCCCCTCATCAGGCTCATAGAGAGGGCCGAGGTGCCCATTGTGCCCATACGTTTTGTGGACCGCAACTCGATGTTCTACTATCTGCTGGGACTCATTGATTGGCGAGTGAGGCTTCTGCGCCTACCCTACGAGGTATTCAACAAGGGGCGTGGCAAGCACCGAGTGGTGATTGGGCGCACCATTGGTGTGGAGGAGCAGAGGGCTTGTGGAAGCATTGAAGAACTCACTGAGCTACTACGCAGGTCGGTCTACGAAATGCCCCTACCAACGGAGTTCACCCCCGCAAGCGCGCTCCGCAAACAGACTTGGACACCTCAACAAATACATACACAAAGCACTGAATGAGTGTAAACTAACGTCCAAACCAAAAGTTTGGGCGTTGTATTTTATACGCCATTTTGTTCGAGCTTTTGGTCAAGAGTCTTACCTTTGTTATGATAATTGGAAACACACAAACCAATAAAACGAAGTATGAAAAAACTTTTTCTTTCGCTTGCAATGGTGCTGATGGGCGCAGTTGCAGCATTTGGTCAGGCCGACAAATATGTTGGCGAGTGGAAAACCATTGACGACAAAACCAACGAGCCCGCAGGTATCGTGAACATCTACCAGGGTGAGGACGGCCTCTACTATGGCAAACTCGTTGGCGTGTTCGGTGAGGACAAGAGCAGCGTGGGCACTATGATCGTAAGGGGTATGAAGTATGAGGATGGCAAACTTGTAGGTGGCCGCGTTTACGATCCCGATGCCGACAAGATCTACTACTGCACCATCAAATATGACGGCGCAAAGAACGTGCTCAACCTCCGTGGCTCGCTCGACAAGAAGGGCCTCTTAGGCCGCACCCAGACTTGGGTTAAATAGTTGAGCAGCAGCCTACTTGGGCAAACAAACAAAAAACGCACCGACTTGTCGAGTCGGTGCGTTCTCATTTTCAACAAAGCCTCCCACTACATACGGGGGTCTTTCATAATGGCGGTTTTGTCAACACGGAGAGTTACGTTGCCGTCAACCTCCATAACGATATCACGCTCGTTTACCTCCATAACAACACCATAGATACCACCGGCGGTGATAACCTTCTGGCCCTTTGCGAGCGAGTTACGGAAGTTGTCGAGCTCTTTCTGCTGTTTGCGCTGGGGGCGAATCATAAAGAAATACATCACCACGAAGAGCATCACAATCATAATAATCGAGCTCATCATGCTACCCTGTGCTGCGGGAGCAGCTGCGCCTGCTTGAAGCAATACGTTCATCATAATTTTCACTTATATTAAATTGTTAATGTTTTGTTTCTACTGCACAAATGTACGCCTTTTCCTCCAATATAGCAAAGTCCCCCTACTCCATTGTGGCCACAACCACAAGTTTTTTGGCCTCGGAGGAGAGGTTTGTCGTAATGTAGAACGTGCGAGGAACGAAATAAGTATATCCTGCCGAGTCAAAATTAATCTCCACAGCCATCTTCTCGCCACGCGGCACGCTCCTCTTGTCGTAGTCGAGCCACAAGCAACCACACGAGGTCTGGGTGGAGAGCACCACCATAGGGGCCTCGGAGGTGTTGTGGAGTGCAATGCTACGGCTCACCACCTCGCCCGTCCTAACTCGGCCAAAGTCGATGGTGTCGGCCTTTGAGGTATTGCCCACATCCACGCTCTGCAACACATTGACCATAGTGTTCTCCGCTGCGCCCCTTGTCCTACCAGACCTCGGCCCACAGCCATAGCACAAGATGGAGGCCAAAGCTACCACCAGGGCAACCTTTGTCCTACAAAAACGGCCTGCCGCAGCAGACCGTCCCGTGTTTCTATCGTTGGTTATCATCACTACGCTAAATCTCAACCAAGCCTCGGCCACTCTTGTTAATCTTACCCTCGGCGGTGAGCTGCTCCACAATCTTATCCAAGATACCGTTGATGAAGGTGCTACTACCCATCGTGCTGTAATACTTAGCAATCTCGATATACTCGTCGAGGGTTACCTTAACGGGGATGGAGTCGAAGTTCAACAACTCGGCCAGCGCGGTGGTCATAATCACATTGTCCATAACTGCGATGCGCTCCACGTCCCAATTTTTGGTAAACTGCTCAACGGTGGCAAGGTTCTCCTTGTAGCCCACCACAGCCTCGGCAAACAGACGCCTCACAAAAGCCCTATCCTCGTCGCTCTTGAACTGGGGTTGCAAGGGGAGTTTCTCCTGCGAAGCCTTCATACCACCCAGCGTGCGAAGCACCATAATCAGCACAAAATCAATGGCATCGCCCCAAGTGAGGCTATTCTCTTCGAGGATGCTGCACAGCATCTCATCATCCTGCACGGTCTGGATGTAGAACTCCTCCACAAGCCTCCTATCCTCGGCAAAGGAACGGCCCTCGGAGGCCATATAGGCCTTGTAGTACTCCGACTCGGTCATCTTCACATAGAGGTGTTTGATGAGCTCGGGATAGGCAGCCCAGCCAAGTTTCCTGATGGCCAAGATGTGGTCCAACTCGGCATCGGCCTCGATGCGAGCCACCACCTCATTGGTAACAAATTTCAGATTGGGATTGAGGTCCTCCTCGGTAGGGAGGTGTTTGTTGCGAGCAATCTCAATACGTTCCTCGGCATAACGCTTAACCTCACTAATCAGCGAGAGGACATAGTGGTAAAGGTCATAGTCTTTGTCAAGTCCTTTGAGGAGCTCCTTCTCCTCGATAGCGACAGTGTCGGCGGCACCGGTCTGGTGCGCATAGAGTGCTTTGACAACCTTAATTCTCAAAAATCTTCTGCTGAACATAGTATAGAACGTATTTATTTCGGTCGCAAAGATAAACATTTTTCACTATATTTGTACTCCACAACCAAACATTATTTATGACACTCCACACCGTCAACAACAAATACGCCCACAAAGTTGGCGCAGCATTGGTCTACCTACTGCTGTGTGCACTCTACTTTGTTCCACTCCCCGCCCCCGCCAAACTCTGTTATCCTGTGGCGTGGCTGGCGGTAGCGTCGTTGGGGAGCAGAACGTGGTGGCTCACTCTTGCACTCTGTTTCTCTGCCCTCGGCGACCTATTGGGTGTGAAGGGAGAGCTGTTGGCACAGATTGGTGCCTTTGGGGTGGCGCAGGTGTGCTACATCATACAACTATCACGGCAAAGCAACCTCCGCACAACAGCTACAAAATCCATCGTTGGAGCCGCCCTCCTGCCGGCAATCCTACTTGCCACGGCGCTCATCATCACACTCCCACAAGTGGGGACAACCATCTTGAAGATTGGTGTGGTGGTCTATGGCGCAACAATCGGCACGATGGTCTTTTTTGCCTGCCTTTCGGGGAGTCTGCTCTCGAAGGTTGGAGCAGTGTGCTTTATGCTCTCCGACTTTGTGCTCGCCATCTCGCTATTTACCACCCCACACCCCACTGCACACCTCATCTACCTCCCACTCTATTGGCTCGGACAGGGCCTTATGTGGTGGGGCATCACACTCCGTGGGCGTAAATAGTCTGCTCAGAGGCCCACATTTAGTGGCCTTTCGTTTCTACTATTCCCAATTTTATCCCTATCTTTGTGGCACTTATGGAAATCAAAGAATACGACGTGGTAGTCATCGGCGGCGGTGCCGCAGGACTTATGGCCGCAGGAACGGCCGCAATCAACGGCAAACGAGTACTTTTGCTCGAAAAAATGGAGAAAACCGGACGCAAGGTGCGCATCTCCGGCAAGGGACGTTGCAACCTTACGAATATGTGTACCGACGAGGAGTTCTTCGCCAAAATCCAAAACGGCGCAGGATTCTTCAACTTCGCCTACACCCAATTCACCAACCGTGCCCTGGTGCGCTTTATGGAGCGTAAGGGTGTGCAGCTCACCACCGAGAGAGGTGGACGTGTCTTCCCCACCAGCGGCAAAGCGTGGGACATCGCACAGGCACTCGTCGACTGGTGTCGTGAGGAGGGAGTGATGATTGAGTGCAACGCCAAGGTGGAGGCTCTCAACATCATCGCAGGCAAGATTCGCAGCGTGGTCTACACCAACGCACGAGGTTACAGGCGCAAGGTGGAAACACCCGCCGTTATCCTCGCAACGGGTGGCGCATCCTACCCCGCAACCGGCTCCACTGGCGACGGCTACAAACTCGCACACGAGGCAGGACACACCATCGTTCCCGTGCGTCCCTCGCTCGTGCCACTCGAAACCTCCTACGAGGAGGCCAAGTTTATGGCAGGCTTGTTGCTCAAAAACGTACAAGTGCAGCTGCTCGTGGAGGGCGAGGTTGTGCAGAGCGAGTTTGGCGAGATGCTCTTCTCCAAACGAGGAGTGGAGGGTGCTGTGGTGTTGCGTATGAGCCGCAAGGCCGTGGACGCACTCATCGACGAGAAGCGTGTGGAGCTCGAAATCGACCTCAAACACGCTATGGACCACGACGAACTCCGCGAGCGTATCCAGCGAGAGATTGCCGAGCAACCCAACACACTCACCGTGGGCGAGTTGCTGCGTAAGATTATGCCACGCGAACTCGTTGTTCCTATGGCCAAAGCCATCGGTGCACACGCCAAACACTCGATGGGCGAGCTCAAAGAGGAGAAGGTGGAGCGACTGACCAACACGCTCAAAGCATTCCGCATACCCATCAGCGACTACCGTCCCTTTGAGGAGGCTATCGTTACGGCCGGTGGCGTGGAACTCTCGGAGATTAACCCTCACACACTCGAATCTACCCTCGTTAAGGGCCTCTACTTTGCAGGCGAGGTTATGGACTTGGATGCCAACACGGGTGGCTACAACCTCCAAATCGCCTTCTCTACGGGCCGTCTGGCAGGACAGTTGAGAGGTGAGAATTAAAAAAAAGGTTGAAAGTTGAAATTAGAGAAGAGGTTTAGACACAGTAGGGGCTACGGGGTACACTCCCCATTTCTCTACAAGGTGGTGCGAGAGGCAATGATGCCACGAAAGGTTGCCACTACCGACACAAAGCTCCGAGGGGAGTTGGTGACGGTGGGGGTTGATGGTCGCACAGCCGTAAGGCTCCAAAACTACCTCTCTCTGGTCGGCTACACTCGTTGGGCCATCAACAAGGCAGAAGAGGTTACGGAGGGCACACTGTTTGTAGCAACACCCGATTGCCCACACGCAGTGGTTGAACAGATAGCCGACAGGTGCCAAAAGGGCAACGCTATGGCAACCTTGTGCATTATTCACCGCCGAGGAAGGACGGAGAAAAAGTGGCGCAGGGAGTTCGTGGGGGCCCACAAAGGTATGAGTGCCGAGAAACCTCGCTTCACACTCTTGTTTTTCAACCCTGCACTCCCCAAGCAACACGTTATAATATAGGTGTAGGGAGAGTGGGTAGAGAGAGGCTCCGCACGAAAAGTTTAGATACGGTACAAAAGAATACAATATGACAAAGATTTACACTCGCTGTGGCGACAGCGGTACCACAGCACTGATTGGTGGCGAGAGGGTTGATAAATACGACCCCCGAGTTGAGGCCTACGGCACGGTGGATGAACTCGGCGCACACGTTGCTGTACTCACCGACTTAGCTACCGAAGAGGGACACACCGACACGGTTGCATTCCTCGACGAAATAAGTGTAAGACTTATGACCATCGAGGCACAACTCGCTGTTGGACTTGGCTTTAAGGGCACACTTACAAAGATTGGCACGGATGATGTGGAGCGTTTGGAGAGCGAGATTGACCGCCTGACGGCCACTCTGCCACCGATTAGGTGTTTCACTATTCCGGGTGGTGCGATGCTTGTATCGCAGTGCCACGTGTGCCGCACAGTGTGCCGTAGGGCCGAGAGGGAGGCCCTGAGAGCTAATGCCGCACATAGCGTTGATGAGGTGCTGCTGTGCTACCTTAATCGCCTGTCGGACTACTTCTACACCCTCGGACGCAGCGCCACTCAAAGGCTTGGTGTGGAAGAAAAAGAGTGGAATGTGTAGATAATTTTGGTGATATTGTATTTTTTTATACTTTTGCAACCTAAATAGAACTAACATAAACGCAAACAACTAATTTACAGAGAATTATGTATTGGACACTTGAATTGGCTTCGAAACTCGAAGATGCTCCCTGGCCAGCAACCAAAGAGGAACTCATCGACTATGCAGTTCGTTCGGGCCTTCCTTTGGAGGTTATTGAGAACTTGGAGGAGATTGAGGACGAGGGCGACATATATGAGACCATCGAGGACGTTTGGCCCGACTATCCCAGCAAGGACGACTTTCTGTTTAATGAGGACGAATACTAACGAGGTATAGAACAGATAATCAATCTGTTAAGTATTTAGGGTGTAGCAACTTTGGGTTGTTACACCCTACTTTTTTGCCTTTTTTCGGTATTAAATAGTACCATTAGTTACCCATTAGTTACTCACCGACTATTCGCAAAAGTTCCAGTTACCATTTCCTCACGAAGTTACAAAGTTACAGGAGCGTGTGCGTGTGTGAGGAGGTGTGCGTGCCAACAAAAAAGGAGGCCACACATGACCTCCCTTCTCTATGGTTGTTGGTGGAACTACTTCTTCCACAGCTTCGACATCTCCTCCAGCGTCTTACCCTTCGTTTCGGGTACCCACTTCCAGACGAAGATGGCCGAGGCGAGCGACATGAGTGCATAGATGCAGTAGGTGCCGCCTACACTCCACGCCGAGAGCGAGGGGAAGGTGGCCGAGACGAGGAAGTTGGCAATCCACTGCGCTGCCACGGCAATGGCCACAGCCTGCGAACGAATCGTGTTGGGGAAGATCTCCGAGATGAGTACCCAGCAGATCGGGCCCCACGACATCATGAACGATGCGGTGTAGATGATGATGAAGATGAGGGCCGTCAGACCGATCGTGTCGGTGAACGAGAGTACGGCCAGCGCCACCATGCCGATCATCATACCCAGCGAGCCGATGATGAGCAGCGGCTTGCGACCCACCTTGTCGACCGTGAAGATGGCCACCACCGTGAAGATGATGTTCACGATACCCATCACAACGGTCTGAATCATCGAGGCATCGCCCGTAGCACCCATGTTCTCGAAGATGCGTGGTGCGTAGTAGAGCACCACGTTGATACCCACAGCCTGCTGGAAGAACGAGAGCAGGATGCCGATGACGATCACCGCCAGACCATAGGTCAGCAGCTTCTCGCGCTTCTCATGCACGGTCGCCTTGATCTCCTCCAGGATGCCCTTGGCAGCCTCCGTGCCGTTGATGCGCTCCAGGATCGAGAAGGCACGCTCGTCACGCCCCTTGAGGGCCAGGAAACGCGGGGTCTCGGGCACGAGCAGAATCAGCAGACCGAACGTAGCGGCCGGTACAGCCTCGCTGAGGAACATGCGTCGCCAACCGATCTCGACCATGGCCGTCTGAATCATCTCGGCCGTGTCGCCCAGCGAGTTGCGGATCATGTAATTGACAAAATAGACCACCAGCATACCGAAGATGATGGCAAACTGGTTGCACGATACGAGCGTACCACGGACACGTGCAGGCGAGATCTCGGCGATGTACATCGGACATACGGCCGAGGCCAGACCAACACCCACACCGCCCAATACGCGGTAGAGGTTGAAGACCACCAGCAGGGTCATCGAGGGCTCGCCGTAGGGGAGGATACCACTCTCGGGCATCCACGAGCCCACTGCCGAGATGAAGAACATCAGGGCGGCGGCAATCAGCGAACGCTTACGACCCAGGCGCGAGGCCATGAAGCCCGAAATAGCACCACCAATCACGCAACCCAGGAGGGCACTCGAGGCGGTGAAACCGTGCCAGCCGGGGGTGTAGAGCTCACCCAGACCCGAACGGAAGAAGGTCTCCAGTGCCTTCTCGGCACCCGAAACCACAGCAGTGTCATAACCAAAGAGCAGACCACCGATGATCGTGACCAGGACGATCGACAGCAGGTAAAGGCGGCTGCCTTGTTGTTTTGTTTGATTCATGGTTGTAACAGTTTGGATAGAACAAAGGCTGTTCGGCATTGTCGGACAGCCCTTGCGTGGGATTTACGATTAGATGTACATATTCACGATCGACTCGTAGAGCTCCTGCTTGCCGCTCTTCTGTACGGGCTCGTGCTCGTGAGCGTAAGCAACAACCTCCTCGAGCGTCAGCTCGCCATTCTCGAACTTCTTACCCATACCCTCGTCATACGAAGCGTAGCGGTCGCTAACCATCTGCTGGTAGGGCGAGTTCTCGAGGATGTCGGCAGCGATCAAGAGGGCGCGAGCCATCACATCCATACCCGTGATGTGGGCGATGAAGAGATCCTCCGGATCGGTCGAGTTGCGACGTACCTTGGCGTCGAAGTTCGTACCGCCACCCTGCAGACCGCCACCGCGAACGATCACGATCATAGCCTGAACGAGCTCGTAGAGGTCGATGGGGAACTGGTCGGTGTCCCAGCCGTTCTGGTAGTCACCACGGTTGGCGTCGATCGAGCCGAGCATACCGGCATCTACGGCGCACTGCAACTCATGCTCAAAGGTGTGGCCGGCCAGCGTAGCGTGGTTTACCTCGATGTTCACCTTGAAGTCCTTATCCAGACCGTTGGCGCGCAGGAAACCTACTACGGTCTCCGTATCCACGTCATACTGGTGCTTCATCGGCTCCATGGGCTTCGGCTCGATGAGGAACGTGCCCTTGAAGCCCTGCTTGCGAGCGTAGTCGCGAGCCATGCGGAGCATCGTAGCCATGTGGCTCTTCTCGCGCTTCATATCGGTGTTGAGCAGCGACATGTAACCCTCGCGGCCACCCCAGAATACGTAGTTCTCACCACCCAGCTCGATCGTAGCGTCGATGGCGTTCTTGATCTGCAACATGGCGCGTGCGGCCGTGTCGAAATCGGGGTTGGTCGAAGCACCGTTCATGTAACGGGCGTTGCCAAATACGTTAGCCGTACCCCAGAGGAGCTTGATGCCCGTCTCGGCCTGCTTCTCCTTGGCATAAGCCACGATAGCCTTCAGGTTCTCCTCATACTTCTTCGGATCGGGATCCTCGTCGATGAGGTCCACATCGTGGAAGCAGTAGTACTCGATGCCCATCTTCTGCATGAACTCGAAGCCGGCGTCCATCTTGGCCTTGGCACGCTCCATAGCGCACTCCGACTCGTTCCACTCGAACTTCTTCGTGCCACCACCAAACTGGTCTGTACCTTCGGCGCAGAGCGTGTGCCACCAAGCCATCGAGAAGCGCAGCCAATCCTTCATCTTGCGACCGGCTACCACCTGCTCGGGGTTGTAGTAATGGAATGCCATGGGGTTCTTCGACTCCTTGCCCTCGAACTGGATCTTACCAATCTCGGGGAAATACTGTTTTGCCATAGTTGTAATGTGTATTAAGTTGTTTATGATTGTTTGTCTTGTGTTGGTTAAGGGTTGCTAAGGGTTGCTAAAGGTTTCTAAAGGTTGCTAAAGGAATCCCTTACTCACCTTTAATTGCCCTTAGTCCCCCTTTTCTAATTCTTAATTCTCATCTCCACCTCGTGCTTCCACTTCTCGTAGCTTCTTTCGAGGGCCTCGCGGTCAGCCTCACACGGCTCCACGACCTCCAGGCACTTCAGCGACGCAAAAGCCTCCTCACGCGAGGCGTAGAATCCTGCACCCAGGGCAGCACCACGCGCAGCACCCAGCGAGCCATCCGTGTTGAAGAGCTCGATACGGGCACCTGTCAAGGTCGAGAGCGTCTGACGGAAGAGGGGCGAGAGGAAGAGGTTGGCCTTGCCGGCACGAATCACATCGGGCTTCAGCCCCAGCTCACGCATCAGGTCGATGCCGTAGCGGAACGAGAAGGCGATACCCTCCTGCGTAGCACGGAGGATGTGGGCCGTCGAGTGGCGATTCAGGTCGATACCCACCACCGCAGCACCCGTCGTGCGATTCTCCAGGACACGCTCCGCACCATTACCAAAGGGCAACACCACCAGGCCGTCCGAGCCTGCAGGGGCCTGCTCGGCGAGGGCGTTCATCTCGACATAGTCGAGCGTCTGCTGCGTGACGTTGCGACGCATCCACGAATTGAGAATACCCGTGCCGTTGATGCAGAGCAGAATGCCATAGCGGGGCGTAGCAGGCGTATGATTGACATGTACAAAGGTATTCACGCGAGAGAGCAGGTCGGCCTTGGGCGTATCCACCACACCATATACGACACCACTTGTGCCACCCGTAGCGGCAATCTCACCCGCCTCCATGACGTTGAGCGAGAAGGCGTTGTTGGGCTGGTCACCGGCACGATACGAGATGGGCGTACCCTCCGCAATACCCAAAAGCTCCTCGGTGGCCTTGTCGGTCGTAGCCTCCACCCCGATCGAAACACCCGCCTCGGGGATGATCTCCTGCGGAATGCCGTAGTAGTCGGCCACAAAGTCGGCACGCTTCTCCTCCTTGAAGTCCCAGAGAATCTGCTCCGAAAGACCGCTCACGGAGGTCGAAACCTTGCCCGAGAGGCGGTAGGCGATGTAGTCGCCCGGCAGGATGAACTTGTCGATCTGAGCAAAGAGCTCCGGCTCGTTGCGCTTCACCCACGCCAGCTTCGAGGCGGTGAAGTTACCCGGCGAATTGAGTGCATGCTCCAGGCAGAAGTCGCGACCAATGGCCTCCAGAGCCTCGGCACCAATCTCCACGGCACGCGAGTCGCACCAGATAATCGCCTTGCGCAGGGGCTTCTGCTCCTTGTCGATGGCCACCAGACCGTGCATCTGGTAGGTGATACCGATCGCTGCCACCTCGCTCATGGGGTGCTCCTGGGCAATCTTGCGGATGCCCTCTACGGCATATTTCCACCACATCTCGGGGTCCTGTTCGGCCCAGCCGCTCTGCACGGCATCAATGGGCATCTCCTGGCTCGGATTGGTCGACGAGGCCAGACAGGCACCCGTCGTAATATCCATCAGAGATACCTTCACCGATGAGGAGCCGACGTCAATTCCTAAACTTGTTTTGCTCATACCTTATTCTTTTTTCTTTGTTTTCGATTTTATGCGACACCTAAAATCAGAAACGGGCTCTAATCTATGTTGTGTTAAAGGTTGCTAAAGGGATCCCTTAATCACCTTTAATTGCCCTTAATCCCCCTTTTCTAATTTTTAATTCTTAATTTATAATTCCCTTTAGTATCTCCAATTATTAATAAATCCCATCCTCAGTTTGGCCTTCACGGCACGGCGGTAGGCCTGTTTGTCGAACGAGTAGTACTCGGCCGGTTTGTGGGCCACGCCCTCCTCCTTCTCGCCCGTGGGGTTGAGGAATCCCGACGAGAGCATCTTCTTGCGGAAGTTGCGGTTGTCGATCTCGACACCCAACACCGCCTCAAAGAGTCGTTGCAGGGCACGAATCGTGAATTTCTTCGGCAACAGCTCGAAGGCTACGGGCGACTGCTGCATCTCGCGACAGAGGTTGCCGAGGGCCGCCGAGAGTATCTCCTTGTGGTCCATCGCCAGACGCTGAATCCGATCTACCTCAATCCAGCGTGCCCCCTTCGAGGTGGTGTAGTCCAAGGTGCGCAGGTCGAGCTTCAGCAGGGCATAGAAACCCACCGTCACGACGCGCTCGGTGCGGATGCCGTGCTTGCGGTTGATCCACTCCAACTCCTCGCCACGCACACGTTGCGGGTCCGAGAAGATCTCCATCTGCTTCAGGTAAAGATCCTTCTGGCGCAATCCCGTTGCCTCCTCCAACACACGATAGGCCGCCTCGGGCAGGGTCTCGTTCTCCAGAATCATCGCTCCGGGCAGCTTCAACCGATCCAGCTCGTTGTAGGCCGGACGCTCGATCAGGAGTACCTTGAGCGTCTCGCCGTCAA
>JBGUSZ010000060.1:0-15460 GCA_045132795.1 Tidjanibacter sp. | reverse complement strand
CTCCAAGGCCATCTACCCCGCTTTTGTGTGGTATGCCTACTCGGCCCAGATATCTACTCCCAACATTTTCCCGCTCCAAAATTTCAAGAATACCGTACGTCTTGGCTACCTCGACACAGAGCGTAACGGAGCCGACACGATTGCTTGGTTGCGTAAGCAAGTGGGACGTCGCTTGCAGGCGCTCGAATATGAACATCCCGACATCGCCACACGACTCGGCGACTTCGAGAGCCTACTGCATTTGCGAGGCGTAACGCCCGAACAGACATACCTTTTTATGCACGGCCACACATTGATGGACAACGTGGTGAGCGTGGTTCTATCGGCCGTGTGCCACCGCCTGAAAAACCTCTCGACCACACGCATCTACAACTCCGACCGCACGGGCCTTGTGCTGCAAAATGAATTGAGTAACTACAACAACTCGCTCTGTAACGTGCGTGATGCACTCCTTTTCAACGAGAACTACAAGGAGTGTTTCCTCTATAAGAAGCTCCAAAAAGATATAGAGAACTTTTTGCTTACCACCCGATAAACGGATAGGCTACTGCCCAGAATGCAAAGGAGAAAGGGCAGAAAGGGTAGAAAGAGAATGGAAAATTGAAAATTGAAAATTGAAAATTACACCTCCCCTACGACAGGGGAGGTATAACTTAGGCGAGGGTAATTCATTCTCTATTAAAAACTCCTCCCCTAAGATAGGGGAGGTGGCACAAAGTGCCAGAGGGGTCTGTTTGAGGGCAGAAAGGGCAAGGAAGGGCAGAAAGAGCAGAAAGAGCTTTAAGGGTCCCTAAAGCCCATAAAAAAAGACATTAGACGTTGGACGTTAGACGTTAGACCGTAAAAAAACGCAAAGTGCGCAGGCGTTGCCTGTTTTATGCAGATGATAGGTAGCGCCCCATTCAAACGTCAGCAAGCCCCACAACAAAAAAACGCAAAGTGCGAGGGGAATTTTGTGCCAAACGAGAAAGCGGCCCCGCAGTTTGCTTTCGCAAATGAGGAGCCGCTTATCGAAGTGCGGTGCAAAATTCACCCGCAATCTGCGTTTTTTTCTGCGTTTTTTTACTTGATACGCTCGTAATACTCGCGAGTACGAGTATCAACACGAATCTTGTCGCCGGTGTTGATGAACAAAGGAACCTTAACGGTTGCACCGGTGTTTACGGTTGCAGGTTTGAGCGAGTTGGTCGAAGCGGTATCGCCACGAACACCGGGCTCGGTGTAGGTAACCTCCATATCGATGATGGGAGGCAACTCTGCGGTGAGTGCCAACTCCTTCTCGGTGTGGAACATAACCTCCAAAATCTGACCGTCAACCATAAGGTCGGAGTTCTCAATGAGGTCTCTGGGAATGGTAATCTCCTCGAAGGTCTCCATGTGCATCAGGTGCACACCGAGGTCATCCTCGTAGGTGTACTGGTAGGGACGACGCTCTACACGTACGGGCTCGATTTTCTCACCTACCGACGAATAGGTCTTATCGAGTACACGACCATTTTCGAGGTTTTTGAGTTTGGTACGGATGAAAGCGGGGCCTTTGCCGGGCTTAACGTGCTGGAAGTCGACAACGAGGAAAGTCTTGTTGTCCATATCGATGCACATACCGATTTTGATGTCTGATGCTGTTGCCATAGTTTTGTGTTTTTTTGTATTTTGTTAGAATCTGAAATATCTGTCTTTGTGCCTTTTGTGGCAGTTCAACCCACAAAAGTAGTGAAAAATGTCTAAACTCCTACAAATTGACCGTAAGAATATCTGTTTTAAGTCCTTTCTTTTGTATTGCTTCGAGCACACGAGGGAGTGCGTACATCATATTTTTGGAGGCCTTAACCGAGTCGTGGAAGACGATGATATTGCCCGGGTGTAGGTGTCGGATAACCTTTTGGGCGCATCGTGCGGGTGATACCTTGTGGTCGTAGTCCTCGGAGATATTGTTCCACATCACCACGCGCCAGCCCTGGGATCGCATACAGCGCACCTCACGCAGAGCGATGCGTCCATAGGGAGGACGGAAGAGTCGTGTGTGTGGGAGAAATTGGCCTGCCTTGTAGGCACTTGCCATATACTCGTCGCTACTGACCAGCCACCCACGAGTGTGGTTGTAGGAGTGGTTGCCGATGGCGTGCCCTCTACGTTCAATCTCCTCGATTAGTTCGGGATACATCTCGGCATTGTTACCCAGACAAAAGAAGGTTGCTTTGGCACCATACTTGTCCAATGTGTCGAGGATGTACTCAGTAATTTTGGGCGTTGGTCCATCGTCAAAAGTCAGATAGACTGTATCTTTGCTCCTCACCTTCCACAGCATTGTGGGGGTGTGTTTGCACATTATTTTAGGCCAGCGAAAATACATATTATATTTATGGTTTGTTGTGTGCAAAGGTATGACAAAAAATTGCTATCTTTGCCGAAAGAGAGAACAAAAAACGTGAAGACTATGAAAAATAGCGTGTTGAAACTAATCGTGGGAGTATTGGCCCTCTTGGGTGTTACCGCTTCGCTCGGAGGTTGCAACTCATCAACCATCGGCACAGGCCAACAGGCCGCAGGAGGTGCTCCCTATGAGGTTATTGCCGTGGTGGAAAAACCGCAATGGGAGGGCATTGTGGGCGATACTCTGCGTGAGGTTTTTGCTCTACCGGTAGACTATGTGAACCAATACGAGCCCCGTATGGACCTTATGAGGGTTATGCGTAGCGCCTTTGAGGGTTTCATCAAGGTGCACCGCAACGTACTCTTCGTAACCGTTGACCCTTCGCAGCAGGTCGGTTCGTCGGCCGTGAAGAACAAATATGCCGACGGGCAGTTGATGGTCTATGTCAATGCGCCCAGCGACGAGGCTATGGTCAAATACCTGTCGGAGAATAAGGAGGGACTCTTGAAGGCCTTTGAGGATGCCGAGCGAGAGAGAGCCATCAAACTCAACAGCAAACATAAGGAGGGCGTGATGATTGACAAGATACAGAAGATGTTCGGCTTCACCATCGACCTTCCACGAGGCTACACCTCCCGAGGAACGAGTGGAGATAGTCTACTGGTAACATCCTTCGAGTATCCCGTGGCCACACAGGGTATTGCCATCTACTCCTACCCATACACCAGTAAGAGCGACTTTGAGTTGGAGAGCCTCGTGCGCCAACGTAACAACTTTGTGAAGAACATCCCCGGCCCTTCGGACGGCTCCTATATGAAGACGGTTGACATCTATGGCCCGGAGGTTACCTACAAACGCATCAATGGTCGTTTTTGGGCCGAGATGCGTGGCTTCTGGGATTTGCAAAACGACTTTATGGGTGGCCCGATGTTGAGTTGGAGCACTCTCGACAAGGAGAACAACAAGGTCATCTGTATCGACTGCTACGTCTTCTCGCCCAAACACGGACAGAGGGACCTCTTGCGTGGACTCGAACACCTCATATACTCCGTGAAATTCCCCTCCGAGGAACAAAAAGAACAGAAATAACAAACACAGAATTAGCACGTTGCGTCATTGGCGCACAACACTTCTCAACTCTCAACCCTTAATTCAACTTTTATGAATTTCAGACAAAGAATAAAAGCTGCTCTCACCCCCCGAAACATCGCTTCGTGGATTGGTGTGATGCTCGGTGTGGTGATTATGTCGGCAGGCTTTGTGCTCTTCACCAACCCTTATAAGATTATCCCCGGTGGCGTCTATGGTCTTGGTCGTGTGTTGCACCACATCTTCCCCGCCATACAGACCGGTACCTTCGGTTTTATGTTCGACGTTCCGCTGATGATTGCAGGCTTCTTGATTTTCGGTAGTTCGTTTGGCGCAAAGACCATTTTTGCTGCCGTACTCACCCCAATTGTGATGAACACAATGACCAATTGGATTGGCGAGAACCCCGCCGATGGTGTGTCAATATTGAGCACTATGTTCAACTTCTCGGACAACCTGCTGATGGGTGCCATCTTTGGTGGCCTGCTGATTGGTGCAGGTACGGGTACCATCATCCGTAGCGGAGCCACCTCAGGCGGTACAGATATTGTGTCGATGATTTTGAGCAAATACCTCAAAACCAAGTTTTCGAGTGCAATGTTCTGCGTGGAGAGTATCATTGTGTTGGTGGGTATGGTTGTCTTTGCCGACTACACTCTGCCTCTCTACTCGCTCATCTCCATCTTCGTTTGTGCCAAGGCTCTCGACTTTGTGCTGGATGGTGCAAGCTACGAGAAACTTCTGTTTGTCATCTCCGACCACAAGGAGGAAATCAAGCACTTCATTCTCAACGAAATGGGACGTGGTGGCACTTGGATACACGCCAGCGGTATGTACACCGACAAAGAGCGTGAGATGATATTCCTGGTGGTGAGCCGCAAGGAGATTGCCCAGGTGAAACACCGCATCCACGCCATCGACAAAGAGGCCTTTGTGGTCATTGTGGATGCCCACGAAACCTATGGCGACGGCTTCAAGCAGTTTGACCCCGAAACGGAGCAAACCACCAACAACGCATAAATTTCATCCAACCCAACATACGAAAGCACAAACGCAAATGAAGATTAGCAGAGCCACAACCGGTGGCGGACACAAACTATACATTGAGACCTACGGTTGCCAAATGAATGTTGGCGACACCGAAATCATCGTATCCATCATGCAGAACGAGGGATACGAATACACTCGCAACATTGAGGAGGCCGACATCATCCTTGTGAACACCTGCTCTGTGAGGGACAATGCCGAACAGCGCATCTGGGGCCGACTCAAAGAGTTTCACCGCTACAAGAGGGCCAAACGCTCGCTCATCGTGGGCATTGTGGGCTGTATGGCCGAGAGGCTCAAAGAGCAACTACTCGAAAAGGAGCCCATCGTGGACATCGTTGCCGGCCCCGACTCCTACCGCGATATGCCCAAACTTGTGGCCGCAGCCAAGGCTGGCGGTAAGGGCGTGAACGTTGCCCTGTCGCAAGAGGAGACCTATGGCGAGATTCGCCCCGTGAGGCTCGACAGCAATGGTGTGAGCGCCTTCATCAGTATTATGAGGGGATGTATCAATATGTGCTCCTACTGCGTGGTGCCCTACACTCGTGGCATCGAGCGTAGCAGGGACCCCGAAACCATCCTCCGAGAAGCAAGAGAGTGCTACAAGGCCGGTTATAGGGAGGTTACCCTGTTGGGCCAAAACGTGAACTCCTACCGCTGGAAGTGTTCCGAGGAGCCGGTTGACTTCCCCAAACTTATGGAGATGGTTGCAGCCATCGCCCCCGACTTGCGTGTGAGGTTTGCCACCTCCCACCCCAAAGACCTCTCCGATAGGCTCATTGAGGTTATGGCTTCCCACCCCAACATCTGCCGTGCCATACACCTGCCCGCACAGAGTGGAAGTACGCGTATGTTGCAGATTATGAACCGCAAATATACCCGTGAGTGGTACCTCGGACGCATCGCCGCCATCCGTGCCGCAATGCCCGACTGCACCATCACCACCGACCTCATTGCGGGCTTCTGCACCGAGACCCTCGAAGACCACGCCGAGACACTCTCACTGATGAGGGAGGTGGGCTATGCGAGTGCCTTTATGTTCAAATTCTCTATGAGGCCCAACACCTACGCCGCACGACATATGACCGACGACGTGAGCGAGGAGGAGAAGACCCGACGACTCACCGAGATTATAAACCTACAAAACGAACTCTCGGCCGAGAGTAACCGCAAGGATGTGGGTAAGACCTTTGAGGTGCTCATTGAGGGCCACTCCAAACGCAGTGAGGCTCAACTTTGTGGTCGCACGTCGCAGAATAAGATGGTGGTGTTTGATGCAGCCGAAGGACTTGGCGCAGGCGACTACGTTAAGGTTACCATCACGGACTGCTCATCGGCCACCCTCTTTGGCAAACTGCTGACGGAGTAGCTCGTCTTATTATATATAATAATAGGTCAACGATTGACAAAAAGCCACGGAAAAACCCGTGGCTTTTTTTGACAGCGTCAGAATGACGCTTTCCCCATTTTGGTCGCAATGCTATCAAACGTCTGAACGCGGTAAAAAGTGCAAAGAACGGGATGAATGCAAGGCGCACAAGAAAGCGGGCCCGCAGTTTGCTTTCCGCAAATGAGGAGCCCGCTTATCGCAGTGCAACACAGCAGTTGCTGTGCAATATGCGTTTTTTTATCCGAGGAAGGAAAGCAATATACCCGCCGCCACCGCCGAACCAATAACGCCCGACACGTTGGGACCCATTGCGTGCATCAACAAGAAGTTGCTGGGGTTGGCTTTAAGACCCTCAGCCTGCGATACACGAGCAGCCATAGGCACTGCCGAAACACCGGCCGAACCAATCAGAGGGTTAATCTTCTTACCCTCGGGCAAGAATACGTTCATCAGCTTGGCCAAGAGTACGCCACCGGCACTACCGCACGAGAAGGCTACAATACCGAGGGCCAAAATACCCAGAGTCTTGAAGTTGAGGAACGCCTCAGCAGTTGCGGTTGCACCCACGGTGATACCGAGGAAGATAACCACAATGTTCATCAACTCGTTCTGTACGGTCTTTGCCAAACGGTCAACAACGCCACACTCTTTCATCAAGTTACCGAGCATCAAGCAGCCAATCAGGGGAGCAGCGCTGGGCAGGATGAGAGCGATGATGATGGTGATAACAACGGGGAAGATAATCTTCTCTGTCTTGGACACCTGACGCAGAGTGGTCATCTTAATCTGACGCTCCTTCTCGGTGGTGAGGGCCCTCATAATAGGGGGCTGAATCACGGGCACGAGAGCCATATAGGAGTAAGCCGCAATGGCGATGGGGCCCAAGAGGTTGGGAGCCAACTTACTTGTCAGATAGATGGAGGTGGGGCCGTCAGCACCACCGATGATACCAATCGAGCCTGCCTCGGCGGGCGAGAAGCCCATAGCGTAAGCACCGAGGAAGGTGAGAAAGATACCAATCTGTGCGGCGGCACCCATCAGGAAGCTCTTGGGGTTGGCAATCAGCGGACCGAAGTCGGTCATTGCACCCACGCCCACGAAGATTAAACAGGGATAGATGCCAAGTTTAACACCGAGGTAGAGGTAGTCCAAGAGGCCTGCGTGGCCGGTGGAGAGTTCTGCCCAATTGATGTGGCCATCGGCGAAAATCTCCGAGTGGAACATACCTGCACCGGGAAGGTTCGTGAGAAGCATACCGAATGCAATGGGCAAGAGCAACAGAGGCTCATACTGTTTCTTGATAGCCAAGTAGAGCAGGAAGCAAGCAAGTGCAATCATCACCAAGCACTTCCAGCCACCAGCCTCCATAAACATCATATAGATGCCCGAGGATTGGAGGAAGTTGATGATGTCCTGGCCTACGGTTGATTGGAGTAATGTAGTCATAGCTTATCTCTCCTTTCTCAATTAGCCCAGAATAATCAGAGGCTCACCCTCCTGAACGATTGCGCCCTTGTTTGCGCAAATTTCTTTAACAACGCCAGCCTTGTCAGCCGAGATGTTGTTCTCCATCTTCATAGCCTCCAACACTGCAACGGTCTGGCCAACGGTTACGCTATCACCAACTGCCACGTTGATACTCAAAACGGTACCGGGCAGGGGGCTAACGATTTTGGCACCACCGGCTGCGGCTGCTTTGGGAGCAGGTGCTGCAGCGGGTGCGGGTGCTGCGGCAGGAGCCGAAGCGTTGTAGGTGGCTTTCGACACCTGGGGTTTGCTGGTAGGCATAGGTTTAACACCATCTACCTCAACGATATACTCTGTACCATTAACAATTACACGAGCAGTTTTGGAGTTGTGGTCGAGTTTGTCCAACTGAACTTTGTACTCGTTGTCGTTGATTTTCAGATTATAGTTTTTCATCTCTTTTCTAACTTGTTTCTAACAATGTTGATTATTTGTGATCGGGAAGACGGGTAAGACCGTGAATCTTGGAGTTCCAGGGCGAGTAGGCACGCTTGATGGTCTGGATGGTAAGGATTTCCGACTCGCGGTCGTGGTCCTCGCCTGCGGCCAGACGAATTGCCATAGCAATAGCGGCAACCTCCTCTGTCGAAACCATACCGGGAAGTACGATTTCTGCCGGAGTGTCTTCTCCTTTGGCGGCACTCTTCTTGGCAACTTTCTGTTTGTGGTTTGCGGCAAACACCACACCAAAGAGCTTGATGATGAAAATCAACAGCACCAAGGTCAGCACCACTACAAGGAAGCCGATGAGAGTAATCCACAATATTTGTGACCAATTCATATTGTTCCGTTTTTAACTGTTTACTACAAAGGAATGTTGCCGTGTTTCTTAGCAGGGTTCACGAGGCGTTTGGTAGCCAAGCTCTGCAATGCCCTGATGATACGGAAACGGGTGTTGCGAGGCTCGATAACGTCGTCGATGTAACCGTAGCTTGCAGCACGGTAGGGGTTGGAGAACTTGTCTTTGTACTCCTGCTCCTTCTGTGCGATGAGCTCTGCCCTTGCCTCGGGAGTCTCACAAGCGGCAATCTCTTTGGCGTTGAGCACCTCAACAGCACCACTTGCACCCATAACGGCAATCTCTGCACAGGGCCAAGCGTAGTTTATGTCGCCACGGATGTGCTTCGAGCTCATCACGATATAGGCACCACCGTAGGCCTTACGCAGAGTAACGGTAACTTTGGCAACGGTTGCCTCGCAATAAGCATAGAGGAGTTTTGCACCGTGGTCGATAACACCACCATACTCCTGACCGGTACCGGGCAAGAAGCCGGGAACGTCCACGAAGGTTACGATAGGAATGTTGAAAGCATCGCAGAAACGTACAAACCTTGCAGCCTTGCACGAAGCCTTGATATCCAACACACCTGCCATAAACTTAGGCTGGTTGGCAATGATACCAACGCTCTGGCCGTTGAACCTTGCAAAACCGGTGATGATGTTGCGTGCATAGGCAGCCTGCGACTCCAAGAACTCGCCATTGTCAACCACTGCGTTGATAACCTCATACATATCGTAAGCCTTGTTGGGGTTGTCGGGAATAATCTCGTTCAACGAATCCTCCAAGCGGTCGATGGGGTCCGAGCAAGCAGCAATGGGGGTATCCTCCATATTGTTCTGGGGGATATAGCTAATAAGCTGACGAGTGATGTTGATAGCCTCCTCCTCGGTATCAACAGCGAAGTGGGTAACACCACTCTTGCTTGCGTGTACGCTTGCGCCACCGAGCTGCTCCTGGGTTACATCCTCGCCCACAACGGTCTTAACAACCTTGGGACCGGTGAGGAACATATAGGAGGTATCTTTCTTCATAATCACAAAGTCGGTCAGTGCGGGCGAGTAAACAGCACCACCTGCGCAGGGACCGAGAATCAACGAAATCTGGGGGATAACACCGCTCGACATAACGTTGCGCTGGAAAATATCAGCGTAGCCAGCCAAAGCATTCACACCCTCCTGGATACGAGCACCACCCGAGTCGTTCAAACCGATAACGGGAGCGCCATTGCGCATAGCCATATCCATAATTTTGCAAATCTTCTCACTCATAGTGAGCGACAACGAACCTGCCGACACGGTGAAGTCCTGTGCAAACACATACACCAAGCGACCATCGATGGTACCATAACCGGTAACAACACCATCACCCAGAGTGTGGCTCTTCTCCATACCGAAGTCGGTACAGCGGTGAGTTACGAACATATCGAACTCCTCGAAACTACCCTCGTCGAGCAGCATAGCAAGCCTCTCGCGAGCAGTATATTTACCTTTTGCGTGCTGGGCATCGATACGTTTCTGACCGCCACCCATTTTTGCCTCCTCACGAAGCTCAATCAGCTTCGCAATTTTGTCTTGAATTTCGCTCATAATCTTTTTGTCTAACGTCGAACGTCAAATGTCGAACGTCAATTTTTGTTTTGTGTTATAAAAATTGTGGTTTCCTTGTTCGGACTACTCCTCGCATTTGCAACCGGGGCAGCAAAGCTCGGTCAGCACACCTTTGGTCGACTTGGGGTGAAGGAAAGCGATGTTAAGGCCCTCTGCGCCTTTACGGGGAGCCTTGTCAATCAGGCGAATCTCTTTGTTCTCAGCCTCGGCCAAAGCCTCTGCTACATCCTCAACGGCGAATGCCAAGTGGTGAACGCCCTCGCCACGTTTCTCGATGAAACCTGCGATGGTACTCTCGGGGCAGGTAGGCTCCAAAAGCTCAATCTTGGTCTGACCAACCTTGAAGAAAGCGGTGCGAACCTTCTGGTCTGCCACCTCCTCAATGCTGTAACACTTCAAACCCAATACCTCCTCATAGTAAGGGATGGACTCTTCCAAACTCTTGACAGCGATGCCAAGGTGCTCGATGTGTGAAATCTTCATAGCGTTTGTAAAATTTTGTTAGTTTATGTTTTGTGTTGTTGTGAATAATCGTTAATTTATGATAGCCAAACACTTACAATGGCCACCCTCGCTCCCACGCACACATACGCACATAGGCCGGTCGCAAAGGTACTAATAAAATTGATAATTGAAAAAAAGAAAATTGAAAATAATTAGCGTCCGAAGCGGGTGTAGGGCACTGTGGAGCCACAATCATTCCATCCTCCATTTCACCAAAATTTTCTCATCACCCCACCGTGTTTCTAAAAAATTTGAAGAAAATTTTGAAAAATTTTAATAACGCGCTTGGGTTTTGAAAATTTTTTACCATATTTGCAGTGTCAAATAAAATTTTGACAAAATCACCTATGGCACTTTTGAAAGATTTTTTTTATCAGCAGGACTCCGAAAGGCTTAAAGGCGTTTCGCACAAGAATATGCTGATAAAGCAGAGTATCATAGCCCACATGGCTGTCGCCGGACAGTCCACACTCGCCGAACTCACAAAGGCTCTACATATCAGCGTCCCCACAATGACCAAGCTCGTGGGAGAACTTGTGGAAGAGAACATCGTGGTTGACAATGGCAAGGTAGAGACTTCCGGTGGCCGAAGGCCCAACATCTTCGGTCTGGCCAACACGGCTATCTATTTCGCGGGCGTAGACATCGGCCGCGACTATCTCTGTATGATTATCACCGACCTTAAAAACAATATCATTGTTTCTCGCACCATCACCCCCTTCACACTCGCCGACGAGGCTCGTTGCTTGGCAGACATCTGCCAACGCATTAACAACTTCCTCGACACGTGTGGCGTTGAGAGGGGTAAGGTTCTTGGTATGGGTGTCTGCATTGCAGGTCGTGTGAATCCCGAGACGGGACACAGCTATATGTTCTTCACCGAGGGTGGCAAGTCGCTCAAAGAGGTGATTGAGGAGGCCACCGGCATCAACGTACTTGTGGAGAACGACACAAGGGCGAGGTGCTATGCAGAGTATTATGCCGACGAGGAGAACAAAGTTAAGAACCTTCTCTATCTCCACCTCGGACGTGGTGTTGCCATTGGTATCATTGCCGATGGTAAACTCTATTATGGCAAGAGTGGCTTTGCGGGCGAGTTTGGCCACACTCCATTCTTCAACAATGAGATTATCTGCGTGTGCGGAAAGAAGGGTTGTTTGGAAACGGAGGTCAGCGGCATTGCCATAGAAAATAAGATTGTTGGGCAGATTGCTTCGGGCGTAAACACCATTCTGCGCGACAAGTGGGCCGCAGGGGAGACCATCCATATTGATGACATTATCTCCGCTGCCAAGAACGACGACAACCTCTCCATTGAGCTCATTGAGGAGGCCGGCGAGAAGATTGGTAAGAGTATTGCATTTTTGATTAACATCTTTAACCCCGAGGAGGTTATCATTGGTGGTAATATGGCCCAAGCGGGCGACTATCTGATGTTGCCGCTCAAATCGGCCACCAACAAGTATTCGATGAGCCTTGTCTATAAGGACACCTCGTTCCGCCTCTCGCAGATGGGAGCCGATGCGGGTGCGCTGGGTGTAGCGATGCTCATCCGCAACAAGGTCATCGGACTATAATTTTTTAGGGATACAAAAAAAACAGACGTTAGACGTTAAACAAAAGAGAGATGAACGCGCTGGAAACGGACATAATCAAACTCCGAGCATTGGAGGTCGAGGACGTTGACATTCTGTATCGTTGGGAGAACGACCCCAACGTGTGGAAGGTTAGTGGCACCATGACCCCCTTCTCGAAGTATATCCTGCGCCGTTTCATTGAGGAGCAGAGGTACGACATCTTCGAGACTCGCCAGATGCGCTTGGTCATTGAGTCGAAGAGCAGTGGAAAACCCGTGGGCACCATTGACCTCTTCGACATCGACCCCTACAACCGCAGGGCAGGCGTGGGAGTGCTCATCTACGACAAGGACGACGAGGGACAAGGCTATGCGTCGAGTGCATTGCAGGCACTGATTCGCTACTCGTTCCAAATACTCGGCCTGAACCAACTCTACTGCAACATCCTCTCCAACAACGTCCGCAGTTTGAACCTCTTTAAGAGTAAGGATTTCAGCGTCGTGGGCCTCAAACGAGAGTGGGTGCGCTCGACCACCGATTGGCTCGACGAGTATATGTTGCAACTCATCAACCCAATTAAATAGGGAACAATTCGAAATTAGTTAAGCGAAATACAAACAAAAAACTGACAATAAATTAAGACTATGAAAATTGCAAACGAAACCGCTGTGGCTATCAGCTACACGCTCACAGTAGATGGTCAGGTGGCTGACCAGGCAACCAAAGAGGCACCTTTGAAATTCGTATACGGCATTGGCATGTTGCTGCCCAAATTTGAGGAGTATTTGCTCGGTTTGGAGGTTGGTGATAAATATGCTTTCACCCTTTCGCCCGAGGAGGGCTATGGTGTGAGCAACCCCAATATGGTGATTGACGTACCCAAAGCAGCCTTTGAGATTAACGGCCAGATTGAGGAGGGCCTGTTGGAGATTGGCAACCGTATTCCTATGATGACCCAGATGGGCCAGCCCGTGATTGGTGTTGTTAAGGAGGTGAGTGCCGAGGCTGTGAAGATGGACTTCAACCACCCTATGGCCGACAAGACTCTCAACTTCGAGGGCGAGGTTGTGGATGTTCACGAGGCTACCGACGACGACTATCCCCACTCGTGCGGCTGTGGCTGCGAGGGTGGTTGCGACCACGAGGGCGAGTGTGGCGACGACTGCGGTTGCGGCCACTGCCACTAGTAAACTCTAAAACACGACACCTCTTCCACCCTTGGGAGAGGTGTCTTTTTTTTGCGCACCAAACAAAACTCTGGGGATATGAAATTCACACTGATACACTACACCGAAGGGTGGCACACGGGCGCTACCGTCAATCTGAGCACACTTCCGCCGCTCGGTTCACTTGTCAAGGCCAACGACAACAGCTCGGAGGATTTTGAAGACATCTTCTATGTGGACAACATTATGCTGGCCGATGGAGGCGATAACTACCTCTTTGTGCGTCCCTATGTGGGCTACGGCATAATGGCACCGCTCACCGAAGCAGACCGCATATCGGAGAGCATCAAGGAGGCCAAAAAAGAGATTATCAAGAAGTTGGATGAGATTGACGACAGAGTAACCCTTCTGCCCCTACACGTCTGATCGAACACTCCTAGAAGAGGAACTCGCAGGGTGCATAGCCCTTGCCGATGCGCACATAGGAGCGTTCACTAAGTCCGTTGGTAACAACGACATAGGGGGCTCCGAGCACACTGTTGTACCTCACAGCCTGCGCCACCACCCCATCGTCAAGCGCCACCGAGGGGGCCTTACACTCTACCACAATCCAAGGCTTCATATCGGGGCCAACGGCAACAATGTCCGCCCTCTGGTTTTGCCCATTGAGTGGCACGGGATACTCCTCGGCTATGTGTGTCGGGGGCACCGAATGTACCTCTTGGAGAAAGTGTACAACGTGTCGGCGCACCCACTCCTCGGGGGTAAGCGGAAGCCAACCGCCACGAGTAGGCACAAAAACCTCCACCACATCACCCTTGTGTCGTAGGCGCAAAGGTGCGGCGGGGAATATTAACAGCGGATATTTTTCGTTATCTACCAAAAAAGCATTAATTTTAGGCCCAAATATACGAATAAAAATAGCATTATGAGCAAACGTACACTTTTTGCTACCCTTTTGACTCTCCTCTGTGCCCCCATTGCAGGTATGGCACAGACCGACGATATACCCATCTTCGATTGGGAGATAGACCGCACTCCAAAAGCCGTGGAGGCTTTCGCGCAAGGTTCTCCTTCTTCACACAACCTGCTCACCCACCGCACTGCGCTCACTCCTTATGCCACTCGCGAGGAGGCACTGATAGGTGGAGATGGATCAACATTGGTAGTGGAGCTCGACAAATGGCAGGTGGACTCGTTGGGCAAGGGTGCTGTGAGGTACACCACAGGGTTCAAACGCAACTACCACTACGACGACTCCCAACTAATTCTCCGTGTGGAGGGTGCCGGCGGAGCCATCAGTGTGGAGGTCAACGACAGCGAGGTGGGATACACCTCTTCGGGGCGTGGCCGTAGCGAGTTTGACCTCACGAAAAAACTGCGCGAGAATCACAACACCATAAGTATTGTGGTCCACACCGACTACCGCTCGCGAGCATTGGAAGCAGGACGCACAGCCGAGCCAACCTTCCGCAGAGCCATATTGCTCACTCCTCCGAGGGTTGCCATCAGCGATTATGTGGCTGCCACAACATTCAATTCGCAGGGGGATGGACTCCTAAACCTTGGGGTTGTAATGCAGAGTTTCCTGCTCAACAGCAAGGAGTATGAAGTAGGCTACGAATTGCTCGACAGCGAGGGTAAGATTATCAGTTCGGGCAGCAAAGAGTTGCGTACGAGGATGCTTTCAAGAGATACGGTCAGCTTCTTTGCCCGCCTGCCAATGGTAAAAAAATGGAGCCACAAGGAGCCAAACCTCTACACCCTGATGCTCTTCACTCGCCACGAAAAGAGGCCACGCGAGTTTACAACCGTACCCATAGGCTTCCGCACAGTGGAGTTCTCCGATGAGGGTAAGGTTGTGATTAATGGCGAAACACCCCTGCTCCACCCCATTGAGGCAGAGTGGTGTGGCGATGCTGCCACCACCGAGAGCCACCTGAGGGAGTTGCGTAGCAAGGGGTACAACACAATATATGTGCCCGCAATGCAGCCCGACGAGTTCTACACTCTTTGCGACAAAATCGGACTCTATGTGAGGGACCAGGCAGACATTGACTGCACGGGTGCCGACCGCGCCAACACACCTTCCAACAATCCCGAATGGAGAGGCCTGTTTAGCGAGCGTATTATGGAGATGTACCATAGCGCCAAAAACCACCCCTCGGTGGTGATGTTCTCTCTGGCTCGAAACGCACAGAATGGTATCTGCTTGTATGAAAGCTACTTGGAGATGAAGGCCCTTAAAGGCGAAGCCCGCCCGATGATTTACCCCGAAGCCGACGGCGAATGGAATAGCGACTTGTAAAGCCATTAGCCATTAACAACAAAAGCGGCTCCCCGCGGGGCGCCGCGGTTTTTTTTCTTGTGATTCACAAATAACTTTTTCAGTGCCAAA
>JBGUSZ010000059.1:0-16929 GCA_045132795.1 Tidjanibacter sp. | reverse complement strand
CCTCCTTGGGGCAGTTGGCCACAAGGGTTGCAATCTCATTGGGGCTGTAAAAGGCAAGCAGGTCGTAGTCGGAGATTTTCACATCGCTCAAATCGGCACTCACGCTACGAGCGAACACCACGCTCTTAAAATTAACCTTTAAGCGCTCCAAAGTCTCGGGCACTTGTGGGTTGTGTGGCTCGGCGAGCGCAAGGATGAATTTCTCGTCTTTGTGTTTGAGAATCATCTCCATGAAGTGGTCAAAGTGTCCATCGGCAAAGAAAATCTTGCGCTTGCGATAGACAATGTATTTCTGCAAGTAGAGGGCGATGGCCTCGGTGATGCAGAAGTACTTCATTGTCTCGGGCACAGTGATACGAGCCTCTTCGCAGATGCGGAAGAAGTTGTTGACGGTTGTGCGACTTGTGAAAATGATTGCGGTATGTTCGAGAATTTCGGTACGTTGCGAGCGAAATTCTTTGAGCGAAACACCTTCGATGTTAATGAAGGGTTTGTAAGTTACCGTCAGTTTGTTTTTCTTTGCTACTTCGTAGTAGGGGGCTTTCTCAATCACAGCCGGTTGGGGCTGTGAAACCAGTATTTTCTTAATCTCCAATGTTTTACTATTTTTTGGTTCTACTTAAATGGAGCTGTTGCGCACGAGAGTCGTAACAACAACACCCAAGGGAATCAAAACGACGGTGCAAAGGTACAAAAACCAAAGTAAAATTGAAATTTTTTGTTCAACAAAGAAAATAAAACTTTTTATTACATAGGTAAGTATGCCTATTGCGACCACAACAACAAGGACCGCTCCCACAAGGTGGGCCGACAGTCCGTCGTTGATTGCAAACAATAGTACACACGGTGTCCCCACCACCGACATAAGTCCCACAACGGCACATGAGATGATGCCTAAACCTTGAGCAACCTCACCTCGCTTGACCAAGAGGCATATTGCCTCTGTGAGAAGTTTTGCTATCAGAACCACTCCCAACATTGCGAGTATTACTACTAATGTAGTCCAGTGTAAACCGACACCTTCGATTTGTGATACTCCCACAATGTTGAGAATGTTAACCACAGAGAGAGATATCGCCACCACGCCAATACTGCAGAATAGGAGCATTGCCCTAACAAACAGATAGCTGAGTTCGTCCGCAACCTTTATGCCAATATTGCGACCCACTACAATTTTCCACATACCTCTGATGTGGCCGCCATAGAAGAGCATTGCTGCCATATAACTCACAAACAGTGCGAGAAGAAGAGTTCTCACAACCCAATTGTCGGCTAGGGATTCACTACCCAATGCGCTAACAACACCATCCATTGCATCCGAGGGAGCAAAGCGAGCCTCTCCACCAAACACCCTTTGGAGAGCTTCGGTGGGGGAGTAGGCAAGGGTGTCGGTTTGTCCGACGAAGTTTGCGCCTATGTTTGGGGTCTCTGTCATTGTGGGGATATTGTGTTTTTGTGGGTGTTGGTTACGAGTCGCTCTTGCGAATGGATATGCGTATTGTTGTGCCCTTGCCGAGTTCGCTCTCAACTACGCCTATTTTGCCGTTGTGGTACTCCTCGATAATGCGTTTGCTCAACGAAAGGCCTAATCCCCAACCTCGGGTTTTTGTGGTGTAGCCCGGCTCGAAGATGGTCTTCCAATTACTCTTGGCAATGCCCTTACCCGTGTCGCACACATCCACATAGGCATTGGTTTGGTCTTCGCTCAAACGCACCTCTATGTTGCCAAAGCCTTGCAGGGCATCAAGGGCATTTTTGAGCAGGTTCTCCACCACCCATTCAAATAGTGCGCCATTGATGCGTGCCGTTATGGGGGCCATTGCAAGCCCGTTGTAGGAGAGGGTAACTTTGCGGGGAATACGAGCCTTGAAGTAGTGGACACATCCTCCGACCACTTCGTTGAGGTTGGTATCGGAGAGTGTTGTTTCGGAGCCAATCTTACCAAATCTGTCGGCCACTTTTACAAGCCTTGTTAGGTCGCTGCTCATCTCCTCCACTGCACTCTGGTCGATGGGTTGGCTGCGTAGGTACTCAATCCATCCCATCAGCGACGATATTGGGGTGCCGAGCTGGTGAGCGGTCTCCTTTGCCAAGCCAATCCACACCCTGTTTTGTTCGTTCTGCCTGCCGGCACGGAAGGTGATGTAGATGAAGAAGACAAAGACTGCCACAACTGCCAACTGTACATAGGGGAATAGAATGAGCCAATTCAACAGTTGTGAATTGCCATAGAAAAGGATGAACTTACCACTTCGTGGAGTGTTGATTTCTATGGGTTGGTTCTGTCGAGCAAGCCTCATTATGGCTTTCATTCGCAGGTCGGGGTGGGAAAGAGCCCTCTCGGGTATGAGGTGTGACTTTTCGATGCGCCCAATCTCGTCGGTGAGAATGTAGGGAATCTTCTGGTTGTGGATGACCTGATAGGCTATCGGGTCGTTGTGGGCCGATTCGCCAAGGCGCTCCATAGCGTAGGACCACAGAGCCATCTCGTTCATCTCCTTGTGTTGCAACAAACTCGACATACGGAAACTGAACAGCAACGACACTCCGGCAATGATGACTGCCAGAATGGACACCACCAACTTTTTGCGGTAGGGTATCTGTTTGAGTCTTTGTGGTATTGAAAGTTTCATCGTTGCAGCCTGTTTTGTGAGCCAACTTATTTGCGAGAGGTGTCTTGGGTGGTTACAATGGTATTGTAGCGGGCCTTGTCTTGGAGTAGCTCGACGGCAGAGTGTAGCTCACTATCATCGCCCAGAGAGTGTCGTATGCCGCCTTCGTTATAGCAGTAGCGACTCACGATGTTATCCTCGATAATGCTTGTGAGTTCTTTTTGGTAGAGTCGGAGGTTGTCCTCGGTGTCGTTGGATATGTTTTTCTCAATGGCCTCCATCTGGGCAACCATATCCTCGTTCCAGCGCTCCTTCTCGGCAGCAGCCTTGAATTTTTTCCAATGGCGTTGCGCCTCGCTCTCCCAGGCGACCTCTTTGTCGGCCATGAAAGCAACGAATTCCTCGTAGTCCTTCTCGCCGAAACGATACTCGCCCGGTGTGACATTCAACTCTTCGTAGTGCCTCTTGCAGTAGTCATTCACAAAGTCATCCACGTGGCCCATACCATAGACCACATAAGCAAATGTGCTCACATATTGTGGCTCCAACACCACGTCTGGCATCACGCCACCACCATCATAAACCTTTCGTCCGCCTGCGGTCTTAAACTCCGAGATGAGCGAGTCGGGCACAAAGGCTACACTACCATCATCGTTGCGGTGGGCATAGTCGATGGCCTGCACACAACGTCCGCTGGGAAGGTAATATTTGGCGGTTGTTATCTTCGCGAAGGCGTTGTGCCCCAAGGGAAGTGTGCTCTGCACAAGTCCTTTGCCGAAGGTGCGCTGACCTATGAGGGCGGCCCTGTCGGTATCCTGCAACGCACCTGCTACAATCTCGGCTGCCGAGGCTGTGCCGCTATTGGTCAACACCACGATTGGGAGGTCGAGCGATTGGGGCGCATTCTCGGTCTTGTAGGTGCGGTTGTTCTTGGGCGATTTGGGCGAACGAGTGCTAACCACCTCCGTACCCTGTGGCAGGAAGATGGAGAGAATCTTGACCGCCTCTTGAAGAATACCTCCCGAGTTGCTACGATAGTCCAAGATGAGCCCCTTCATACCCAGTGAGTCCAACTCTTTGTAGGCTGCCAAAAGGTCGGCACTGCAACCCTCGGTGAAGTCTGTATGGGAGATGTAGCCAATGCTGTCGGCCACCATTCCGTGGTAGGGTACTCCGGGAATGGCAATCCTCTCTCGTTTGATGTTGAGTTTTACCTCCTCGTCGGTGGGGAACTTGCGAATGGTGAGTTTTACGTTGCTACCCGGGTCACCTTTGAGCAACGAACTAACCTGTTGTGTTGTCATACCCTTTGCGCTCTTGCCCTCAATCTCCACGATGCAGTCGCCCGGACGTATGCCTGCAAGGTCGGCGGGAGAGCCCTTGTAGGGGGCGGTAAACTCCACCCACTCGCCCCTCTGACGAATGAGCGAGCCAACGCCACCATACTTACCTGTGGTAATCCTCTCGAAGTCGTCCATACTCTCCGGAGCAAGGTAGGTGGTGTAGGGGTCCAAGATACGGGTCATACCCTGGGCTGCTGCGTCCATAATCTTGTCGGGTTCTACATCGTCCACATAGAAGAGGTTGATGTTGCGCAATAGGTTTACTAACACCTCCACACTCTTGCCGAGTTTGTATGTGTTGTCGCCGGCGGCAGAGGTGAGCAACAAGGTTGCCACCGCTATGCCACCAATGGCAACGATATGTCGTAGTGTACGTTTCATTCCTTTGTCTATTGTTGTCCTTTACCGATGAGGTAACTTGTAATGCGGAATTCGGTCTGCACCACCTCTTTGCGAATGCCGTAGAGCTCCACGGTGTCGTTGTCGATGGCTCTCACCACAATTCTGTCGTCGCCCAAGTGCCAAACTCTTTTTAGGGGTGAGGAGGCGTGGAAGGTCATTGTGTCCTCACTCTCGCTTGTGAGCGAGTATCCGTTTTGGTGGAAGGCGGCCAAAATCTCCTCCCTGTCGTTTACCATTGAGGCCTTCACCGTGCGGCGCACAAAACCATAGGTGGGGTAAGCCACAGCAAGTGCCACCACAGCCACCGCAAGCACAATGCCCTTTGTGCCCAACAACTCCTCGGTGGTGATGCCGAGTGTGCCGGTGGCATACATTGCGCCATAGATTGCGGCCAACAATACGGCCAACTTTATGAGGTATTTCAGCGAACTGCAAATGTGGTTTTTCATATCTTCGGGTGTGTTTCTATGCTAAATGTCTATTTCTCTAACGTCTGTGTGAGGGCCAAAATTGTGTTGGCCACCTCCTCCATAAGCCAATGGGGTGTGGATGTTGCGCCACAGATACCCACACTCTCAACCCCCTCGAACATCTCCACAGAGAGTTCATCGGGGCCCTCAATCTTGATGCTCTTTGGGTGGGCATTTTTGCACGCCTCAAAGAGAACTTTGCCGTTGGAACTCTTCGCTCCGCAGACAAACACAATGAGGTCAAACTGCTTTGAGAAGGCTTTGAGGTGCTCCTCGCGACCGGCCACCTGGCGGCAGATGGTGTCCCTTATGACAACCTTGTCGGGCACCTGTGAGCGACTTAAAACCTCCTCTTTAACCTCCGCAAAGAGGGTAAGACTCTGGGTGGTTTGGGAGAGTAGGAATATAGGCTTGGAGAAATCTACCTGCTCCAAGTCGGCAACCTTCTCCACCACAACGGCCCTATCCTCAATCTGTCCGTTGAGCCCAACCACTTCGGCGTGGCCCTTCTTGCCGAGAATTACCACCGTGCCACCCACGGCCCTCATCTGGCGGTCGGCTTCCACGGTGAGTTTTTGCAACTTTGCTACCACGGGGCAGGTGGCGTCGGCATACTCCAAGCCACATTCATTGAGCAGCGTGTAGGTGCTCTTCGGTTCTCCGTGTGCTCGGATGAGAATACGGGTGTCGGGGGTGGGAGTGATGGATGTGAGGTCCTCTCGTGCGATGGTGGCCACACCGGCCCTACGGAGCCTTGCAACCTCCAAGTCGTTGTGTACGATGTCGCCCAACGAAAAAACCCTCTTACCTTCGCTCACGAGTTCATCAGCCTTGGATATGGCACTCACCACACCATAGCAGAAACCCGACTTGCTGTCAATCTCAACTCTCATATTCTTGTGCTTTGTGTGTGTTTGCGCAGAATGTTCTGCCCCACAATGAAACTGTCGCTAAATGGAGGAAAAAACATTGTCGAACCATTCCAACTCTTCTTCGAGAGTCATTCCGCCATTATCCAACACAATGGCATCGTCGGCCTTACGCAAGGGACTGATTGCTCGGTTTTGGTCGAGGAAGTCCCTCTGACGAATGTTCTCTACAATCTCCTCTCGGCTCACCTTTTCGCCCTTGGCAGTGAGTTCAACGTACCTTCTCTCGGCCCTCACTTCGGGGTCGGCGGTCATAAAAATCTTCAACTCCGCATCGGGGAATACAACGGTGCCGATGTCCCTACCGTCCATCACCACGCCCTTATCTCGTCCCATCTGCTGTTGCATAGCCACAAGCCTTCGCCTCACCTCGCCAACTGCACTCACTGCACTCACAAGGTTGCTGACCTCGATGGTGCGAATCTTGCCCTCAACCCACTCGCCGCCAACGTAGATGTCGCTGGCACCACGTTCGGGGTTGAAGCGGAAGTCGATGTGTATGTCGTCGAGCATTGCGGTGAGTTTGTCCTCGTCGAGAATACCATTGGTAAAGGCTCCGTGTTCGAGTGCATAGAGCGTCACGGCACGATACATTGCGCCTGTGTCGATGAATATGTAGCCGAGGTGTGCAGCCACCATCTTTGCAAAGGTGCTCTTGCCGCAGGAGGAAAAGCCATCCACGGCGATGACGATTTTTTTGTTGTTTGGGTTTTTATTCATGTTATTTTGTGTGTCTGCTTATGCAAGATAAAGTGTTGTTATTGCGCTGAAAATGAGGCTTATACCCAATAAGGCAATAGCCGAGCCTGCAATGCGGTTTATCCATAGGATGTGTGTGGGGCGGAACTTACGCCTTACCAACCCTACAATGATGGCCAGAGTGGTCCACCAAGCCATGCAACCCAAAAATACTCCCAGTACCATCACGGCACTGCTTGCAAACACCCCCTCTGTTGGGCCCAAGCCGAGTGAGCCTACGGTGGCAATGAGGGTGATGTGTGCGAGGATGAAGGTGGGGTTGGCCAGCACCATCACAAAGGTTGTTGCGGTGTCCTTCCACCCTTTGGAAGGGTCGCCACCACGACTGCGACGCAACTGTACGTCGGGGCTTTTTAGGAGGATGTTCACTCCGAAGAAAGCCACTACCACTCCGGCGATAATCTTCACCAACACGATGTGGTCGGAGATGAAGGCCGTAATCATCGAGAGCGAAAAGAGTGCAATGATGGAGTAGAGTGTGTCGCACAAGGCAGAGCCGAGTCCTGAATATATGCCCGAGCGGAAACCCTTGTTGAGGTTGCGCTGAAAGCACAATATCCACGTAGGACCAGGGGGCAGCGAAGCCACCACACCCACAACAATTCCACCCATCAATGCCTCCAAAATCATACTCTTCGGACCTTTATTTGTAGTTAAGACTACAAAGGTAACAAATAAAATCGGAAAAATACCGTTGTGATGTGTGGCAACTTTGCGGCCAAAGATTTATATTTGTACAATCAAAGTTGTATTAGCGGACACCCTTGTCAAATAAGAGCACTATGAATGTTGCACTAAAACCCCTACAAAGAGCCCTTTTGGCCCTATTGAGCATTGTTTTGTTGAGCCTCGGCTGGCTGCGAGTGAGTGGTCTGACGTTGCTCGTGGGACTTGTTCCCCTGCTTCTCATCTCGGCCTCCTATGATGCCTCCCGCCGTTCGTTTTGGCGAATGTTTGGGTGGAGTGCTCTTGTGATGGGTGGTTGGACGGTGGCCACCTGTTGGTGGATTTACTACGCTGCCGCCATTGGAATTGTGGCTGCCACCATCGTCGCCATCATCCTTTTTGGTGGCGTGGTTATGCTCTATCACTATTTTTCCAAGCGTGCCAAACCATCGCTGGCCTATTTGGCCCTTGTGTGCGGTTGGTTGTGGGCCGAGCACTTCTACCTCAATGCCGAGATTTCCTTCCCGTGGTTGGTGCTGGGAAATGGCTTTGCGGGCGATGTGTGGGCAGTGCAGTGGTATGAGTACACGGGTGCACTTGGTGGCTCGTTGTGGGTGTTGCTCGCCAATATTTTCGCCTTTGAGTGGGTGGTTAAGAGGGGTAAAAAGAGAGCTGCTGCCGCACTTGTAGTGGTGATTGTCCCAATGGTGGTGTCGCTCATTGTGGGCGGAACCTATCGTCAGGAGGGTGGCCCCTCGGCAACCGTAACGGTGGTGCAACCCAACTTTGACCCCTACACCGAAAAATACACCCTCTCGCCCTCGGCACAGACCTCCACAATGCTGTCGCTTATGGCCGAGGCACCTGCCGATGTGGACTACATAGTTCTGCCCGAAACTGTCATTGGCGATGCGGGCGACAACATCTGGGAGGAGAACATATTTGGCTCACGCTCGGTGTCGGCCTTTGAGCAGTTTAGGGCCTCCCGCTACCCCGAGGCACAAATCATCACGGGTGCGATGACCTTCCATCGCTATCCCGACGAGCGTTCTGCAAGTCCCACGGCACGTCGTTCGGGTGCGATGTGGTATGACCGCTACAATGCTGCTCTTGCTCTCGACAGGGACTCCACTCTCAAAGTGAGCCACAAGTCGAAACTCGTGGTGGGTGTGGAGAAGATGCCATATATGAATCTGCTTAAACCTCTCGAAAAACTCATTGTCAACTTGGGTGGTACCACGGGCCAACTCGGTGTGGACAAGTACCGCCGTTCGTTCCTGCTGCGTAACTCCCGCCACCCCTACGGTGTGCAGGCCGCAGCCCCCATTTGCTATGAGTCGGTCTATGGCGAACACTTCGCAGGCTTCACGGCCGATGGCGCACAGTTGATGATGGTCATCACCAACGATGGCTGGTGGCACGATACCGAGGGCTACCGCCAGCACTTCTCCTACTCGCGCCTGCGTGCCATCGAGACACGTCGCTGGGTGTGCCGTGCGGCCAACACGGGCATTAGTGGTTTTATCTCGCCCAAAGGCGAAGTGGTACAAAGCCTCGGCTGGGATAAACGAGGAATACTCACACAGCAGGTGCAACCCCAACGTAAGGCAACCTTCTACGCCATCTCCGGCGACTATCTCGGTCGTCTGGGCGGGTATGTTTTCCTGCTCTGCGTACTCTACTTCATAAGCTACCGCATAAAACAGAAAAACCACCTTGTGAAATAGCCTCACAATGTCGCAATGTAATATCAATCTTCTCACACAATGAACTACGCACAAGCCACCCACTTCCTTTTCAACTCATTTCCCTCCTACCAAAACATAGGCTCACAGGCCTACAAGGAGGGCATTCAGGGCATAACCGAGATGTGTCGTCTGCTGGGCGACCCACAGAAGAACTACCTTACCATCCACGTTGCGGGTACCAATGGTAAGGGCTCTGTGTCGCACATGTTGGCCTCGGTATTGCAACAAGCGGGTTATTGCGTGGGGCTCTTCACTTCGCCCCACCTGCTCGACTTCCGTGAGCGCATCAGGGTAAATGGCGAGTGTATCAGCGAAAAAGAGGTCGTTAGATTTACAAAGGAACACAAGGAGGAGATGGTTGCTCTTGGCCTTTCGTTCTTTGAGATGACTACGGCTATGGCTTTCAACCACTTTGCCCAGAGCGATGTGGAGGTTGCAGTGATAGAGACGGGGCTTGGCGGCAGGCTCGATTCCACCAACATAATAACCCCCATCCTTTCGGTCATCACCAACATCGGTCTCGAACATACCGCAATGCTTGGCAATACTATTGCCGAGATAGCCTTTGAAAAGGCCGGTATTATCAAGCCCGAGGTGCCGGTGGTTGTAGGCGAGGGTGCCCCGGAAAGCAATGAGGTTTTTGAGCGTATGGCTGAGATGTGTGGCTCAGAGTTGGTCTATGCCGACAGGGAGTGGACGGTGTTGGAGAGGGAGACCTCGGTGGAAGGTGTGCGCTACACCCTGCAACGTCCCCGTGATGGGCGCACTCAGATTCTCGACCTCGACTTGGCGGGTAGCTATCAGCGCAAAAATATTCTCACGGTGCGAACAGCAGTGAGCCTGCTGCGTAACCGTACCCACCTCAATATCTCCACCCGTGCACTTGTGGAGGGACTGCGCAGTGTGGTCTCCTCTACGGGCCTTATGGGACGTTGGCATAAACTACACGATGCACCCCTTGCGGTGTGCGACACGGGACACAATGCCCACGGACTTGCCGAGGTGGTCAAACAGATTGGCGAGCAGACCTACGACAAGCTCTTTGTGGTCATTGGCGTTGTGAGCGACAAGGATGTTGATGCCATTGTGCCTCTGATGCCTACGGATGCCTACTACCTCTTCACCCAATCGAGCGTGCGCCGTGCGATGCCTGCCGAGGATTTAGCGGAAGTGTTTGTGCGTGAGGGCTTCAAGGGTGAGGTTGTACCCACGGTTGCGGAGGCCTACCAGCGTGCCCTCGAATTGGCTTCGGCCGATGATATGATATTTGTGGGCGGGAGCACGTTTGTTGTGTCCGACCTTATAAAAACCGATTCTATTGGGTAAATTTTGCACCGCACTTCAATAGGTGGCTTCCTCATTTGCGTCAGCAAACTGCGGGGCCACCTTTTCGTTTGGCACAAAATTTCCTCCGAGATAATCAGTTTTTGTTGCTTTCGGATGTTTAATGGCACTCTGACCAAAATAGATAAAAACACACGGGCAACGAAAGCGTTACCCGTGCCACAAGCACCTTGTTGCTGAGATTGTTGTTTACTATTTGCCTTTGGGCGCGGTGGGCTTGCCACCCTTGCCACCCTTATTGTGTGCTTTGCGCATTGCTTGCTGTGCCTTCATCTTCTCGGCCTGACGTTTCTCCAACTCATAGACGCGCTGAATCTGGCGAGGGTTGAGATATTTGCGGTATTCGCCATAGTACTTCTCCCTGATGTCCACAATCTTGCGGCTGGTGGCAAACTGCATCTTGATTTGCTCCTCCACCTGCTGCTCGGTCATATCCTTGCGAGCCACCTTGGGAGTGGCCTCTTTTCTTGCCTTGTTGGCGGTACGAATCTCTGCACGATAGTCGCAGAAGGTCTTAACAAATTTCTCGGTGGTGGCATCATCAAAGCCCAGATTCATTGCAATATCCTTGGCCTGAATGGTGGCTACCTGCTCGGGGGTCATCTTGGGTTTCTTGGGCGCGGCTTTCTGCTCTTGTGCATAGACGGAAGTGCAGAGCGCGAGGGCCAAAGTGGCGAGTGCGAGGGTTTTCAGAATGTTTTTCATAATGTGTTTTGTTTGTAGGGTTAATATAAAATAGGTTCTTTTGTTGTCTACTCAAAGTCGGCAAGGAAGACGTCGTTGGTGTAAGTTGCCACCAGTGAGTTGCACTGCTCGTCGGTCAGCTGGGCCAACATCTGGTCGAATGAGTTCTCCGAGGTGCGGGCCGGCAGGGTGGCCACAATAGCAACCACTACCGAGGCTGCCACGGCTGCTGCCCAAAGAGCTACCGTGCTTCCACGAAGGGGGCGGCCCTTGTGTGGACGGTTGGCTATGCGGGCCATGATATCGGCCTGCTGCCCTTCGAAAAACCCCTCTGGGGTAGTGTAGGGCAGTCGCTTGCCAATGTTGTCTATCTCCTTAAACTCTTTCATTGCTTCCATTTTGCTCTTTATAGGTTTGCAATCAAAAATTCCTTAATGCTCTTCTTCGCCAAGTGGTAGTTGGCTTTGGCTGCCGAGGGTTTACACCCGACAATGGCCGCCACCTCTTCGTAGTCCAACTCGTCGTAGTAGCAGAGGTTGAAGACCAACTGCTGCTTGCGTGGCAGACGAGAGATGGCCCTCTGTAACACCACAGCCTCAATGTCGCCATAGTTGATGTGAGGCTCCTGATGTGGGGCGACCTCTCCGCTGTCGAGTAGCAGTGCACCCCTGCGCTTGTTGCGCCTCAACCACCTAAGGGCCTCGTTGGTGGCAATGCGGTAGATCCACGTTGTGAGCGACGACTGTCCTCGGAACTTGGGCAACCCCTCGTATATCCTCACAAAGACCTCCTGCGTGATGTCTTCGGTGTCGAGGTGGCTGACCACAAGCCTGCGAATGTGCCAATAGAGGGGCTGCTGGAAACGCTCCAACAGAAGCCCGAAACCCTCTTGTGGGTTGTGGTCGAAGGCCTCCAATATGTCTTTGTCGCAGTTAGTTGCCATTCTCGGTGGGTTGTGTTTGTTTGTATAGACCTCGCTTGTGTGCAAAAGTAAAAAAAGGAAATAAAAAAAACCACATCGCGTCCGATGTGGTTTTTCTCTGTGGGGTTACGAGCGGGTGGCCTTGCCACCATCAAACCCTCTCGAATCAACTGTTAGTCTCTCGACTATTTGTTGCGCAACTCGTCCGAAACGGTGAGTTTCTTACGGCCTTTTGCACGACGGGCTGCCAAAACCTTGCGGCCATTTACGGTAGCCATACGAGCACGGAAACCGTGCTTGTTGATTCTTTTCCTCTTGGAAGGTTGATAAGTCCTTTTCATAGCGCTATTTAATGTTTATCGGTTTTTTCCTATTCAGTATAATCCGAATTTCGGACTGCAAAGATACACAATAAATTGAGAATTGAAAATTGAGAATTGAAAATTATTTGATTTTTTTCTTTTTGAGAAAGACGTTGTGGGTGCTTCATTGTGGCTAATATACTTGTTATCAGCACCTTGTGTTTGGCTTGTGCGTAAATAGACCTTTTGTTCAAAATTATCCATTTTTTGCCATTTGGGCCGTTTGGATGGTGTGAATCGTTGTGGAATAGTTTGTTAAAAATAGTGCCGAGGTGTGTGTTGTTCCAAAAAAATATATATATTTGTAGCGTCGGAGGGTGTGTGCCCGCCGGCGGACATATTTGTTGATGAAAGTGTATTAGCTTTTATCCTTGGTTAGAAATCTGGAAAATTTCAATGGAACAGGGAAAGCATCACACTCGTCACTCCGTATCGATTACTCTGGGGTGTTCTGCCCCATGCTCATCCGATACGAGTGTGGGGTATGTTTATTTGTTCCATAGGTATTCCAGAACCTCTAACCAAATAGACTAATCAACTCCACACTTGAACCGAAATATTAAATATACCACACTTATTATCAGTAATATATTAACGGGAACTCCATGAATTGATACCATAAAGTTCCCGTTATTTTTTTAAAGCATTTCACCCAAACTACTCATCGACCCAAATCTTAGTGGTGTGCATTCCTATTTTATCGTGAATTAACGGCACCACAATCTCTCCGCGTTTGTCTATTGTGCCATATTTACCATTCAAACGTACAGCAGCCCTTCCCTCATGGAAGTCGCTCGCCTCCTCATATTGCGGAGCAACAATCTCTTCGCCTTGTTTATTTACAAATCCCACTCCCTTTCCTCGAATTCCAACAGCAAGCATATCTTCCACAAAACCATTTCCTAACCAATCGTAACGTGGAGGTATCAGTTCATTACCATCATCAGCTGCAAGTCCATACTTTCCATCAAGTGCAAAGGAGTAAGTCCGCACCTCTCCATTGTTTATAAACACCTGGTCGTATTTTCTTGCCAAAACTTTATAAACCGAGAAATCCTCGACAGGGTTGCCTTCAAGGTCAATAAGCCCCCACTTTTCTTCAAGTTCCGCCACCAATATAGTTTCATGATTTGCAATGCAATCATATATGAGGGGTATTGCAACTCTTCCAGTTCGGTCTATACATCCCATCTTTTCATTTATGCTTATGCAAGCAAGCCCGTTAGCTTTGTAATTCTCTGCGTGGTCATATATACAAGAAACAACAAGATTACCATTTCGGTCAATGTAACCCCATTTTTTACCTTTGCAAACAGGAACCATTCCGTTCTCAAATTCTCCCACATCGATATAAATACACGGAATTACCTGATTGCCAGTTTTATCTACAAATCCCCATTTTTCTCCAACTTTCACAGGAGCTAACCCTTCATCAAAGCGACCAACATACTTATATTCGCATGGGATAACAAGTCGATTGGTTTTATCTATAAATCCCCAACGATTATTAATTTTCACAGCTGCGAGTCCTTCGTAAAAGGAGTTTACATCAGAATATATGCAAGGTATCACCTCAACTCCCGTCTTATCCACAAAACCCCAACCATCTTTACTCTGGACAGCTCCAAGACCTTCGCTAAAAGGCCTTGCTCCCCAATATTCTAAAGGTGTTATCTCCTTGCCATTTAGATCTATATACCCGCACCTCTTTGAATCTTTTTTACAAAAGATTGCTCTTTCCTCGCAAAAATCGTAATCATAATACATCTCTCCAATATAATCCCGCAACAGAAGGTTGCAACAAGGAACAATCTCATTACCTCTTTCATCTATGAAACCATAACCATTCCATCTTTCAACGACTAAAGCACGTCCATCGAAGAAGTGGTGGACTTCATCGTATTCACAAGCGATAATCTCTTTTCCTGTTTTATCTATGAACCCACATTTATATTCACGCGATACATCATCGAAGATTTCAATAGGAGCAATACCGTACTGGAAATGCTCTACATTCTCATATTGAAATGGAATAATAATATTGCCTTTTGTGTCAACAAAACCAGCCCAACCATTTAGCGAAACAGCAGCAACTCCTTCAGCGAAACTGCAATCATCGTATATAAATGGCGATTTATACCAAATTACAGTTTGGTATTCTCTTTTGCCATTGCTTTTCCATTTCAAATGGCATTTTCTCCCATTATATGTTATATCCCATACGATTCTATTGCCTGTATCAATCTCCTCATCGCCAATCTTTATAACAACATTGGCATAATGAAGTTGCAGTTTTTTCGGATCAAACTCCCGTGCGTTGATTTTTATAGTAAAGCATCCGTCTGATTTACGGCGTCTAAGTCCGGGTGCATATTTTGTAGGGTATTCAGTAACTATTCTACCCAATTCAACAGATGTAAAATCGGACTCTTTGTAGGGCGTTTCACTTCCATCCACCTCAATCTTCTCAATAGAGCTAAACCCTGAAACCTCTTCGTGTTTTAGATATACATCACTATCTCGCTCAAATGATACCCACCAGCCGTGCAGTGAGATTATTTTCCATGCCATGACTTTATGAATATATCGAATATTACAATCTAATCAACAAGAACTATTTTTTCATCACAATTAATCTTCTGTGAGATATAGCTTTCTCCAATATTGCGATTCGATAGGTCTTACACTATATTCGCTCAAATGTAACCCAATAGGTTTACGTGTCTCTAAATTTCGATTAAGCACATTGGCTACATTAATTATGGCTTCATATACATTTTTCTTAAAGACCATTAGGTCATAAGAGATAGTCAGAAGCAATACATTTGCCTCAGTCTGTGTTGTAAGATAGCGAGCTAAATTCTTTGCACCAACCTTCGGCTGTACACTATGCAGGTCCGTCTTCAGTTGAATGGTTTCCTCTAATGTCTTAGAGAAATCCTCATATAATTGTTTTGTCAAACTCCTATTCCAAGGGATACACTCGTCAAAATCGAAAGATGTTTCGCCACGATCGCCACCCAATTCAAAATGAAAATCATAAGGTGAATTCTTTACAATCTGCTCCCCTGCAATAACAATAATCCAATCATTTTTACCCTTTCCATGAGTGATATCATCAATAAATTTTTTGAATGATGGATTATTGGGTTCGTCCACCGTATAGAAATTACAACGAGAATTTACATCTGAATGTGTCCTTGAAAACAACTCATTAGCTACATAATTGAATCCTCCTATTTGAGCAATATGCCAATCGAAGAAACTCAGACCGTTGTCTCCTCGACCAAGAGGATTGACAATTGTTACAGATGAATCTCTGTCAACATGAGAGCCATATAGTGTGTTTACATGAAACTGATTTATAACTATCATATCTGTCTTCGGACCAGAGCTTATTGCATTAGCAAGGTTTTTCAAACGCAAGTTTTTTGAATTTGATACAGCCTTGATGATTTCAGCATCAGCTAAACCTAGTTCAAGCTGTAGGTCTCCAATGCTTATGTTTTTAGCAGGAAAGAATATACCAGCACGCTTTATACTTTTTACAAGCATAAATTCATTTATTCGATGGCTGTTCTTTTTTAGTTCTTCGGTTTTGGAGTCCTTATCCATAACTTCCGTAAATGCAGACCCTATCAAACCTGCAGGTACTGCAAAAATCGCAATGCCAAGTACTCCAATCACGCATGCGATAAGTCGCCCAGTTAATGTAATAGGAGGAGTATCTGCAAAACCACCTGGGTCACCGATATATTGTGCAAATGCCCACACTACTGATTTCCAACCATTATCATATACCTCAGGCTGAGCATTGTGTTCAACAAAAAATAGTATAAACGATAAGATTAATGTAACTATTGCAAGAAACTGTAATGATACCACCATTTCCTGTCTCTTTGCCTTTATAGCTCTTGAAAGAATGTTGAACGCCTTTACATAACGAAAAACACGAAGCAGTCGCGCTATTCGTAGGACTTTCATCGCCATATATGGAACCTGAACAAACAAGTTTACATAGAATGGGAATGTGGAAAGAATGTCTATCAATCCATAAAAGCTAAAACAATATCTTACTCGTCCCCAAAAGCCTTTATATTTTGGCGCAATCTGGTCAGCAGCCCAAATGCGCAACGACACTTCTATTGTAAAGCAAATAGTTGTAAAATAGTCTATAAAGTGCAAGAACTTTCCATACTTTTCAACTATGCCATCATATGTAGATAGAAAAACCTCGATAGTTGAAATAACTATTAAGCCTATGATAGCATAATCGGCATAATTCTCCCACTGCCTAGTGCGTAAATCGCTATCAAACACTCGGGCGAGTTGTTTCTTAAAATTCTCTATACTTGTCATTTATCTTTTCAATTATAGTTTGGATTGCCTTAACCATGTCATTCTGTGGCATAGTGGGTTTATTAGGTTTTGCAGATGGTTGTCCCTCGTAAAATGGAAGATGAATGAATATCGACTTCATATGACATTTTTTGCAGAGCATCAGAGCTTCATAATACAAGCGATTACAGACATACAAGCCACACGAGTTGGATATTTTAACTGATATACCTTGATCTTCAATAGCAGCACGCAAAGATTTTATTGGAGTATTGGTAAAGAGTGCTACTGGTGTTTCGATGTTTATTGGCTCTTCGTTGGGGATGTAGCCATCATTATCGGGTAGTTTG
>JBGUSZ010000058.1:0-12996 GCA_045132795.1 Tidjanibacter sp. | reverse complement strand
CGAGCAAGGAGCATCCACAGCCACCACATCAAACCAACCCTCCAACGAGCCGAAGTGCGAGGGGTCGTTGCTCGTAACAACCGTGTTACCCACGCCCCACCTCATCACATTGTCGGCCAATACGGAGGCCCTTGTGCGGATGACCTCGTTGGCAACCACCACACCCTTGTCGCCCACAATGGAGCTATAAAGTGTGCTCTTGCCACCCGGTGCGGCGCACATATCCAACACCCTTATACCCTGTGGAATATCGCTCCCAAGAGCCTCCACCAAGAGGTGGCCCACAAACATAGAGGCGGCCTCCTGCACATAGTACCTACCGGCCTGAAAGTGTGGGTCCACCGTGAAGCGTGGCCTCTCAGGTAGATAGCGTCCCCACTCGCACCACGCCACTTGTTTACCCTCCGGCATTGTGCCTATGGCTTTGTGTGGGTTGAGTCGCACGGAGGTGGGCTGCGGAGAGTTCATCAGCGCATCCACAAGCAGGGCGGCCTGGTGGTCGCCCAACTCGGCACTCAACTGTGCCACAAAGTCGCTATGCAAAACGCTATCAACCATTTATTAGTTTTCAGTTTTTGGCTTTTAGCTTTCGGCTGACTGCTTACTGCCCTTCTTACATATACTCAATGGTGAGTTGCTGCTCTTTGGCGTAGAGCTCCTCCACCTGGCGGACGATGTCCTTCAAGATGTCGGGGTTACCCACAAAGTCGGTCTCATCGATATTGATGGTGAGGAGTTTACCCTTGTAGCCCGAAATCCACTCGTTGTAGCGGTTGTTGAGCCTTTCGAGATACTCAAGGTCGATATTCTTCTCATACTCCCTACCACGTTTCAGAATCTGGCGCACGAGGGTTGGCACGCTCGCTTTGAGGTAGATAAGCACGTCGGGCGCGGGCACGAGGTCGGTGGCAAGATTGAAAATCTTCATATAAGTACCATAGTCCCTCGAACTCATCAGCCCCATCTGGTGGAGGTTGCCAGCAAAGATGTGTGCATCCTCGTGGATGGTGCGGTCCTGAATAACGTGGCCGGTACTCTCGTTCAACATCTGCAACGTCTGGTTGATGCGACTACCCAGGAAGTACATCTGGAAGTTGAACGACCAGCGGTTCATATCCTCGTAGAAGTCCGAGATGTAGGGGTTGTCGATGTCCTCATAGTATGCTTTGGCTCCGTAGTGGGCCGAAAGTCTTTCGGTGAGCGAAGTCTTACCGCTACCGATATTTCCTGCAATGGCTATATACATATTCCTTCTTTGTCTAACGTCCAACGTCAATCGTCTAACGTCTTTTAAATTAGTAATTAGTAAAGAGTAGTTAGTAAATATTTCAGGGAGGTTAGGGAAAAATTTGACTCCCTCTACGCCTCCTCTGCAAAGGCTTTGAGTCTCTCAACGTATGCCCTCTCGTTGCTCAGGCGGGGAATCTTAATCTGGCCACCCACACGGCCGTCCTTACGCAGCAGGGCCTCGAAAGTGCCCGCCGGAACAACCGTAACGATGGGCTTGCGGAGCGCAAAGTTGTTCCTACGCTTACCTGCATAGTCGGAGTTCTCCGCAATAAGAGTCTGGTCCAGAGCGTCGGCAAAGGCCTCCAAGTTGTCGGGAGCCTTGCGGAAGCTGACCACCCACTCGTGGGCACCCTGCTGTGAGCCCTCAAAAGCACCCATAAACACGGGAGCCATAGTGAACTCCTCAATCTCGGCACCCGTGGCCTTACAAGCACCCTCAATGGCCTTCTCGGCATCGTCGATGATGACCTCCTCGCCAAAGGCGTTCACGTGGAGTTTGGTACGGCCCGTGAAGCGGAACTTATAGGGGGTTGCTTGTGTGAAGCGGATGGTGTCGCCAATCATATACCTCCACAAGCCGTTGCTCGATGTGATAATCACAGCGTAGTTCTTGCCGATCTCCACGCCCTCCAAGGGTACAATGTAGTTGGCATCGTCGAGGTGGTCGGTAGGCCAGAACTCATAGAAGCACTTGTAGTCCAGCATCAAGAGCATCTCGTCGGTGTAGCACTCCTCGGCCACGCCAAAGAAGCCCTCCGAGGCGTTGTAGGTCTCCATATAGCGCATCTTCTCCGAGGGGAACATCTTGTCGAACTGTGCGCGGTATGCCTTGAAGCTGGTGCCGCCGTGGATGAAGAGCTCCATATTGGGCCACACCTCCAACATATTCTCCTTGCCCGTATATTTCAGGATACGCTCCAACATAATAAGGTTCCACGAAGGCACTCCCGAGAAGGTCCTCACGTCATAGCTCATAGCCTCCTCGCATATCTTGGCCACCTTGTCGTCGAAACTCGGCAGCAGAGCAATCTCCTTGCGGGGCACACGGAAGTTCATAGCGATGCGTGGGGTGTAGTTCATCATTGCGCCACTGATGTCGCTCAGCGGAATACTTCCCTCCATACCCCTCTGGTTGCTACCTCCCAGGGTGAGAGTCTTGCCGGCAAAGGCCTGGCTGTCGGGATAGAGGTGGGTGTAAATGGCAGCCACATCCTTCGGGCCCCTCAGGTGGCTACCGATGATACCCTCCTTGGTGACGGGGATATATTTGCTGTGGCCTGCGGTGGTACCGGAGCTCTGGGCAAAGTAGATAATCTTGCCCGGCCAAATCACATTCTTCTCACCGGCCCTCACTCGGTTGATATACTTCGCAAAGTCGGGGTACTCCATAACGGGTACCCTCTTGCGGAACTCCGAGTAGGGGAGGCCCTCCACCACTCCTAACTCCTTGCCGAGGGCGGTTTTGCTACACGCCTTGACAAGTTTTTCGTACTGTTTGTGTTGTACCTCGATGGGGTGTTTTTTGAAATGCTCAATCTGCCTTATGCGCGGAGCAAAGTAGATTTGCATCAGTTTGGGTATCAATGACATTGTTTTATATTTTTTTGTGTATTCTTTTTATTACAGCCATTAGCCGTTAGCCCTAATTGAAGAATTTGCCCACCTTGCTGATGGCCGATGGGAGCGAAAAGACAACCACTCGGTCGTAGGCGTTAATCTGCGTCTGGCCGTTGACAAGGAAGACATTCTCGCCCCTCACAACACCACCGATGGTCGCATCGCTGGGGAAGCCGAGTTCGGCAACGGTCTGCTTGGTGGCGGGCGAGTTGGGCTTGACAATAAACTCCAACACTTCGGCCTCCGAGCCCGTCAGGCACTTGATGGCCTGCACGTCCGTATTCATCGTGAAGCGGAAGATGTTGCTGGCCGTAACCTGCTTTTTGTTGATGATGGTGTCGATACCGATACTCTCGGCGAGGTTGATGTAGTTGAGGTTTTCCACCTCGGCAATCACCTTCTTCACACCCATCTTCTTGGCAATCATAGCCGTCAGGATGTTTGTTTCGCTACGGCCCGTTACGGCAATGAAGGCATCCATATTACTGATACCCTCCTCCAACATAGCCTCCATATCTCGTCCGTCCTCGTGGATGATGAGCGTCTTGTCCAGCAACTCCGCCAAGCGGTAGGCCTTCTCGCCATTATACTCAATGAGCTTCACGTTGAGTTTGTCCTGCAAGTCCAGCGCGATGCGAACACCCACACGACTGCCGCCCAGAATCATCACATTCTTAACATCAATATCCTCCTCGCCACCCATAGCGATAAGTTTTTCGATGTTAGCCCTGTTGGCCACCACATAGATAGTGTCGCCCTCCTTGAAGACATCGTCGCCGTGGGGTATGATGGTCTGCTCGTCCCTTGCGATAGCCACCGTGCGGAAGGCGATACCCACGCTCTCCTCCGTGAGGTCCGACAATCTGCGGCCTGCAAAGGTGGAGTCGGGCTCAATCTTAAATACCGAGAGGGCCAGCTTGCCACCCGAGAAATCCACATACTCGGTGGCCGAGGAGTGGCCCAACAGGTTTACAACCTCTTGGGCGGCAATCTTCTCGGGGTAGAAGAGGTAGTCGATACCGATATCAATAAATACCTCCTTGTTGTTGGCTTCGAGGTACTCATTATTATCAATACGTGCGATGGTCTTGCGTGCGCCGAGTTGTTTGGCGAGCATTGCCGAGATGATGTTGGGGCTCTCTTCGTGGTTTACGGCAATGAAGAGGTCGGCCTTCCTCACAGATGCCTTTTTGAGTGTGGCGAAGGTGGTACAATCGCCCTCCACAGTAACCACGTCCGTAGTACCGGCCACATCTTCGAGCAGTTTGGAGTCGCTATCTATGACGGTGATGTCGTGGTTACCCTCGCCCAACATTCGGGCCAAGTGGCTACCAACCTCTCCTGCTCCTGCAATGACTATACGCATATCTCTCTGTGTTTGTTGTCGTTGACAAAAATTGCCACCTTTGCGAGTTGTTTTTCCCACACAAAGGCGCATATATCGCACAAATTTACTACTTTTGTCCTAAATAATGTAAACTTTTGCCAAGAAAAATGAATACAATAATAGTAGTAATCGTTGCGAGCATCCTCGTTGTGGCCTTTTTTATGTTGGGTTTATCGCTCACACGCATCTTCAAGGGCCACGATATTCAGTCGGAAATATCCACCAATCCGCATATGAAAGAGCGTGGCATTAAGTGTGCTATGCAGCAGGAGCGTGAGGCTCAGATGGAGGCTATGGGTTTGGAGAGTTGCGACACTAATCCGGATTGTAATGGGGAGTGTGGGGCTTGTGGCGCAATAAAAAACTGATTCTCTCGGGTAAATTTTGCACCGCACTTCAATAGGTGGCCTCCTCATTTGCGTCAGCAAACTGCGGGGCCACCTTTTCGTTTGGCACAAAATTTCCTCCGAGATAATTAGTTTTTTTGTCGACCGTCAGCCGTCAGCCGTCAACCGACAACCGTCGACCGACAATCGTCAACCGTCAACCGTCGACCGTCGACCGACAACCGACAACCGACAATCGTCGACCGTCTGCATACCCCTCCGCCCTTTGGGCACCTCCCCTACCTTAGGGGAGGAGTAATTTTCAATTTTCAATTTTCAATTTTCAATTCCTTTTCTGCCCTTTCTCCCTTTGGGAGATTGCCTCAAAACCCTTTTCGGCGGCAGGTAAAGTGTGGGTTTTCAATCCATTCGTCGTTATATTTCAGCGGCTCGCCCTCGGGATAGGATAGCGTCTGGCCGCCCGCAGCCGCCAAGATAGCTTCGCCCGCAGCGGTGTCCCATTCGTAGGTCTTGGTGGTGCGAACATAGTAGTCCACAACGCCCTCGGCAATGAGGCAGAACTTATAGCTACTACCCTGCTCCACAACCTCCAAGTCGGGATATTGTTCCCTCAGGGTGTCGATGTGCTCAAATGTTTCGGGGGTGTTGTGGGAGCGACTGATGGCAACCCTCAGCGGGCTATCCTCGCCGTGCATCACCGAAGGCAACAGCACTGCCCCCTCGAAGAGGTCGTCATAGACCAACTCAACATCTTCCGAAGCTACCACCCCCGTTCGTTTATAAGCTCCACAGTCGGGATCATTAAAATATAGCTCCTGCTTGTAGGGCACATAGATTACGCCAATGGTGGGGTGGTTGTCAACCATCAGGGCGATGTTGACGGTGAACTCGCCATTGCCTTTGAGGAACTCCACGGTGCCGTCCAGCGGGTCCACCAACCAAAACAAGTCCCACGCCTTGCGCTCCTCATAGAGCAACTCGCGTCCCTCCTCGCTCAAGATGGGGATGCGGATGTAGCCGAGGTATTGTTTGATAATCTCGTGAGCCCTGCGGTCGGCAGTAGTGATGGGTGTTTTGTCCTTTTTGAGGTCGAAGTTGGCGTGCTCGGGACTCTCGTAGATGTCGAGGATGGCACGTCCGGCCCTGATGGCAGCGTTGACTGCCTTGGGCAAAAAAATCTGTTTTTGGGTTACGGTTATCATAGTTCTAAGGTTTGTCTCTCTATTCAACTTGTTCAAATACCACAATATCCCCATTGGCGGCGGTTATGTCTATCACCCTCGGTCCCTTGACTTTGCGGCCATCGGGCCCCAGCCACTTGCCTTTGGGTAGGCGCACCATACGGCTACCCGTGTCGCTAATGACGGGTGCCACAAGGTAGCGGTTGCCAATCATATACTCGTCCCTGCAATTGGTAAATCCCGTGCGTGGGAATTGGTATTCAAGATGGCGGATGATGGGCTCAGCGGTGGTTACCGACTCCTCGGCCAGTGAGAGGATGTAGGGGCCTATCTTGGTGCGCAGGTCGAGCATTTTGTCCACGGCAGCGGTGTCCGATATGCTCCACACGGCATAGGGTACAATGGCCACAGGCAGTAGCGAAGCCATTTGTGCGGTACGCAAAATGAGTGCCTCGTCGGCCACTCCCTTCTTGGGTGCGAAGTTGAGGTCGGCAGCAACGCAGGTGCGGGTGTAGCCGAGTACGGCTGCGCCAATGGCTGTTTCAAGAGTCTTTTCCAGCGCACCCCAGGTGTAGGCACGAGAGGGAGATACGGAGCTCACCACGCTGCCCAACTGTGTGTGTGTCGGCGTGGAGTAGATGGACGAGTCGATACCATCGGCCACGCTGTGCCAAGCAGTCAGGAAGTGTTCCAACCCGTCACTATTCGCTTCAAAGAGTGGCAGCGCATCGAGGCAGTCGAAGTAGAAGCCGTCGACACCGAGGTCGGCCTGCAATACTTTCAGCGATGCGTTGAGTTCTGTGGCCGCCCTGTCGTCAAGCTTTCGGCAGGCGGTATATCCCAGGCGGCTCTCAAAGACCAGCGGAGTACCCCTCTTGTCGGTCATCAGTCGTCCCTCGCGCAGACTGCGACGGTAGCCCCTACCGGAAGCGGGAACGTATGGTGTTACGGTGAGCATCACCTTCCAGCCCTTGCTGTGAAGGTCGTCAATCAACTCTTTGGGCGACGGGTAGGCCTCGGTGTCGAAAGTTATCGTACCCGTCGAACTGCGCCACCCTTGTGGTATCAGAATTGTACCTTTGGGTACGTCACGCTTTTGGAGCAAGTCGGCAAAGGCAGCCACATCCTGCTGGGTGTAGAGGATGGACTCCGGCCCTCCGAGCTCATAGATTGGCGCGCCGAACAGAGCCTTTTCGGCGGCGATGGCTTTGGGCGGAAAGTTGCGGTGGCAACACATCAGGTAGGCCTCCCTGAGCGAACGCCCTGCCTTTTGGACCACAGGTTTGGTGGTGGCGTCGGGCGACACGGAGCTGACCACAATCTTGGTTCCGTCGAAGGTAACCATCAGTGGCGAGTCGCTCCACACATAGCGTCCGCGGTTGGAGAGTATCATATCAGCTCGGTAGGATGCCGGCGAACATTCGGCCGTGTTGAGTGTGAAGGGGGCGGAGAAAGGGATGGATATATGGTCGGTGTCGACCACGAGTCCCCACCACTTTTCGCCCTTAATGGGCTTTATCTCTGTGGATTGTGCGCTCTGTGCCTGTGCTGTGAGGACTCCCGCAAGCAGTAACCACACACAGAGTATATGTTTTATAAAGGTATTCTTTTGTGTCATTTTTCAAAAAGTCGTTCTATTGACCACTTAAAGGTACGGATAATTTTTCAGATAACGAAATTTTTTGCTCCCCAAAATGCAATTTCTCTCTTTTTAAGAGAGCCGCAGCGATTGAGGCGCGAAAAAAAGGGGCTTAATAGGAGAGTTTTTGCGCAATGGAGTGCATTGTTTTTTCCCTCTCGGTGGCCAAAAGTTGGTGCACCTTTCGGTGGAGCCTGCGGGAGTTGACGGGGAGCAGTAGGACCTGCGCCACGCCACAGTGTAGGAGTGCCATGGTGAGGTTGGCGGCAAGCTCTTTGTCCCCCTCGTCAAGCAGGACGAAGATGGGAGTGCGATATCCCTCCGAACGCATTGTGCAAACGAGTGGCTGAGGGCCGAGCAGCGACCACCCGAAAGTGGTGATAATCAAATCATAGGGCTCCCCGGTGGCGAAGGTGTGTAGCGCCTCGGGGGAGTGTGCGAGGGTAATCTCGGCGTGGGTGTCCGAGAGGAGTGTTGAGAGCTGCAACAGGAGCTTTCCATTGTCGGCTGCGAGCAGGATGTGGGGCTTCGGAATGAGCGAAATTTTCATTGCACAGTGGGGCCACAAGAGGCCAACACAAACCACCAAAAAACAGACCAAAAGAATACATATTGTAAAAAATGCGAGAAAATTACACAATTTTCAACTTTCCATTTTCCATTTCCAATTTTATGTGTATATTTGCGGGCTAATTAGCACTAAATCATTTATTAAAACTATGTACGTAATAGTAGAAATCGCAGGCCAACAGTTTAAGGCTGAGAAAGGTAGGAAGCTCTACGTAAACCGTCTCCACGAGGATGTAGAAGCCTCGGTGAGCTTCGACAAAGTCCTGCTGGTAGACAACGACGGTCAGGTTTTGGTAGGCACACCTGTTGTAGAAGGTGCCTCTGTAAAAGCAAAAGTTCTTCGTCACCTGAGGGACGACAAGGTTCTTGTTTTCAAGAAGAAACGTCGTAAAGGTTACCAGAAACTGAACGGTCACCGTCAGTATCTGACCCAGGTAGTGGTAGAGGACATTATTGTTGCATAACTTAAAATTCACAGACAATGGCACACAAGAAAGGTGTAGGTAGTTCAAAGAACGGCCGTGAGTCGGAGAGCAAACGACTCGGCGTTAAATTGTTCGGCGGTGAGTTTGCAAAAGCTGGCAACATTCTCGTCCGTCAGAGGGGTACTGTTCACAATCCCGGTGAGAACGTAGGTATGGGTAAAGACCACACCCTGTTCGCATTGGTAGATGGTACCGTAAGCTTCCACAAGAAGGCAAACGGCAAATCGTTTGTTAACGTAACTCCCATCAGCGAGTAAGCGTAAGAACTCAAAAGAAAGTGAAGGGCTCCGAATTTCGGGGCCCTTTATTTTTGTCGACCGTCGACCGTCAACCGTCGACCGACAGCATCCCCCTCTGGTCTTCGACCACCTCCCCTACCTTAGGGAAGGAATTGCCACCTCGCGGGTAACATTTTTAATACCCGCACACACTCCTCAATCATATAATATTATTGGATTCCAAAGACACCAATCTTTTGTAGATTTATAATTTTGTGCTACCTTTGGCATGGTAATATGAAAAAAACACCCATGAAGTGGGTGGTAACTCAACTCTCAATTCTCATGCGTCGACTAATCCTTTTACTCGTATTCCTATTGTTCGTTGTGGCGGCGCAAGCACAAGCATTGAGCGACAAATTCTATGAGGAGAATCCGCAAGGACTCTTTGAGGAGCTCTTGGACCTCTCGGCAGATACCACTCTCTACTATCGTTCCACTTCACGACAGCCCATCTTTGAGCGACTCGTGCGCTATGGTGTTTCACACGTTACCTACTCACGCCGAGGTGAAGAGTCGGACAGCGAGGTTGTGAGGCTCGGTGCCCACAACATTGCCTCACCACTCGACGAGTGGACCGACTACAATCTTCTATCTCTTCTGCGACGTGTACCAACAAGTGGAGGGTTGGACCTCTACACCACGCAAACCCTACACGGAGCCGACCTCAGGGGCGAGTGGTTCAACCCTTCGCCATCTTTTTTGAGAAAATCCAACTCCATAAAGTTGAACTATGCCGAGCGCAACTATCGCCTCGGTGTGGGTTACTCCTCTGTGGGCCACCTGAGTAACGTGTGGCACTACTCACTCGCCGTGGGCGCAAGGGGCGGTAGGGATGCCCACATCGAGGGTGTCTACTCTCGTCAGGCCCACTTGTGGGTGGCAGCCGAGAGGAGTGCAGGCAAGTGGCAGAGTGTCTATGGCGATATGTGTGGCCGCTTGGTTGTGGCCTTTGGACTCGCTCCAATGGAGAGGTCGGCCCGCAGTTGGAATACCGAGGAGGTCTTTGGACTCGCTGCCGACAGGCTCTACAACTCCTCGTGGGGCTACCAGCAGGGCCGAGTGCGCTCGTCTAATGTGAGGCGCGAGGCGGTGCCGGTACTCTATGGCGAGTGGTCGTTGGAGGATGAGTTTGGCATTGTGGGTGCGAGCGTGTCGGCGATGGTCAGGGCGGGGCGTAAGAGCCGCTTGGGACTCGATTGGAACGACGCGGCAAGCCCTCTGCCCGATTGGTATGGCTACCTGCCGAGTGGCTACGACGACCCCACGCTCGCTTTGGAGGCCGAGGGCGTGTGGCGACGCAGGGACAGCTCCTACACTCAGATTGGATGGGACAGACTCTACGACATCAACCGTCTCTCACCGAGGGGTGCCGTCTATGCAATGATGGACGACCTGACGGACATCCTCTCGGCCGAGGTAAACATATCCGGTGGCGAGGGTGGTAGGCGTAGACTTGACGGCAATGTGGTGATGGTCGAAGGACTCTTTGGTGGCCTCACTGTTGGCTACCACACGCACCGATTCCACAACAAACAACACGACCTGCTCGGTGGGGAGTATCTTTCCACGGGGTTTGATATGCACGACTACACGGTGGAGTGCTTCGAGAGCGAACTCTATGAGTCGTGGTCCGCGTCGGGCGACTACGGAACAATATCGGTTGGCGGCTCGTTGGGTAATAAAACACTACACTATCGTAACACGCTCACGGGTGGCGATATACGCCTACGCAACCTATCGGAGGCTATGCTCAAAACCACTTGGAACTATCGTGTGGGTACCCGTGGAGATATTGGAGCTTCGCTTCACGGCTCGTTACGCACTCCACATCACAGCCACATCATCGCTTCGCCCAAGGAGTGTGCTACCATAAATCCATACGCGCGTGTGGAGGAGAACTATGGCGCCGATGTGAAGGGCGAGTGGCGCAAGGGGAAGGTGAAACTTGCGGCGACACTTTGGGCTAACTACGCAGAGGGTGTAAGCCGAGTGGAGAGTTTTTGGAGCGACATCGACGGCACATCTTCGGCCCTCTTGGCAGGCGGAATAAAGACTCTGCGTGTGGGTGTGGAGGCCGATGCAGGATGGTATCCTTCGGCAGATTGGAGTGTGGAGGGCGCGCTATCGGTGGGCTCGTGGAGGTATGTGGCCGACGGCGTGGCCGACATTGTGGAGAGCACCACGGGCAAGGTCATCGTAAGAGAGACGCCTCTGCGACTCAAAGGTCTTTATTCCCACTCCTCGCCTATGGTTTTGGCGGTGATCAAGGCCTCTTGGAGGCCCAGAGGTGGGTGGATGGTTAGCCTCGAAGGTGCACTCGCTGCGGGGCGCAGGATGGAGCCTTCGCTGCTCTTCTGCTCCGACTACCTCTTGGAACGCAACCTCTCGCCCGAGGAGCGTGAGGCACTCACAGCGCAACAGTCGCTGGGCACAGCACCCAACCTTTCGGCCACCATCTATCGCCGTGTGGGAGATGTGGGTGTGTCGCTCTCGGTGCGTAACCTGCTGGGTGGTTGTGTGAAATACGACGGCTATCAACCCTCCCGACTCTTTGTTACCGAAAAAGAGTATGCCCTGGGCTATGAGCCCCACCCGAGTAAATTCCAATACTCCTATCCTCGAAACACAACCATTACCATAAGCTATGACTTTTAAGCCCCTCTCCCTTGTGCTGCTCGTGTTGCTTTTGAGTTGGTCGTGTGGTTACACAAACCCGCCGGCTCCGAGTGAGGAGTGGCCCGATGTGAGCGCTAATACACCCTTGTCGTTGGCGGCAGAGTGTGCCACGGAGGGGACAACCATACCGCAGGGAGTGGTCTTTGGCGGTGTGGTTACGGCCAACGACAGGAGTGGTAATTTCTACCAAACAATCCTTTTTGAAGACCATAGCGCTGCGGTGGAGCTACACATCGGACTCTACGACCTGCACAACTCCTACCCCGTTGGTACACAGCTGGCTGTGAGGGCCGATGGATTGGCCGTTATGAGTGTGGACGGAGTGGTGCAGATGGGGCGCACGATTAGCTCGTGGAGCGACTACCGTGTGGAGCCATTGGGTGTGCCGGCAGTGGTTGACAGGTGCGTTGTGGTGGTTGGCAGGGGCGAGCCGATGGAGCCGCAAAGGGTGCTCGTTGACACCCTCTCCGAGAGGATGTGCGGACGACTTGTGAGAGTTGAGGGGCTACATTATGTGGGCGACGAGAGCGATTGGGGCTCCAACCCATATTCTTCCACCTCCTACCGACTATTCCTCACCTCGGCAGGCGACTCGCTGGCGGTCTGCACAAGCCGCTATGCCGACTTTGCAACAACACCACTACCTGTGGGCGACGTGAACATCAGCGGTATTCTCTACCATGACCGTCAATTTGGGGCCGATATGTTTGTCCTTAAACCACGCACTTATGAGGATATCGACAATAGGTAGGCTCGCTCTTGTGGCCCTTGCTGTGGTGGCGTGTGGGTGCTCTGCGGGCGAGAGTGGGGAGGTGGAGAGAATATCAATTCGAGAACTCAAATCGCTCTACCGAGGTTACCCTGTGAGGATTACCGAGCAGGTTGTTGTGGAGGGTGTGGTGGTTGGCACCGACCGCTATGGCGAACTCTACCACCAACTCATACTCCAAGACCACACGGGAGGTGTGGTGTTCAGTATCAATGACGCACGACTCTATGAAACATACTCTGTGGGCGACAGCCTGCGTGTCGGGTGCTGTGGGCTGACCATTGGCGGCTATGGCCACTCTGTGAGGGTGGGCAATGCTCCGCAGGGCGATGGCTACCAGACCTCGCCCATAGAGTGGGCCCTTTGGTGCTCGCTGGTGGAACACTGCGGCGTGGGCCACAAACCGAAGGCCGAGATGGTGGAAATTGGGGCCCTTGGTGCCGAACATATCAGCACCATTGTAAGAGTTGATGATGTGCGCTTTGTGGAGGCGGGCGAGAGTGTGGCCGACAAGGGCGTGGCTGTGAGCCGCCACCTGGTGAGTGCCACCCAAACGGAACCCACTGATACCCTTGTGGTGAGGGCCTCCGGTCGCTCCGATTTCTACGATATGCTCCTACCCGCAGGCCCTTGTTCGGTGGTCGGTATTGCGGGCTACTTCCACGACGACTACCAACTCCTCATCACCTCGCCCGACGACATTGTTGCATATTAGAGGGAAGAAAAGGAATTGAGAATTGAGAATTGAGAATTG
>JBGUSZ010000057.1:0-5305 GCA_045132795.1 Tidjanibacter sp. | reverse complement strand
GAAAAGAGATGAAATCCATCAAAGATATTTTTGTAATCGGCAAGGGCCCTTCGAGCAGCCACACAATGGGCCCCAAGAAGGCTTCAACGGCATTCCTTGAAGCACATCCAGAGGCGGCTGCGTTCCGAGTAACACTCTACGGCTCGTTGGCAGCAACCGGCAAAGGACACCTTACCAATGTGGCCATTGAGGAGGTACTCTCCCCCGTTGCCCCCGTGGAGATTGTGTGGAGACCACAAGAATTCCTCCCCTTCCACCCCAACGCTTTGAAGTTTGAGGCACTTGACAGCGAGGGAACAACCACCGACAGCGCAATCTATTACAGCACCGGTGGCGGCACAATCGTGCGTGAGGGCGAAGAGTCGTCGGCCAACGAGCACATCTATCCGCTGACCACTATGACCGACATTATGGAGTGGTGTGGCAAGACGGGCCGCAGCTATTGGGAATATGTCTTTGAGAACGAAGATAAGGATATAAAGGACTACCTGATGAACGTGTGGGGCAATATGCGCGGGGCCGTACAGAACGGACTCACCAACGAGGGTGTACTGCCCGGTGCGCTCAACCTACGTCGTAAGGCCGCAAGCTACTATGTGCGTTCGAGGGGCTACAAGGATAGCCTGCGTACCCAGGGCCTTCTGTTTGCCTACGCTCTGGCCGTGAGCGAGGAGAATGCTGCCGGTGGCACCATCGTTACCGCCCCAACGTGTGGCTCGTGTGGTGTTGTGCCTGCGGTGCTCTATCTGTTGCAAGAGGAGTATGAGTTTAGCGACATACAGATTGTGCGTGCATTGGCCACTGCGGGCCTTGTGGGTGCAATCGTAAAGACCAACGCCTCGGTGTCGGGTGCGGAGGTTGGTTGTCAGGGCGAGGTGGGCGTTGCGTGTGCAATGGCTGCCGCTGCCGCAAGTCAGTTGATGGGTGGCTCGCCTGCACAGATTGAGTATGCCGCCGAGATGGCCCTCGAACACCACCTCGGTATGACCTGCGACCCAATGTGCGGACTCGTGCAAATACCTTGTATCGAGCGCAATGCTATGGCCGCAGCAAGGGCTATTGATGCACAAATCTACGCTTTCTACACCGACGGCAAACACCGAGTGTCGTTTGACAGCGTGGTGAAGGTTATGAAAAAGACGGGGCACGACCTGCCATCGTTGTACAAGGAAACGTCCGAAGGAGGCTTAGCTACGTTGTAGAATTGAGAATTGAGAATTGAGAATTGAGAATTGAGAATTAATAAACGCACTACCTTTGGGTCTTGCAATTAGTACTCCTCCCCTACGAAAGGGGAGGTAAGGGAGGGGTGGTCGAAATTGCAACTCGCCGAATGGCGAAAAACAATCTTCGGGTATGTCTTGACAATAAAATAGAAATTGAGAATTGAGAATTCGATTGTTTCCATATCTCGTTGCGTTGCTGGGAGTGGCTTTGCTACTCACAGGATGTCCTGCTGCGGGCACCACAAGTGGTGGCGAGGTGGTCTATACACCCCACTCCGCCGAGGGCTTTGAGATTGTGGCCACCGAGGGGGAATCGACCATCCTACGCCTACTGCCCACAACTGCCGGCGCACCCACCCGTGAGGTATTCATTGCCCGAGGTGGCGAGAGCGCACCCAAAGGTTTCAAGGGGACAGTTATGAAGGCTGAGCCGCAAAGAATCGTGTGTATGTCGTCGAGCCATATAGCCTTTGTGGACGCACTCGGATTTTCGGAGCGTATTGTGGGCGTGAGCGGTGCCGACTACATCACCAACCCCCATATTCGCAAAGGAGTAGCAGAGGGCAAAGTTAGGGAGATTGGCTACGACACGGCCATCAACTACGAACTCATCGCCTCGTTGCGCCCCGATGTGGCTTTCATCTACGGCACCACGGGTGAGAACACAACCCTCACCGGCAAACTCACCGAGTTGGGTGTTCCATATATATATATGAACGAGCAGCACGAGCGTAGTCCACTCGGCAAGAGCGAGTGGATAGTGGCCGTGGGCGAGGTGTTGGGATGCCGAGAGGAGGCCGAGGATCTCTTCGGGCAGATTGGCGAGAGGTATGAGAGCCTGCGTTTGTCGATGCTCGATGTGGAGAGCAGGCCCAAGGTGATGTTCAACTCGCCCTACAAGGATGTGTGGTTTGTGCCTGCCGACAAGTGCTACATCGTGGCCCTCGTGGAGGATGCGGGTGGCGACTATGTGTGCAAGGGTGGCAACAACTCCACCTCCTCACGCCCCATCAGTGGCGAGAGTGCCTATGTGTGGCTCTCACAAGCCGACGTGTGGCTCAACCCCAACAGCGCACGCACTATGGAGCAACTTGTGGCCGAAAACCCCAAGTTTGCAGGCGTGGATGTGGTACGCAAGGGACGTGTATACAACTGCACCGCCATCAGTACACCCGCAGGAGGTAGCGACTTTTGGGAAAGCGGAGCCGTGTGGGCCGACGTGGTGCTGGCCGATATGATTACAATCCTCCACCCCGAAAGAAGCGGAGGACACAAGATGCACTACTTTGAGAGGATTGAAAATTGAAACACCGTCAGAACATACTGTTTGCAGTGCTCGTCGTGGCGATGGTGGTACTCTTCGTGGTCGACTTGGTGGTCGGCTCGGTGGCTGTACCACTCGGCGAGGTGTGGGATGCGCTAAGAGGTGCATCGAGTAACGACACCTACGCCGTCATCATCCGCAACTTCCGACTCCCCAAAGCCATTATGGCTCTGCTGGCCGGTGCGGCACTATCCACCGTTGGTCTGCAAATGCAAACCCTCTTCCGTAACCCACTCGCAGGGCCCTACGTTTTGGGCGTAAGCTCGGGTGCAAGTCTGGGCGTAGCCCTGATGCTACTCGGATTACCACTCCTCGGCATATCCTCCGCCAATCCCGTGGTGCAAAACATCGGAGTGGCAGGTGCAGCGTGGATTGGAGCCGCAGGGGTGATGGCGATAGTGATGGCCGTAACGGCACGCATCAAGAACATTATGACGGTGCTTATTCTCGGTATGATGTTCGGTAGCGCCGCCTCGGCCCTCGTGGAGGTGATGCAGTATCTCTCGCCCGAGGGTGCTCTCAAATCGTATGTGGTGTGGACTATGGGCTCGCTCGGAGGTGTAACGTTGGAGCAGTTGAACATCATCGTTCCCATTGTGGCCATTGGTCTACTCCTCTCGGTACTACTCATTAAGCCTCTGAACATACTCCTGTTGGGCGAGAACTATGCCCGCACTATAGGACTCAATATCAAACAGATACGCTTTGGCGTAACGCTCACCACCGTACTCTTGGCGGGTACTATCACGGCCTACTGCGGCCCTATCGGTTTCATTGGCCTTGCCGTGCCACACGTTGCCCGTATGATGTTCCGTGAGGCCGACCACAAGGTACTCGTGCCGGCAACTATGCTCATCGGCGCAGCGATGATGTTGCTGTGCGACGTGGCCTCCACACTCCCTGCCGGAGATATGACACTCCCCATTAACACCATATCGGCCCTTGTAGGTATCCCGATTGTTGTGGTGGTGATTGTCCGCAACCGCAAAACAATGATGTAGAATACACCCACTATGGAACAGACTTTTAGGCGCATAAATACCGTTGAACTCGACTCCGTAACGCTCGGTTACGGCAGCAGGGTGCTTATGGCCGAGGCCTCGGTGGGTTTCGGCTGGGGTGAACTCACGGCACTCATCGGACGCAACGGCACGGGCAAAAGCACACTCCTGCGCACCATTGCTGCACTCGCCAAACCACAGAGCGGACACATAACCATTGAGGGCAAGGACATTAACACCCTCTCTCGCAAGGAGATAGCCGCACGCATAGCCTTCGTTTCCACCGAGGATGTGAGGGTGCAAAACCTCCACGTTTGGGACGTGGTGTCGCTCGGCAGGGCCCCCTACACCAATTGGGTAGGCAGGCTCACAGCCGAGGACGAAGAGGTTGTCAGGAAGTCGTTGGCGTTGGTGGGAATGAGTGGCTTTGAGGAGGCCTCGATGGATAGCCTCAGCGACGGCGAAAGACAAAGGGTTATGATTGCCAGAGCATTGGCGCAGGACACCCCCATTATTCTGCTCGACGAGCCTACGGCCTTCCTCGACCTGCCCAACAAATATGAGGTGTGCCTGCTGCTGAAAAGGCTGGCCCACAAGGAGGGCAAGTGTGTCATCTTCTCCACCCACGATTTGTCGATTGCCATTGAGCTGTGCGACACGATAGCGATGATTGAGGGCGGTAAGTTCCACCACGGAACAGCCGAAATGCTCATCAACAGCGGACAAATGCAACAACTTTTCAGCACCACCCAGATAGAGTTCGACGCGGAGAGAGGTAATGTGCGACTAAAAAAGTAAAAAAGTTAGCAACTTTGTTTGCAAATATCCATTTTTTGATTACCTTTGCACCGCTTAAAAGGTACCTAAAAGTGGAAACACATAGGTACTCAACATAAAGCAACACCTTGTAGTAGGTGTCGGGGCCCATTCGTCTATCGGTTAGGACGCAAGATTTTCATTCTTGAAAGAGCAGTTCGACTCTGCTATGGGCTGCAAAAAGAACAAAAAATTTTAAAAAATAATAACAATGGCAAATCACAAGTCTTCAAAGAAACGTATTCGCCAGACCGAGACAAAAAGGTTGGAGAATAAGTACTACCACCGCACCACTCGTAATGCGGTGAGGGCTTTGCGTGGTACCACCGATAAGGCTGCTGCCGAGGCTCTTCTGCCCAAAGTAGCTGCAATGTTGGACAAGCTCGCAAAGAAGAACGTAATTCACAAGAACAAAGCAGCTAACTTGAAGAGCGGCTTGCAGGTTCACGTTAACCACTTGTAGTTCACGTTGAGAGAAAAAGCCTGCGTTCAGGCGTAGGCTTGTATGGTGACCGTAGCTCAGTTGGCAGAGCATTGGATTGTGGTTCCAAGGGTCGTGGGTTCGAACCCCATCGGTCACCCCAAGGCAAATAGGAGTTCCGTTTGGAACTCCTATTTGTTTTGAAATGTATCATTGGAGGGTTCGAACCCACGAAGTGCCCCCTATCAAGGGGGTCAGGGGGTTGTAGATAAAGAGCCCGTGAGGGTGCAACGGCACCCTCGAACCCCATCGGTCACCCCAAGGCAAATAGGAGTTCCGTTTGGAACTCCTATTTGTTTTGAAATGTATCATTGATGGGGTCGAACCCACGAAGTGCCCCCTATCAAGGGGGTTAGGGGGTTGTAGATAAAGAGCCCGTGAGGGTGCATCGGCACCCTCGAACCCCATCGGTCACCCAAAGAGGAGTTCAGAAATGAGCTCCTCATTTTTTGCAACC
>JBGUSZ010000056.1:0-10740 GCA_045132795.1 Tidjanibacter sp. | reverse complement strand
TGATGGTGTGCGTTACGGGTGTGAGTGGTAGCGGCAAGAGCTCGCTCATCAACGAAACCCTCCGCCCCTACCTTACTCGCAAATTCTATCGCTCCTTCGACCAATCGCTTCCGTTTGACCGCTTGGAGGGAGTGGAGAATATCGACAAGATTGTGGTTGTGGACCAATCGCCCATTGGACGTACTCCGAGGAGCAACCCTGCAACCTATTCCAACGTCTTTGCCGACATCCGCAAACTCTTTGAAAAGACCCCCGATGCACAGATTAGGGGCTTTGGTGCGAGCCGCTTTTCGTTCAATGTGAAGGGCGGAAGGTGTGAGGAGTGTAAGGGCGCAGGTGTGCAGACTATCGAGATGAACTTCCTGCCGGATGTCTATGTTACCTGCAAGGCTTGCGGTGGTAATCGCTACAACCGCCAGACGTTGGAGGTTAAGTATAAGGGCAAGAATATCAACGATGTGCTTAATATGACCATCAACCAAGCGGTTGAGTTCTTTGAGAATATTCCATCCATAAAGACCAAACTTGCAGCCATCAGGGACGTGGGCCTCGGCTACCTCAAATTGGGCCAGAGTTGCACCACTCTGTCGGGTGGTGAGAGCCAACGCATCAAACTCTCTTCGGAGCTGGCCAAGAGGGATACGGGCCGCACGCTCTACATCTTCGACGAGCCTACTACGGGCCTCCACTTTGAGGACATCCGCCAACTGTTGGCGGTGTTCAACAAACTCGTGGAGAGGGGTAATAGTGTGATAATCATTGAGCACAATCTGGATGTCATTAAGTGCGCCGATTGGATTGTGGATATGGGCCCCGAGGGAGGCAAGGCCGGTGGCTATGTGGTGGCTACGGGCACGCCCGAAGAGGTGGCAGAGGTGAAGGAGAGCTACACGGGTGCTTTCCTCAGGGAGGTGCTTGGTTAGAACGTTTATGACAAATCATAGAGAGGAAATACTCTCCACCCTTGCCAAATGGTGGGGCTATAAGGAGTTGCGACAGGGACAGCAGGAGGTTATCGAGAGTGTCCTTGCGGGGCGTGATACCCTTGTGCTGATGCCCACGGGTGGTGGTAAGTCGATTCTCTATCAGGTCCCCACGATGATGCGCGAGGGAGTGTGTGTGGTTATCACTCCGCTGGTGTCGCTGATGAAAGACCAGGTGGACCAACTCCGAAGTAGGGGCATTAACGCTGTGGCGGTCCACGGCGGCCTTTCGCCACGCAAGATAGACATCGCTCTGGACAACTGTGTCTATGGCGATGTGAAGTTTTTGTATGTGGCCCCCGAGAGGCTTTCGAGCGAGATTTTCCGTGCGAGGGTGGCCAAGATGAAGGTGTCGCTGCTGGCCGTTGACGAGGCCCACTGTATATCCCAATGGGGCTATGATTTCAGGCCCTCCTACCTGCGAATTTCCGAGATACGCCGCTTGGTGCCCGATGCGCCCGTGTTGGCCCTCACGGCCACGGCTACGGAGAGGGTTGCCGAGGATGTTATGCACCACTTGGCCTTTGCCGAACGCAATATTATCAGACGCGGACTTGTGCGCCCCAATCTGTCGTATGTGGTGCGCAAGGTGGACGACAAGATGGAGCAGATGTGTAGGGTACTGTCGGGAGTAGAGGGTAGTGCCATTGTCTATGTGCGCCTGAGGGAGAAGTGCGAGAAGGTGGCCGAGGAGTTGAAGAAAAGGGGCTTTTCGGCGGAGTTCTACCACGCAGGGCTGAGCCACACGGAACGAGCCATCCGACAGGACGATTGGCACAAGGAGCGAGTGAGGGTGATGGTGGCAACCAATGCCTTCGGTATGGGTATCAACAAGGGCAACGTGAGGGCTGTGATTCACTACGATATGTGCGACAGCCCCGAGGCCTATTATCAGGAGGCGGGCCGTGCGGGCCGTGATGGAGTGCGTAGCTATGCGGTGCTGCTGATGGATAGCTACGAGAAGGCCAATGCGCTCAAACGCTGGGAGGGTGCTTTCCCTTCCATTCCTGCTGTCAAGGAGTTCTACGACAAGGTCTGCTCACACCTTATGGTGGCCTATGGCGAGGGTGCGGGAGTGTCGTTTGTGTTCAACGAATATAAGTTTGCTGAGCAACACCGAATGAGTGTGTCGGCTGTGAGAAACTGCTTTAAACTGCTGGCCCAGAGTGGATATGTTCTTCTTACGGAGGATAGCGACCACTCGGCACGCCTGAGGTTTGTGGTGAGCCGTGAGGACCTCTATTATTTCCGCGAACAGAACAGAGATGTGGAGGAGGTGCTGCTGGCTGTGTTGAGGCAGTGCGAGGGAGTCTTTACCGACTTCCGCCCCATTGATATTGAGAACATTGCCTTCCACGCCCACTGCGAGGAGAGTAGGGTGGTGGAGGTGCTGCGTATGTTGTGGCGCAAACACATCGTGGAGTACCGTCCGAGGAGCACTTCGCCGATGGTGCAATTTCTGTGCGATAGGGTGCCGATGAGGGATGTATATATCAGCCCCGAGGTCTATCGTATGCGCAAGGAGTCGGCCCGTGAGAGGTTGGAGGCAATGCTGGACTACGCTTCGCAGGAGTGGGACGGATGCCGTAGTCGCTTCCTGCAACAATATTTTGGCGAGAGCGATGCCGAGGAGTGCGGAGTGTGCGACTTGTGTATCGAACGCAAGAGGGGCGGTAGGCCGACACTCTCGCAGGAGGAACGAATAGCCAAAACCGTCAGGGAGGAGATTGCCCGTGAGGGATGTGTGGAGGCCTCTGCATTGGCCCGCAAACTGAATGTTCCGCCTATGGATATAGCCCGTGTGGTGGAAAAACTCACCGCCGAGGGTGAAATTTGTAGCCAAGGGGGCGGTTTTGTCAAGAAGAATAGGTAATTTTGTGGCCGTGAAAAAGTATCAAAGCAGCATAACACCCGACGAAATCAAGGAGCTACCTGTGGTTGGCTTCGAGGGACGTATCGTCATTGTCGACACACCCGAGGGGCTCGAAAGGGCGTGTGAGGAGTTGATGAAGTGCGATGTGGTGGGATTTGACACCGAAACCCGCCCTTCGTTCAAGGCCGGTGTGAGCTACAACGTGTCGCTCGTGCAACTCTCCACCGACAAGGTGTGCTACCTTGTTAGACTCTGCTCGATGAGGATGGAGAAACCTCTCCTGCGATTGTTGGAGAGCAAGGAGGTCTTGAAGGTGGGCGTGGACGTTGTGGGCGACATTCGCAACTTGTGCAAACTGCGCCACTTCCGAGCTGGCGGGTTTGTGGAACTGCAACACGAGGTGGCAGCCTTTGGTATTGAGGATAGGAGCCTGCGTAAGATGGCGGCCATCATTTTGGGCGTGGGAGTGAGCAAGGCCCAGAGGTTGAGTAATTGGGAGGCCAAGGAGATGACCTCGGCACAACTGCGCTATGCCGCCACGGATGCGTGGGTGTGCTTGGAGATGTATAGGAGGCTCTTTGGTGACGGAGTTCACAGCCCCCACGCGGATATCTTCTCACAGCCCAAAGTTGAGGCTCCAAAGAGCGTGAAACCGGCGAGCGATGAGGAAAAACCCTCTCTCCGTAAACGCCGCAGACCACACCGTAACCGCAAAAGAGTAAAACAGACACAATCGGATAATGACTAAAAAGATTATTCTCAAACGTGGCAAGGAGGAGTCCTTGATGCGCCACCACCCCTGGGTCTTCTCGGGAGCAATTCACTCGGCCGACCAACCTTTGGAGGAGGGCGAGATTGTGGATATCTATTCCCACGACAAGGAGTTTATTGCAAGGGGCCACTGCCAGGTGGGCTCCATTGCTGTGAGGGTGCTCACCTTCGAGCAGGAGGAGATTGATGTGGCTTGGTGGACGGGGCGTATCGAGTCGGCCTATGCGGTGCGTAAGGCACTCGGGCTGACCGACAACCCAAAGACCACCTGCTACCGATTGGTACACGGCGAGGGCGACAACCTCCCCGGCTTGGTCGTTGACATCTACGGCTCAACGGCTGTGGTGCAGTGCCATAGCGTGGGTATGTACCTTTCGAGGGAGGCCATTGTGGAGGCCCTCAGGGCGTGCTATGGCGATAGACTCACGGCCATCTACGACAAGAGTTCGCAAACGCTCCCCTATAAGGCCGACCTCGGTGCCGAGGATGGATATCTTTGGGGCCACGGCGAGGGCGAAGAGGTTGTCTTGGAGGGCGGCCACAAGTTTGCTGTCAATTGGGCCAAGGGCCAAAAGACAGGCTTTTTCATTGACCAAAGGGCCAACCGAGAACTCGTGGCTCACTATGCCAAGGGACGCAACCTGCTGAATACGTTTTGCTACACGGGAGGCTTTTCGATTTATGGCCTTGCGGGTGGTGCAAGGAGCGTTACGAGTGTGGATAGCAGTGCGCTGGCGGTGGAACTCGTCGAGCGCAACGTGGCACTCAACTTCCCCGAGGGCGCACCACACAAGAGTGCAGCGATGGACACCTTCGACTTCCTCCGCACCGTTGAGGATGGAGAGTATGATATGGTCATTCTGGACCCTCCCGCCTTTGCCAAACACCACAAGGTGCTGGGTAACGCCTTGCAGGGCTATAAGAGGCTCAATGCGAGGGCTATGGAGAAGATTGCCAAAGGTGGTATTTTGTTCACATTCAGTTGCTCGCAGGCTGTTAGCAAGGAGCAGTTCCGCTTGGCGGTCTTTTCGGCTGCAGCCATTGCGGGACGCAAGGTGCGTATTCTTCACCAGCTGACTCAACCCACCGACCACCCCATCAATATCTACCACCCCGAGGGCGAATACCTCAAAGGCTTGGTGCTCTATGTAGAGTAGGGGCAGAAAACAGAGTGCAGATAATAAAGAGACACGGGTAACAAATTCGTTACCCGTGTCTTTTTTGTGTAATACCCGATGGGTTGCAGGGGGCTCTGTGAGAACCCACCCACACTTGTCGCTAAAAATTCTTACCGAAACTCACATAGAGGCCACCCAGAGGTGTTTTGTTCGTTCCACTTGCCAACACCGTCAGCGGGCCGAGCGAGGTGTGGTAGGTGTACTTCACACCAAAGCCCAACAGCGACTGCCTGCCGTCAAACATCTTCCAAAAATTGTCGTTCTGCAAGGCGTAGTTGGCAACGGCCGAGAGGGTGTGATTCTTGAAGAACTCATACCTCGCTTCAAAGGAACCTACCATCACCGAGTTCTCACACAGCTCGATGCGCTGAATACCCACGAAGGGCATCTGCTGCTCCATATACCTACCGGGCAGTATGCCACCCATAGAGTTTTGGTAGGGGTAGGTGGGACGGGGGCCTATGAGTGTGCGGCCATAGAGCGAGCCGATGAATGTGAGAGGGCCATCCAAGGGGGTGATGACCTTCTTGACGTTGTACTGCAACGCCGTAAAGGGACTACCTCCCTGAACCTTCAAACCATTGGTGGTGTGCACCGTGTAGTCCACCTCTGCCGACCAACCCTTGCGGGGCATATAGAAGTCATCGAGGCTTTCGTAGTGTCCGTTGAGGACGTAGTTGATGTAGCCCTCGGGCTTGGCTTCGGTGAGGTTGCCGGCGAGGTTGTAGTAGAGCGAGTGGCGGAAGTCGAAAAAGTCATATTCCACCCCAAGGCTCATATTGAAGTTACGCAGGTAGATGTCCGAAAAACGTATCGAGAGGTTGTGCTCGTTGAAGTTTGCGGAGTTCTGCCTCACCTCGTTCTTGTAGAACGTAAAGTCGTGATACTGATATTTGTAGGCAAACGTGAAGTCGCCAAAAAACACCCTGCTGCTCGATGCGCTCAGCTGCACATAGGGGCTTCGGCTCAAACGGGTTTTGAGGGCAAACTTGGGCTTGAAATAGTTGCCGTGCATAGTCATCTCCGTGGCCAACAATAGCGATGCCAACTCCTGCGAATCGAAGCGGAAACCGACGTGAACGGAGGCGTTTTCTTTCTCGTTTACTCCAATGATTAACTCATAGGGAGCACGGTTGTTGAGGCTGTAACGCACAAACTCAAAGCCGCCCACATTGCGCACATCCTCAATGTTTTGGTTGAACTCCTTGCGGGTTACGGTGGAGTAGGGGCGCAGGTTGAGATGGCGGTTGATGAGTGCCTGCTCCGACTTGTTGAAACCTCGGAAGTGGATGGGACCGATGTAGAGTTTTGTGTCGCTCGAATAGTGCCTTGGTCGCTTAGGAGGCATATACCCTTCGGGTAGGCCAATCTTCTTTCGCAGCTCCTGCAACCCAATGCGGTGTGCATCGGCTTCCTTTTGTCCGCGCACAATGAGCGAATCGACAGCCTCGGCGTTGAAACTCGCAGCAGTGTAGGGGGCAACCTCGGGGTGCATATAGTAGTCGCACGAGGCGAGGTTTGCCTCATACTTATCCCTGCCGAGGAAGGTGGTTAGTTGCTCGAAGATGAGCACCATATTGGCCAAATCGTCGTCGGTGCGTATGCCGTCGGCAAGGTCAATGCCGATAACGATGTCGGCACCCATATCCCTGGCGACATCCACGGGGAAGTTGTTGTAGACTCCACCATCCACCAACAACATATCCTTGTGCCTTACGGGTTTGAACACACCCGGGATGGACATACTCGCCCTGATGGCAATGGGTAGACTGCCGCCACGAGCCACATACTCGCTGCCGGTGTTCATATCGTAGGACACGCTGGCAAAGGGGATGGGGAGGTTGTCGAAGGAGTCAATCTGCTGATAGCCAAGCAGGAGCTCGTTGAGTTCGTCCATAAACTTGTCGCCCCTGACAATACCACTCGGCAGCGAAATGTCGTCGGCCGACAGCACGGCATCGAACATATAGGCGTCGTCCTTGTGCTTGTCTTTGAGGAGTTGCTTGGAGCGTTCGTTGCGGTCGGTGAAGATGTTGAACCAGTTCATCGACGTGAAGTACTCCTCGATTTCCTCCACAGTGTAGCCCACCGAGTAGAGTCCTCCGATGATTGAGCCGATGCTGGTACCGGCGATGTAGTCGATGGGAATACCCGCCTCCTCAATGGCCTTGATGATACGCAGCTGGGCGGCACCCTTTGCGCCACCTCCACTCAGCACCAATCCCACACTCTTACGACCCGGTGCTGCGGGGTCGTCCACAGGCTTTGCCGTAGCAACAAAGGCCTCGGAAGTGAGATTCACCACCAAGGCCGTTGCCATAATTAGAAGCCTTCTAAATGTCTGCTTCATAATTCAATAAGTATTGATGGAAAACCGTTTCCAATTTTCCATTTTCTTTTTTCCATTCGTTTATTCGTAGTTGCCCGATTTGAGCATCGACACCTCTTTCTCGGTGAGGAATCGCCACTCGCCACGTTTGAGCTTCTGCTTCGTGAGTCCTGCGAAATATACCCTATCGAGCTTGCCCACACGATAGCCAACGTGCTCAAACATACGCCTTACGATACGGTTGCGGCCCGAGTGAATCTCAATGCCAACAGCGTTCTTGCTGGTGGGGTCGTCAACATAGCACACATCATCAGCAGCGATATCGCCATCTTCGAGTGTGATACCCATAATCAGACGCTCCAAGTCGGCCCTTGCCAGACGCTTGTCAAGACTCACCTGGTAGATTTTTTTCTTCTCGTAGGTGGGGTGGGTGAGTTTCTTGGCCAAGTCGCCATCGTTGGTCAGAAGCAATACACCCACACTATTCTTGTCCAAACGGCCCACGGGGTAGATGCGCTCCGTGCAGGCGTTCTTCACAAGGTCCATAACGCTCTTGTCGGCGTGGGGGTCGTCGAGAGTGGTAACAAAACCTTTGGGCTTGTTCATCACAATGTAGACCTTCTTTTCGTTCTGTATCTGTTTGCCGTTGTAGCAGATAACGTCGTTCTGGTGTACCTTGGTACCCAACTCTGTAACCACCTCGCCATTGACGGTGATTTGTCCGGAGGTGATATACTCGTCGGCCTCCCTGCGAGAGCAGATACCCGACATCGAGATGTAGCGGTTCAGACGAATCTCGCCATCAATTTTGGGTGCTGCATATGAAGGGTAGTTTTCGAGTGTGTAGGAGTTGGCAGTGTTGACAAAGGTCTTGGGCTCCTTGGGAGTGCGCTCGGTGTGGAACTTGCTGCCGCCCCTCTTGTTGAAACCACCCTTGTCGTGGCTAAAGGAAGGCTTGCCGGCAAACTTATTCTGGCGTGGACGGAAGCCGCTCTCCTGATTGTTCTCGCGGTTGAAACCACCCTCGCGGTTGAACGAAGGCCTCTCTTCGCGGTTAAAGTTGCGCTCGCGGTTGTAGCCACCTTCGCGGTTGAACGAGGGCCTATCATCGCGGTTGAAGTTACGCTCTTTGTTGTGGCCCCCCTCTCGATTGAACGAAGGCCTATCTTCGCGGTTGAAGTTGCGCTCCCTATTGAACGAAGGACGCTCCTCTCGGTTGAAGTTACGCTCACGGTTGTAACCACCCTCACGGTTGTAACCACCCTCGCGGTTATAGCCACCCTCACGATTGAAATTGCGCTCACGATTGTAGCCACCCTCGCTACGCTCCGAGCGGCCAAAAGAGGACCTATTGCGGTCGATGAGTCGGTTGTCGCGTGTGAAGTTGGGGTTGAACGAACGGCGCTCACCAGCCTCCTCACTCTTTGGAGTGCGGTTGTAGGACGAGGTGGAATAGAGTGCCTGGGGTTTGGAAGTGCGACTGCGTTTGTCTTTGGTGAAAGTCTTGTAACTCTCTTCGTTTTCAGAGTGTGCCCTCACGGGGAAATCTGTTGTTTTCATTGTCTTGAATGATGATAAAAAAATATGTATTCAGTATGTTGCCGCAAAGGTATCTCTTTTTCTCGATTGTTGTTCCACTCAACCAAAAAAAATGCCGTTTTTATTCTGTGAGCCCAAATAAACTCACCCTTATAACGAAAAAAAGCGAGGTTCAGTATGAGAACCTACGCTTTTTTGCTGTGGAGCTGGGGGGAGTCGAACCCCCGTCCAAACAGTCTGCCTGAAAGTTTTCTACACGCTTATCCACTGCTTAATCCTCCTGCTGCAATGCGGTGGGTGGCAACCAAATCACAGCCCCAGTTCCGGTTTGATTTCGCCCTATGGTCGGAACACCCCTCGGGCTATCTTCTCATTGATGATACTCCGTGTGCCACGCCCACAAGAAGCGGGAGGGTGTGGCGGAGTACTCGTTTCCGCACCAGCCTTGGGCGCAGAAATTAAGCCAATTAACTCGGTTAATTAAGCAGCGAGTGCGTAGCTATTATTGCCATTTAATTGTTTGAGCGTTGAGATTAACGAGCCCCCACACAAAGCTCGACGTGCTTACCAACCTGCATGTCCTGCTGTCAAAACCGGTCAACCCCGTTGGAAATGTGAGTGCAAAAATAGTGCATAAAAATTGAAAATTGAAAATTGGAAATTGAAAATTGTGGAAAAAGGCGATAAAATGCCTATTTGAGGGTGAAAAAAAGTAGCTGTTTTTGATAAAATCTCAATTCTCCGTTTTCAATTCTCAATTTTTCTTTGTACCTTTGTTTGTTTTTAACAAACAGATTTTTGCCCTATGGCCAAAGAGAATGTGATAGAACTCAAAGATGTGGTTGTTTATCAGCCTGATGATGATGCCGGCAGGCTCTCGTGGAGAGATGCCCAGCAGGTGTTGTCGGGTGTGAATGTTACCATCGGCGAGGGCGAAATGGTCTATTTCATTGGCCGTGTCGGTAGTGGTAAAAGTTCGCTGTTGAAAACCCTCTATGCCGAACTGCCTCTGCTGGAAGGCGAGGGAGTGATTGCGGGCTTCGACCTGCGTAAGCTGCGCCGTAGGGATGTCTATAAACTGCGCCGTAAGATTGGCATCGTGTTTCAAGATTACCAACTTCTCACCGACCGAAATGTCTATGATAACCTGCGCTTTGTGATGCGTGCCACGGGCTGGAAAAACGAGGGCGATATTGCTGCTCGCATCGAGGAGGTGTTGGGTGTTGTGGGCCTTCGCAACAAGGAGTACAAAATGCCCTTTGAACTCTCCGGTGGCGAGCAGCAGAGGCTTGTGATTGCAAGGGCGTTGGTTAATGGACCGAAGATTATCCTTGCCGACGAGCCTACGGGTAACTTGGATCCCAGGGCGGCGGACGAGATTATGACTCTGTTCCGTAGGATTGTGGAGAGCGGCTGCTCGATTGTGATGTCGACGCACAACATTGCCAACATTGAACAGTATCCCTCGCGTACCTTCCGCTTCGCAAAGGGACGTGTGGAGGAGATAGACATCAGTGTGCTCCTGAAATAGGGGGTGGGATGAAATAGTGTCCTGCACGGAAAGAAAAAAGGGAAAGAAAAAAGGAAGAAACGTAGAATAAAAGATATAATACAAAAGACAAACAATGGAGAACATCGAAGAGAAAAAAGTAGCACAGGAGGAGTATTCCGCATCAAGTATTCAGGTGTTGGAGGGCCTCGAAGCAGTTCGCAAACGTCCTGCAATGTACATTGGAGATATTGGCGAGAGGGGTCTGCACCACTTGGTTTATGAGGTGGTGGACAACTCCATCGACGAGGCGTTGGCAGGCTATTGTACCGACATTAAGGTAACCATCAACGAGGATAACTCGATTACCGTTGAGGATAACGGTCGTGGTATCCCTGTTGGCATCCACGAGCAGGAGGGTAAGTCGGCCTTGGAGGTTGTACTGACCATTCTCCACGCCGGTGGTAAGTTCAGCAAAGACTCCTACAAGGTGTCGGGTGGTTTGCACGGTGTGGGTGTGTCGTGTGTGAACGCGCTCTCGACCGAGCTGGTTGCTACGGAGTGCAGGGATGGTAAGA
>JBGUSZ010000055.1:0-18392 GCA_045132795.1 Tidjanibacter sp. | reverse complement strand
TTTCCGCGTATGTATGCGGGGCTTTTGTCGTTTTGCTCACCTTGCCAAGGTTGGAGTGTTAATTCTCTTGGGGCAAGGTTGTGCTCTACCAACTGAGCTATTTCCGCATTATTTCAAATTTGCTCCGCGGGGTTAAACCCGTTTTGCGGGTGCAAATATAGGTACTTTTTTGTTTCCTGCAAAAAAAATCACAACTTTTTTGCTCTTATCTCCACTTTTTTCTCGATTAACCCCACAATGTGGGCCGAAAACTACTTCGGCCTACGGAAATTTTCGCACACAATGGCCGTAGCAATAGCCACATTCAGCGACTCGCTGCCCCTCCTATCCGCCGGCCACGGAGGAATAAACAAGTTGTGTTCAACCTCGGCCTGAACCTCCTTCGACACTCCCTTGCCCTCGTTGCCCATAACTATCACGCCACCCTGTGTGAGGGCAGCCCTATGGATGTCGTCGCCATTGAGGGTGGTGGCATAAGTGGGCACGTCCCTCCTGCGGGCATCCCTCAGCCACTCCACCAAATCGCAACCAACAACCTCCACACGCAGCAGTGCGCCCATAGTTGCCTGCACCACCTTCGGACCCCAGCAGTCGGCCGTTGTAGGGCTACACACAATACGGCGAATACCATACCAATCTGCCGTGCGAATAATAGTACCTAGGTTGCCCGGGTCCTGCACCTCGTCCAAAGCAATGGTTAGTTCGTCGGCAGACGCAGGGGCGAGTGTCCGTTGGGGGATATGCACCACCGCCAACGACTTGGGTACGCTCTTAAAAGCGCTCATTCGCTCCATATCCTTCACCGTTACCACCTCGGCCTGAGGGCTCTTGATGCGGCTGCCATCCAACACAAACAACCTCTCCACTCGCCACGCTTTCTCCCTTAGGAGTTCCTCTACAACCTTATCTCCCTCGGCCACAAAAAGGCCGTTGGCGGTGCGTGCAGCCTTGTCTTGTAGGCTGCGAACAAATTGTATGTCGGCTTTGGTTATCATTTTGGAAGGGTTTTTATTGTGCGTTGATTATCGATTTTCCTTTCGGCCTGCAAAGTGGAGCGCAAGGAGCACCATTGCAGCCACTCCGTGGCCTATGGCTTTGGTATCGGGACAGAAGGCGGCAGTATGGAGTGCACCGGCACGGGCAGCCGCAAAATCCTCGCCCGTATATCCCACACCCAAGCGGTAGAATAGGGATGGGTAACGTTCGGTGTAGTAGCCAAAATCCTCGCCCGTGGGCCTTATGCCAAGCCTCTCCACTGTACCCTCGCCAAAGGCCAGAGTTAAGAAATCAGTTGCATCCTCGGCCAGCGAGGGCTCGTTGTAAACCGCGGGGTAACCACTACCGAAATTCTCCTCAACCTCCACTCCATATTGGGCCTCAATACGCCTGCAACACTCGCTCACAAGGCTCTTTACCTCGCTACGCCACCCCTCCTCGAAGGTACGCATCGTGCCCTGTAAGCTGACGTTGTCGGGAACAATGTTGGTGGCTCCGAGTGCCTCAATGCGTCCGATGGAAAGAATTGTGGGTGTGGTCTTGTCGGGGCTTTGGGCGGGTATTTTATAGAGTTGTTCTATGAGTTGCGAGGCGGGTAAAATGGGGTCTACGATACCACCGCGCAGTGCTGCGTGGCCTCCGCGTCCCTTGATGGTAATGTGCAACTCGTCGCAGGCGGCCATATATCTGCCCGAACAAATTCCAACAGTACCCGTGGGTAGGGTGGGCTCAACGTGTTCGCCAACAAAAGCCACAACCTCGTACTCCTCAAAGGGGGTTTCGGCCAATACCATTGTTGCCCCTCCGGGATTGAGCTCCTCGCCAGGTTGGAAGAGGCCGAAGATGGTGCATCTAAATTTGTCGCTGTGACGTTTAAGAATGGCGAGTACCCCCAGCAGAATTGTTGTGTGGAGGTCGTGGCCGCAAGCGTGCATCACTCCCTCTCGCTGCGATGGCGAGGGGGATGCGCTCTGCTCTGTAATGGGTAGTGCGTCGATGTCGGCACGCAGCACGATGGCTCTCCTGGGGTTAGCGTCAGGGGCTGTACCCACAATTTTAGCCAATACCCCCGTACCCGCTATGGGCCTACACTCAATGTCGTGGGAGCGCAGGTGTGCAACAATCTGCTCGGCCGTGCGATGTTCGGCAAAGGAGAGTTCGGGGTGTGAGTGTAACCCGTAGTATCTATTCACAAGGCCGACGTAATCGCCCAGCACCTCATCTGTGAGCCACTTAATCTCCATCCTTTGTGAGTTCTATTTGGTAAATCTTGTTCCAATTTTTGCCCGTAACGAAGAGTGCTTTCGTTGCGGGGTTGTAGGCGATACCGTTAAGGACATCATCCTGCCACCTCTTGTCGGAGGGGGCTTGCAATCCTGTGAGGTCCACGATGCCCACAACTGCGCCACTCTCGGGGTTGATGCGCACAATCTGGTCGGTCATATATACGTTGGCCCAAATCTCGCCATCAATCCACTCCAACTCATTGAGCATATTGACCTTGCGGCCTGCCATTCGCACCTCGATGGTGCGCTCCGCCTGGAAGGTTTGTGGATTGCGAACCACGATGCGGTCGGTGCCATCGGAGGTGTAGAGGCTTTTGCCATCGGTGGTTATGCCCCAACCTTCACCCTCGTAGGAGAATTCGCCAACCTTGCGCAGTGTGGCCTTGTCATACACGAAAGCCTTCCCCGTAGTCCAAGTGAGTTGGTATATCTTGTCGCCAAGCAGGGTGACTCCCTCGCCAAAATATTTGCGCTCCAATGATACACTCTTCACGGCCTCGCCCGTTGCGGGGTTTACAATCCTCAATTCTGACCTGCCATTTAGGCCCGTACCCTCGTAGAAAACACCATCCTCCCATTGCAAACCTTGCGTGTAGGCCGAAGTGGAGTGGGGTAGTTCGGCCACCACACGGAAGCCATACCTTATAGGCACAACTTTCCCCTCCGAGGAGGTGGTTTGGGCTGAGTGTGTGGCGGTTTTCTTGGGCTTTTTGGGGCCCGCACTGCAACCATACACCAGCGTACAAGAGAGGAATATGAGTGTAAATATTGTGTGTTTCATAAAAAAGGTCGCTCTAATGTTTACAAAGATATGGAAAAAATGGTATATTTGTGGCATATTATTCGTAAAAACCCATTTTCCTATGCTTACATTAAAGCAAATTCGTGATGACAAGGAGTTCGCAATCGCCCGTTTGGCGGTGAAAGGCGTGGATGCAGCAGCAACCATCGATCAGATTTGCGCACTCGACGACGCTCGCAAAGAGCAACAGCAGACATTGGACAAAAACCTTGCAGAGCAGAACGCCGCTGCAAAACAGATAGGCGCACTCTTCGCACAGGGCAAACGTGAGGAGGCAGAGGCTATTAAGAGTCGCACTGCACAACTCAAAGAGGAGAGCAAGGCACTTGATGCACAACTCAAAGAGACCACCGAGAAACTCAATGCACTCATCGTTTCACTCCCCAACTTCCCTGCAGCCATCGTTCCCGAGGGACGCACTGCCGAGGATAACGTGGTGGTGAAACAGGGTGGAGAAATTCCCGCGCTCGGCGAGGGCGCACTGCCCCACTGGGAGTTGGCCTCCAAATATGATATCATCGACTTCGAGTTGGGTGTGAAACTTACCGGTGCAGGCTTCCCTGTATATAAAGGTAAAGGTGCCGCCTTGCAGAGGGCTCTGATTACCTACTTCCTCGACCAGAACATCGAGGCCGGCTATATGGAGGTGCTGCCCCCAATTATGGTCAACGAGGCTTCGGGCTTCGGTACCGGACAGTTGCCCGATAAGGAGGGACAGATGTACCACGCTACGGCCGACAACTTCTATATGGTCCCCACCGCAGAGGTGCCTGTAACAAACATCTATCGTGATTGCATCGTGGATGAGAAAGAACTCCCCATCCGCCTGACCGCCTACACCCCCTGCTTCCGTAGGGAGGCCGGCTCCTATGGTAAGGATGTTCGTGGTTTGAACCGCCTGCACCAATTCGATAAGGTGGAGATTGTACGCATCAACCACCCCGACACCTCCTATGAGGCATTGGACCAGATGGTTGCCCACGTTGAGAAATTGGTTGCCAGCTTGGGATTGCCCTATCGTATTGTAAGGCTGTGTGGTGGCGATATGAGCTTCACTTCGGCTCTCACCTACGACTTTGAGGTTTACTCGGCAGCACAGGGCCGCTGGTTGGAGGTGTCGAGCGTGTCGAACTTCGAGAGTTTCCAGGCCAACCGACTCAAACTCCGCTATCGCACGGAGGGTAAGAAGACTGCACTTGCGCACACCCTCAACGGCAGTTCACTTGCACTGCCCCGCATTGTGGCAGCATTGTTGGAGAACAACCAGACAGAGGAGGGTATTGTGGTACCCGAAGTTTTGCGTCCCTACACAAAATTTGGTATAATTAATGGTAAATAATAGTCGGGAGTAACAAAAAATGACTATATTTGCCCTAACAAACAACATTAAACTTTTTAACCAATAGAGATTATGGCTTACAAAATTGATCCCGAGAAATGTGTAGCTTGTGGTAGCTGCATTGGCGAGTGCCCCGTAGAGGCTATTTCGGCCGGTGATGTTTATGTTATTGACGCTGACACCTGCATCGAGTGTGGTGCTTGCGCAGAAGTTTGCCCCAACGAGGCTATCTCGTTGTAATTGTAGCGACACAAACAACATCAAATAGCAGAGGCGGTACGTTAAGTACTGCCTCTGCTATTTTTACACCATTTGTAATTATAAGATTTATTTCGTATCTTTACAGCAACAGTTTTGCACTACTCCTATGAAACGCCCACTTGCATATCTCGCAGTTATTTCCATCGTAGCCCTTGTTGCCTCGTGTCTAAACACGTTGGAGCCAGATGTGTCCATTGAAACAGAAGAGGGAGAAGTGTTAGATATTACAAATGACGAGGCTATCGCAACGGCAAGGGCACACTATGAGCGATACAAGCAAACTTCTCGTGTCGTGTGTGGCGAAGGAGTGGACCAACCTATGTGGCCGTGGCAGGCAAAACCACACGCTCCCTACGACCTGGGCGAGTATGAGATTGTGTGGAGTAGCGGATATACGAAATACTATTCCGGAAAGGTTCTTACAGATTTTGACATTATCAAAGAACACGATTTTGTTTTCTTTCCCGACACAAGCGACCATCGTAGCGGAATAAAATTGCGCAGTAGGTTTGTGTCCGTTCAAAGCCCCGACACAACCATACAATACATTGCCACCTATATACCGCACAAGGCATACTATGACCGCTACTATAAGGTGCGCCATGGAGGAGGCCGTGTTGGCCTGAAAGAGGTAAACTTCTCGGGGTGGGTTTTGTATACCACATTAGATGGCTACCACTATGCGGCCTATTGTGTGTGGCAGGGAGATGTAATTTCAGAATCAAATCTTTATGCAAACTTTCCCTCAAAAGACTGGTCCTATGAACACTTTTTCTCAATTATGCAAGATCTTAATATCGGAGTGTGTAAGTTGAGCGAAGAGGTGACTGATACAAGCACCCTCACGGAAGATGACATTGCTAGTATCGTTTTAATTGAGGAAATTTCTATTGTTGCACCCAAACCAAAACTACGAGTGGTTCATTACGGCACTATCTACAAATACACCCCCGACTGGTCAACGGTGTCGTCATATACAAAGTTCTACAAACACCCAGGGACTGGTGGTGGCGGAGGTGGTGGTGCAACAGTGGAGACTCTTCCCGATTCGGGAGCAACGCCGCCAAACGTTACGACACCCTCGATTGATGGCAGAACTCCCGAGGAGGTCAGTGAGGATATATTCAACAACTACGGGAACTTGGCCGACAGTGTCAAAACCAAAGTCAACACAATGATTGCCGAAATTGCCGAAAATTGTATGGGCAAACAGGTGCTTTCAAGGGTAATATCAGACAACATATGTGTAGGATTCTCCCTTTCTTCTACTGGTAATTCCAAATATAAACTTGAAAGCAATATTATTCAGATGGCAAATTTTCATAGTGAGGAATTGTTGCATGAGCTATTTCACGCATTGCAACTTGAAATAAAGGCACATAACTCTGTGTCTGCAATGGACGAGAAAGAAGTTAATTATGAGATAGAAGCATATGTTGCCACTTATGCATATATGAGAAGGAGTCGTGTCGAGGATGTATTAGATAGAAAAGACATTCTTGACGGTTCTACATTTTGGAACTATATTAAAGATATAGAAAGCGCACTCGATAATAACACATCGCTTCCGGATAATTCTGTAATATCTTTATTTGTTAAGGACTTGATTGAAGATGCGGCGTGGTATTACATTGATCACAAGCCTTTAGATGCAAAATATTATGACAGAACCATATCAAGTGGCAATAACTTATCGTTGATTTTACAAATAACAGATTGTTAATATGAAACGAGTGATTTTTATTGTTGTGATAACCATCTATGCGCTATCCGTGTTCGCTCAACGAGAGTATCATAATGGAAGACGAACATCTTCTGACTACAAGAGCGACACCTTGTATATGGAGAATTATGCCTACATCGCCGATACTCTTGCGGGGGTGAGGATTTCTTTGTACAACCTCCAAAACCACCCGGGTAGAGGAGAGATTGCTTATGCTGATGGAAGCCAGTTGGATACCACCCAATACCCATGGAACTTACCTGATTTTTATATGGTGTCGGATGCAACATTAGATTATATGCAAAGTGTGGTAGACAACGCCTTTTCGGTTCAACAGGCCGATTCGCTTGATGGTAGAGAAATGAGAATTGTGCTAAATCTTTCCTCGGTTGACGGACATGTTACGGATGTATACTTTAACTTTCCATCGTTTTATTACTATACAAAGATACCTGTGTCGGTTTTTAGGGAAATTGAGGTGAAGTTGAAACAGCTGATTTTCGAACTGACAGATGAAGGCCGAAGGTTGACGCATTGTCATCTTTCTTGGAGGCAGTGCCCGACGGGATATGTGGCACCGATGTTGGACCCAGATATGCCCTTCGATGGCAGTGGAGGCGGTGGCGAGGGCAATGTACAGACGGGTCCTCGCGGCTCAATTGCCACCGAGCCTATGAGAATTGAGAAGTAAAGAAAACGGTGCAGGCCAACGGTCATTTTTAACAAACATCGCATAAATGCGAAAACCTCAACACGGGTGTCAAAAGCGACACCCGTGTTGAGGTTTATACACAGGCCACATTTGCTGTCCTTATTATCTTTACAAAGAGGAAGGATTACTCCTCGTAGTTGCTGATTTTTTCGATGCGGCCAACGTGGCGGCCACCCTCAAACTCGGCCACTAACCACTCGTCCACAATGGCCTTACCCATCTCCAAGCCGATAAGCCTTGCGCCCATAGCCAACACATTGGCATCGTTGTGGTTGCGAGATAGGCGTGCCGAGAGAGGCTCCGAGCAGAGTGCGCACCTCACACCCTTAACCTTGTTGGCGGCAATGCTGATGCCGATACCGCTACCGCAGATAACAATACCCCTCTCCGCTTCGCCACTTGCCACAGCCTCGCCCACAGCAATTCCGTGGTCGGGATAGTCGGCTCTCTCGGCAGAGTAGCAACCTTTGTCGATGAGTGTGTGGCCCTTTTCGGCGAGGTAGGCCTTGATTCCCTCTTTGAAGGTGTAAGCTGCGTGGTCGCAGCCAATAGCGATTTTCATAGCGATTTATGGTTTATTGGTTTACGTTCTCTCTATTGTACCTTTTCGAGTAACTCCACAAAGGGGGTAAAGTCGGTGTGCTCCACCACGAAACGCTCGAAGGCATCCGCATCGCACCCTTTTTCGGGGGTGTCGCTCACCATCTTGATGACCATTGCGGGCACACCGTGCTGGGCAGCAATCTGACACACAGCCGTGGCCTCCATATCGAACAGAGCCCTCTGGGCGCCAAAGCGAGCCTTAATCTCGCCAATCATCTCGGCCCCAACGAAACTATCGCCCGTATAGACCGTAGCGTCGTCTGCACCCTCCAATGCGTAGGGCTTGGTGAGGAAGTCCACGCCGTCGAGTCCCTCGGGAACGTGTGCATCGTGGTAGCGAGCATAGCGGGGGCAAACGATGTCGCCCGTGTTGTAGGCATCCGAGGCTGCGGCATATCCAATCACAGCCACAAGGTCGTAGTGCTCCTCGGCAAGCGCGAGGGCGGTGGAGGCTGCGGCATAGACCTTACCCACATAGCCACGACGGATGGTGTAGGCGTTCAGTAGGGGCAGGGGGTAGTTGTTGAGGGCGTTGAGCATATTCTCTTGCTCGGCTGCCATTGGGGTAATGATGAGTATGTTTTTCATAGCGTCTATTTCCTTTTTACTCCTCCCCTAAGTTAGGGGAGGTGGCCAAGGGCCGGAGGGGTTTGTTTTTGTCGGTTGCTATTTTTTGAGGAGTTCTTCAATGAGGTTGCCATACTCGGCAAGGGCCGCATTGGAGCCTTCGATGTCGTAGAGTTCGGGGTTACCACACTGCACCACGGTAAGGCCCGGAACGTCGCTTTGGGTGCGGAGCGAGCACTGCTCCCTACACACCTCCAACACTGCCTCCATAACCTTGCGCTGGGGCGTAAAGCCCTTCACCACCAGATAGAAGCCCGTCTTGCAACCCATCGGGGCAAAGGAAACGACCTTGTTGCCAAGTTTCTCACGCAAATAGTGAGCCATAAGATGCTCAATGGTGTGGATGGCCTCGGGGGTAAGATAGGCCTTCTCTCGTGGCGCACGGAAGCGCATATCGTAGGACTTTATGGGATAGAAGCGGGCCACGGTGTAGAGCGAACGGAGATAGAAACCTCGGTTGAGTGTGGTGTGGTCCACGGCAAAGGATGCAACTTTACTCTTCATATTGTTGTTTGCTATTGTGAAATCACACAAAAGTAAGCATTAGAATTGAAAATGGAAAATTGAAAATTGAAAATTATGGGGTGCTTTGGGCGCAATGTTTTGTTTTTGTGGACAGAAAAACTATTTTTGTAAAGACAAAAACACTACTAATAGAAATCATATTATGGCAAAACACACAGTCAAAGAGTGGTATCTCGCCACACGTCCTTGGTCGTTCCCTGCATCGGCTATGCCCGTAGCCTCAACCATCGCCTACCTCTTTTGGGTTTCGCAAACCACCACGGGAGCTCCTGCCGTGAATTGGCTTTGTGGAGCTTTGGCCCTCGTGGGTATCATTCTCTTCCACGCCGCAGGCAATGTCCTGAGCGACTACAACGACTATCGCAAGGGTGTTGACACTCCCGAAAATGCAATGATGTTGCCACTCGTCAATGGCTCTTTCAAAGACTATGAATTCCGTCGCTATGGCATTGTGCTCTTCCTGCTTGGCTGCATTGTGGGTGGAGTGTTGCTGTTGCTCACAAAGGATATCAACCTCCTCTATGTAGGTTTGGCCGGTGGTGTGCTCACTCTGCTCTACTCCTTCCTCAAATATCGTTCGTTGGGCGACGTGGTAATCATCCTCAACTACGCCATCATTCCCATCATCGGCACCTCGCTCGTTACCGTGGGACAGGTCGATTGGTCGGCTATGGTATTGGCCGTGCCTTTGGCCCTGATTACCGACTCCATTCTGCACATCAACAATGCTCGTGATGCAGAGAGCGACCGTGCCGCAGGTGCCCACACCTTTGCTATGCGCATCGGCCCCAAGGCCTCGGCTTTGATTTACCAATTTGAGGTACTCTTCCCCATTGTGTGGGTACTCATTGCCATCTTTGCGGGTTGGTTGCCCCCACTTACGCTTGTGGTGTGCGCTGTGGGTAATACCGCTATGAATATGGCTCGACAGGCCAAGAAACTCACCACCGAGGGCCCTGCCGCCATTGCGCACCTCGACCAGCAGAGTGCTGGGTTGCAGGCCAAGTTTAGCGTTGTGATGATTATCTCCTTGGTTGTTAGCGCACTTGTTGGCTGGGGAGCCTACTTTGCATTATGACGAAGAAAATTCTACTACCCATAGCCATTGCTGCCCTACTGTGGGCGGTGATGTTCAGTCCGTGGACTGCTCCCCACGTCAACTTTTGGCTCACGATGAGCGTCGCAGGTGTGGTGTTGACAACTCTCTCACTCGCCCTCTCGCCCGACTTGTTAGGGGTCTTAAAGTCCACATTTAGCCCCAAGCACATCGCATTGGGTGTGGCTTTGGCTGCCCTGCTGTGGTGCATTTTCTGGGTGGGCGACAAAGTGGCTTGCTGGATGTTCCCCTTTGCCGAGGGCGAGATAGGCTCCATATATTCTATGAAGGACGGCACCTCTCCGTGGCTCATTGGTCCTCTGCTGCTACTTGTCATCGGCCCTGCCGAGGAGATTTTTTGGAGGGGCTTTGTGCAACGACAGTTCTCTCTCAAAATGAATCCTACGTGGGCCTTTGTGCTCACCACCGCCATCTATGCCCTCGTACACATCTGGGCGGGCAACTTTATGTTGGTGGTAGCTGCCGCTGTGGTTGGTGGCGTGTGGGGACTCCTATATCGTCTATGGCCCAAAGGGTTGTGGACTCTCATAATCTCCCACGCCGTGTGGGATGTGGTGGTATTTTTGGTGCTACCCATCTAAACGTCGTTCGATTATTGGCTGCTGGCTGACCGTCTTTGGGGACATTGGCCGGAGCGTATTCTGTGGCAACAGCAATGACCCGTGGTGGCGGCACAAGTGCTACAACTTGGTGAGGAGCACTCTTCCATCGGCTCGTTGTGATGTAGTCTACGGTATTCAATAGGCGTGAGGCCAAACTCTGTCTTAAACAGACGAATAAAGTGTGAGGGCGTGCTGAACTGAGCCTTCTGTGCGATGATTTTCACGGGCAAATCTGTGTTCTCCAACAGACGTGCGGCAAACTCCAATCGCTTGCGTATAAACCAATGGTGGGGTGTGTCACCAAAGATGCGCCCAAACTCTTTTTTGAACTTGGTGGGACACTGTCCACACTCGGCTGCAAGTTGGGCAATGGGTCGTGGAGTTAGTATGTTTTCGGCTATTGTGCGCCAAAAAGCGGCCATTGCGGATGTTTCTTCTAATGTGGGTTGTGTTTTCATCGTGTGTGGTTTTTTTGATTTGGTGAAGGCAAAATTACATCCACCTCTTCTACACCACTCCATAAAGTGCCAAAAAGTTATCCACACCTGTCAATAACCCAAAATCGGAGAGGTTGCAGGTGTGGATAATTGTGTTTATTTCGCTGATTGATAGCTGATTGTCTATTTCCCCTCATTGAAAATGTAATCGAGGATGGAGAGGTTTGGCTCAAAGGGTACTCGCTCCGAAAAGACCTGCCAATAGGAGGGCAGGGGCTCGCGGTTAGTCAGTGTGGGGGTGCCCAAAAAAGAGTAACCACGTAGGTCTTCATCGGCAGGCGAAGCCACAATGTACTCCTCCGAGTAGCGCAACTCCTTCTTTATGCCCGCAATGCCACGCACCACATCCACAAGTTCGCGGTTGAAGTCATACAGAAACTCCCACTTATGCTCGAAGAAAGGCTCCAAGCGGTCGGCATAGTAGTCGTAGTAGGGCGACGATTTGTAGGCCGAGCGCAGGGCCACGGCGTGTTGGTGCTGCCAACGTTTGGAGTAGTCGAGACGCATATCCTTGACCGCTTTTTTGTGAATGCTTGCGCCCTTAATAACATTTGCCGTAAGAGTCATACGCCCAGAGGCGGTGGCTATTTCGGTGCGGTTGCGGCAGCTCTGTTTGATGTAGTGTTCGCCCACGTCAATCACAGCGTCGGGTGAGAGGGCCTCCCTCCACCACTCCTGCGAGCCAAGATATGCAAGTGGTAATATCTTCATACTGCTGTTCGACTTTTATCGTTTACGCCATACTTATTTTGGCTCGGTCCAACGACCATCGGCCTTGATGATTTCAATCAATCTATCGATTGCCTCCTCTTGTGGCACATTGCGCTCCACGAGGTTTTTGCCACGGTAGAGAGAAATGCGTCCGGGGAGTCCGCCCACATATCCATAGTCGGCATCGGCCATCTCTCCGGGGCCATTGACAATGCAACCCATAACGCCAATTTTCAGCCCCACAAGGTGTGAGGTGCGGGCCTTGATGGCTGCAAGTGTGCTCTCGATGTCGTAGAGGGTGCGCCCACACGAAGGGCAGGCAATGTATTCGGTTCGAGAGATACGCACACGCGCGGCCTGCAAAATGAGTAGTGCAACTTCGTCAATCTGCTCCTGCGAGAAGTTGGGGTTGATGATATCCACACCATCCGCCAGCGAGTCGATGAACATCACGCCAAAGTCGGCGGCGGCCTCAATGGCAAACTGCTCAAAGTTGGCCGTTGTGTAACGACGGCGTAGGATAGTTGGCTTGTCGGTTACGGCATCCGAGCCTAGCAGTCGACTTCTCCACTCTTGTACGGGCATATCGCTAGTGGCCTCAACCACGTTGTATTCACTCCTATTCTCTTCGCTCAACTCGCTCCACAATGTGGGAGTTTTACCCCACGGGCGGGGCTGATATTCATAGGGCGAAAAACGACTTTCGTCCACAGTGGGAAACTCCACTCCACTACGCCCCTCGTAGTGAGCCACAAGGCTTTGGGCAGCAGGGATTTCGTTTTCGGGGGCCTCGGTGAGCGATACTCGGATGGTATCACCAATACCGTCGGCAAGTAGTGCACCAATGCCCACGGCCGACTTTACACGCCCCTCGATGTGGTTGCCTGCCTCGGTAACGCCCAAGTGTACGGGATAGTCCATACCCTCCTCGTTCATTGCCTTCACGAGGAGTCGGTAGGCATAGACCATAACCCTCACGTTGCTCGATTTGAGCGACACAACTACGTTGTGAAAATCAAGTTCACGACAACGCCTCAGGAACTCCATAGCCGAAGCGGCCATACCCTCCGGGGTGTCGCCATAGAGGTCAAAAATCTTCTTTGCCAGCGAGCCGTGGTTTACACCAATACGCAGAGCCACACCACGCTCCCGACAAAGCTCAATGAGCTCCTCAAAGCGGCCTCCTCGGTCGTTATAGTTGCCGGGGTTGATGCGTACCTTATCCGCAGTTGTTGCCGCCACCGCCGCCACTGCGGGCAGAAAGTGTACGTCGGCCACAAGAGCCACATCGGGCCACTCCTTGCGTACCCTCTCACCAATGGGGCCGAGGTTGAGCGCATCCTTTTCGTTGGGTGTGGTGAGTCTCACAATGCGCCCTCCGGCTGCGGCAATGCGGCCAATTTGGGCCACGCTTGCGTCGGTGTCGGTGGTCAGTGTATTGGTCATAGTCTGCACTACAACGGGGTTTTTGCCACCCATTCGGTGGGCTCCAACCGACACCTCTCGGGTGGCTCGGCGGGCATAGGAAGTGATAGATTTGCAGTAGTTGGTCATTTTTCCTCCAATTTTAGGCAAATATACGGCTAATTTACGTTATCTTTGCCTTATGCGACCTGATATGGAGATAAAATTTTTGAGTGGCGTGGGCGAAAAGCGTGCGCAACTGCTTGCCTCGGAGGTGGGAATCCGCACCGTGGGCGACTTGTTGCACTACTATCCCTATCGCTACATCGACCGCACAAAGGTCTATAAGATTGCCTCTCTTGCCGAGGAGCAAGCCAACACCCACGTTCAATTGCGTGGGCGTGTTACGGGCTTTGCCTATCTTGGCGAAGGCCCCAAGAAGCGACTCTCGGTGAGCCTTTCCGATGGTACGGGTGTGGCAGAGTTGCTGTGGTTTCAGCGCACGGCTTGGATAGAGAAACAGTTGGAGGTGGGTAGAGAATATATGGTGCTCGGCAAGCCCTCATTCTTTCGAGGCGAGGTAAGCATCGTCCACCCAGAGATAGAGTTGGTTGAAAAATTTCTCTCACGAGGTAACCTCGGTATGCAAGGCGTATATAGCACCACCGAAAAACTCACCGCCATAGGACTTGGCAGCAAGGGAATCTACAACTTGGTGTGCACTCTTTGGGGTCACATTGGTGGACGCATTGCCGAAACGTTGCCCGAGAGTGTCATCCGTCAATGTAATCTTCTGCCACGCCCCGAAGCACTCCAAAACATACACTTTCCAACCTCGCCCCAAATGCTCCAAAGGGCCATTTATCGTTTGAAATTTGAGGAACTCTTTGGGGTGCAGCTTGGCATATTGAGTGTGAAGGCCGGAAGAACTACGCTGCAAAATGGTTTTATGTTTCCACGTGTGGGCGAGATGTTTCGTGATTTTTACGATAACCACCTGCCATTCTCACTTACGGGGGCGCAGAAGAGGGTAATCAAGGAGATAAGAAAAGACACCACTTCGGGCCACCAGATGAATCGTCTGTTGCAGGGCGATGTGGGTAGTGGCAAGACCTTGGTGGCTCTGATGTCTATGCTGCTTGCTGCCGACAATGGTTTCCAATCGTGTATGATGGCACCCACTGAAATCCTCGCACGCCAACACTTTGCCTCCATCAGTAAGATGCTTTCCGGCACCGCAGCCGAGGGGCGTATCGCTGTGCTTACAGGCTCCACAAAAACGCGCGAACGCAAGGATATTTTGGCTCGCACGCTCAATGGAGAAATACTATTCCTTATTGGCACCCACGCCCTGATTGAGGATAGGGTGCAGTTCGACAATCTCGGCTTGGTTGTGATTGACGAGCAGCACCGCTTTGGTGTGGACCAGAGGGCCAAGTTGTGGACAAAAAACCACCAAACACCACACATCCTCGTGATGACCGCAACGCCCATTCCTCGTACCCTTGCAATGACCCTCTATGGCGACCTTGACGTGTCGGTGATTGACGAGATGCCCGCAGGGCGCAAACCCATAAAAACCTATCACTTAAAGGAGGCTCTAAGGCTCAAACTCTTTGGCTTTATGAAGAGCGAGATTGCCAAAGGCAGGCAAGTCTATGTGGTCTATCCGCTCATCAAAGAGTCGGAAGCTCTCGACTATCAAAACCTCTACGATGGCTTCGACAACATCGTGCAGGAGTTCCCTCTGCCGGAGTATAAGGTTGGTGTAATTCACGGCAAGATGCCACCCGAGGAGAAGGCTGAGTCGATGAGGTTGTTTGCCGAGGGTGTGAACAACATCCTTGTAGCCACGAGCGTAATTGAGGTGGGCGTTGATGTGCCCAACGCTACGGTTATGGTAATTGAGAGTGCTGAGAGGTTCGGACTCTCGCAGTTACACCAGTTGCGTGGGCGTGTGGGGCGTGGTGGTAACCAGAGCTATTGTGTATTGATGAGTGGCGACAAACTCTCCCGTGATGCCGAGGCAAGGCTAGCAGCGATGGTGGAGACAAACGATGGCTTCCGCCTCTCAGAGTTGGACCTCCGACTGCGTGGCGCAGGCGATGTGAATGGCACACGTCAGAGTGGCGAGGCCATAGACCTACACATTGCGTCCCTCTCCTCCGATGGCCAGATACTCGAACAAGCAAGGCTCATAGCCTCCGCCATACTCAACGATGACCCCGAACTCGCAAAACCCGAAAATGCACTCCTCGCAACCTTGAGGGATCGTTATAAACCCAAAACCACCATTGATTATGGTATGATTTCATAGAAAAGCACTATATTTGCGCAATATATCAACCACACAACAAAAACGTAAGTAATACAATAGACCTTTACCCCCTATGGCAAAGTACGAAGAAGACTACGAGAAATATGATGATGAGTTGGACGATGAGTTGTACGACAACAACCCCTCGCAACGAGATATTGAAAAGACTCTCAAAGGCTACAAGGTTATAATCGTGTGCCTTGTGGCTGTGTTGGCCCTCATCACCTTCCAACACTTCCGCCTCACGGCCGACCTTAAACAGGAGTTCCGTATCGAAAGGGATACACTCAATAGTCAAATCAGTGGCCTGATTACCGAGATTGACCAAATTAACCTGCGAAACGACTCGGTTAGCAACGAGTTGCGTATGAACATCGCAGCCGAGCGTAACAAGGCCGACTCTCTGATGGCAAGGCTCAAAAAGGAGCGTAATATGAACCGCGAGAAGTTGCAGAAGTATGAGAAAGAGTTGGGTACTCTGCGCACCGTAATGCGTCGTTATGTCCACCAAATCGACTCGCTCAACACTCTTAACAAGAAACTTGCAGCCGAGAATGTGGGTTACCGCAAGAGGGTGGCAGCCGAAACATCACGTGCAAACATTGCCGAAGAGGCCGCACAAGACCTTCGCAACAAAATCAAGAAGGGTGCTGTTGTGAAGGCTCGCAACGTACAACTCGGTGCCTACAATACGGGTGGTACAAATGTTACCCGCGCCAACCGAGCTTCCAAGTTCAAAACCGACCTCACACTCACAGCCAACGAGCTCACCATCCCCGGCGAGAGGAAGATCTATGTGCGTATCATTGGCCCCGACGGAGCCGTTCTTTCGGGCGGTGCCGACTGCATTATGGAGTTTGAGGGTGATGTTATCAGCTACTCGGCCGAGAGGGATATCGACTACAACGGCCAAGACCTCGATGTGAGCATCTACTACTCCAACGAAAACCTCACAAGCGGTGTCTATACTGCCGAGGTCTATATGGACGGCTACAAGATTGGTACTGCCGAAGTGTCGCTTCGATGAGGCTATTAGCTGTTAGCCATTAGCCATTAGCTGTCTTGAAAAAAATTACTAATTACTCTTTACTAATTACTCTTTTGAGGTAGAATTATGACCAAACCGACAATAAAGAAGTGGGTACTGTGGGCCATAGTAATCGGCCTGCTCGTTGTTGACCAAATTGTGAAATTCTCCGTTAAGACCACGATGACACTCGGCGAGAGCCACAATGTGCTTGGCAACTGGTTTAGGTGGTGCTTTGTGGAGAACGAGGGTGCAGCCTTCGGTATGTCGCTGGGGGGCAACTATGGTAAGTTGGCTCTGAGCCTCTTCCGCATTGTGGCCATTAGTGCGTTGGCGTGGTTTGTGAGCCACCTGCGCAAACAGAAGGCCCCCAATGGTGTGATTGTGGGCTTTGTGATGATACTCGCGGGTGCCATCGGCAATATGATTGACAGCGCATTCTATGGACTGATTTTCAGCGAATCGACCTTTACGAGCGTGGCACAACTGCTGCCCGAGGGCGGTGGCTATGCACCCTTCCTCCATGGTAAGGTGGTCGATATGCTCTACTTCCCGCTGTTCCATTGGCCCGAGTGGATGCCATTGATTGGTGGCGATCTGTTCTTCTCGCCGGTGTTCAACTTTGCGGATAGCTACATCACCATCGCAGTCTTCTACCTCGTCATCTTCCACTGGAAATATTTCAAATAGACACCCTCTTGTGGAACAAAACGGCAAACATATCAACACAATAATTGTGGGCGTGGGCCTCATTGGAGGCTCATTTGCTTTATCCTTGCGTAGATGTGGCTACACGGGGCGTATTCTTGGTGTGGAGGCTTCGGAGGAAAACGGCCGTAGGGCTGTGGAGCTGGGCCTTGTGGATGCCATTGTGGGGCTCGAAGAGGGAGTCAAGGGGGCCGACCTTGTGGTGCTGACAACGCCCGTGGATACACTACCCGAGTTGGCTGTGAAAGTGCTGGATTTGGTTGGTGAAGGACAGGTGGTTATCGATGCCGGCTCCACCAAGGAGGCTCTTTGTGAGGCCATTGAGGGACACCCACGCAGGGGTCGCTTTGTGGCCACCCACCCTATGTGGGGTACGGAGTATAGCGGCCCCGATGCGGCCCAAAGGGAGGCCTTTGCGGGGCGTAACGTGGTGATTTGCGAGGGCGAGAGGAGCGATGAGGATGCACTTGCTCTGGTGGAGGAGATATACACAGAGTTTGGTATGCCCATCGTGAGGATGGGGGCCGAGGAACACGACCTGCATACGGCCTATGTGTCGCATATTTCGCACGTCACCTCCTTTGCTCTTGCGCTCACGGTGTTGGAAAAGGAGCGTGAGGACCAACATATCTTCGACCTTGCGGGCGGTGGTTTCGAGAGTACGGTGAGGCTGGCGAAGAGCTCGGCCCGAACGTGGGTGCCGATTCTTATGGGTAATAAGTATAATGTGCTGGACGTGCTGAGGGAACACATCCACCAATTGCAGGTACTGCGCAAACAAATCGAGAGGGACGACATCGAGGGCCTTGTGGACTCCATCCACAAAGCCAACAGCATCCAGAGGATAATCAAATAAAACCGCCTCGGTGGGCTAAATTTTGCAAAAGTGAAAAATTGCGTTACCTTTGTGGCGCAAAACAGGGGGAGGCCCCGACGATTATACATACGGCAATGTGCATTGTGGGGCGACCTCGGTGCGCAACCGACTTGGAAAGATGGCAGAGTGGTCGAATGCGGCGGTCTTGAAAACCGTTGAACAGCGATGTTCCGGGGGTTCGAATCCCTCTCTTTCCGCCACAAAGATTTTGCAAAGGCGACTGCTGAATGGCAGTCGTGTTGTTTTTTTTTTTTTGGG
>JBGUSZ010000054.1:0-5930 GCA_045132795.1 Tidjanibacter sp. | reverse complement strand
AACGTCTGATGTCTTTTTTAATACTCGTGCCGTAGGCACACCTCAATTTTCAATTCTCAATTCTCAATTCTCAATTCTCATAAACCACTTTGCCGTAGAGGTCATACTCCTCGCAGTCGGTAATCTCCACCATCACAAAGTCGCCCTCCGAGAGTGGCGCAGGGCTGCTAACGAGAATCTCCTCGTCAACCTCGGGGCTATCATATTGCGAACGACCAATGTAGAACTCGCCCTCCGTGCGGTCAATCACCACCTTCATCCTCTTACCAACCCTCTCGGCATTCAGTGCAAGCGAGATGCGTTTTTGCAGTTTCATAAGCCTCTCAACCCTCTCTTCTTTAACCTCCTCCGGCACGTCGTCCGTGAGGTTGAGTGCGCTGGGGGTACCCTCCTCCTCGGAGTAGGCAAAGGCTCCGAGTCGGTCAAACCTAACCCTCTGCACAAAGTCGCACAACTCCTCGAAGTCCTCCTCGGTCTCGCCGGGGAAGCCCACAAGCATTGTGGTACGCAGTGCGATGTCGGGAATCTCCGTGCGCAGTCGTTCCACCAGGGCCTCCGTTTCGGCCTTGGTGATACGCCTACGCATAGCCGAGAGTTGGTTGTCGGCAATGTGTTGCAGGGGAATGTCGAGGTATTTACACATCTTGGGCTCGTCCCTCAACACCTCGATAACATCCTGTGGGAAGTCGGTGGGGTAGGCGTAGTGCAGCCTCACCCACTCCACGCCCTCAATGGCGCAGAGCCTGCGGAGTAGCTCGGCCAACTTGCGCTCGCCATAGAGGTCCTTGCCATAGTAGGTGGTGTCTTGGGCAATCACTATTATCTCCTTAACACCCACAGCCACAAGTCCTTCGGCCTCCTCTAATACCTTCTCCATAGGTACGCTACGGTGGTGGCCACGAATCAGGGGAATGGCGCAGTAGGCGCAATGCCAATTACACCCCTCACCAATTTTGAGGTAGGCGTAGTGTTCGGGTGTGGTGAGCAGTCGCTCGGTTTCGAGTTCGGGAAGATACTCTGCATCGAGTGCCTCCACAACCTCCTTCAACGAGCGAGCACCGAAGTAGTCGTCCACCTCGGGAATCTCCTCGCGGAGCTCGTCGGCATACCTCTCGCTCAGGCAACCCATAACGAAGAGTTTGTCGATGCGCCCATCGGCCTTTGCCTCGGCACATTCGAGGATGGTGTCGATGGCCTCCTGCTTGGCGTCGCCAATGAAACCACAGGTGTTGATGACCACAATTTTGGCATCCGTGGAGTTGCTATCCACCTCAATCTCATAGCCTGCCTCGTCGAGTTGGGCCATAAGGTGCTCGCTGTCCACGAGGTTTTTGGAGCAGCCGAGTGTTATGACGTTGATTTTCTTTTTGCTCATATAGTTGCTACATTGTGTATTCGCCCACGCCGAGTGGCTACTTATTTCCGAAGAGTGCGTTGACATACTCTCTGCGGTCGAAGATTTTCAGTTGGTCCACACCCTCGCCAATGCCGATGTAGTGTACGGGAATGCCGAATTGGTCGCTGATGCCGATGACCACACCACCTTTGGCTGTGCCGTCCAACTTGGTAATGGCCAGAGAGTTGACCTTTGTGGCGGCGGTGAACTGACGGGCCTGCTCAAAGGCGTTTTGTCCTGTGGAGCCGTCCAGCACGAGCATAACCTCGTGGGGAGCGTCGGGGATGATTTTGCCCATCACGTTGCGAATCTTGGAGAGCTCGTTCATCAGGCCCACCTTGTTGTGCAAGCGGCCAGCGGTGTCGATAAGCACCACGTCGGCCTTGTTTGCAACGGCCGATTTGAGCGTGTCGAAGGCCACGGATGCGGGGTCGGAGCCCATATCTTGGCGAATCATCGTAGCCCCTGCCCTGTCGGCCCACACTTGGAGTTGGTCGATGGCTGCGGCACGGAAGGTGTCGGCAGCACCGATGTAGACCTTCTTGCCCGCCTTGGTGAGCTGGGCGGCGAGTTTACCGATGGTGGTTGTCTTGCCTGCGCCATTTACACCCACCACCATCACAACGTAGGGAGTGCCCTCGGTGATGCTCAGGCCGAAGTTTTCGTGCTTCTCCTCACACTCCTGCAAGAGGTTGCTAATCTCGTCGCGCAGGATGTCGTTCAGCTCGGCGGTATTCATATACTTGTCCCTGGCCACGCGAGCCTGAATGTTGTCGATAATCTTGACGGTTGTCTCCACGCCCACGTCGGAGGTGATGAGTACCTCCTCCAAGTCGTCAAGGAAATCTTCATCGATGTGGGTGCGACCTGCCACCGCACGGGCCAACTTACCAAAGAAACCCTCTTTGGTCTTTTTGAGTCCCTCGTCAATCTCCTCTTGCTGTGATTTGTCGCTGGTGGTCTGGGGGGCCTCCTCTACGGAGTGCTCTTGTGGTTGGGTGTTCTGCTCTGCCGCAGGCTCCGTTTTTTTCTTTTTGAATATGTCAAATAGTGCCATTTTCTCTTAATTTGAGGTTTGTTACTCAATCGTGCAAAGGTACTACCTATTTTTTGAATTTCCTCACAAGAGGTGTGTTTGCAAATAAAGTTTTGCCCTCCTCGGGGGTGAGGTTGTCCCAGAAGGTGCGGTTGTAGTCGGTGGGTGTGATGAGTCGGTCGAAGCGCGGGTTGGTGTGGAGTGGGGCGGTGGCGTTGTGCGGACAGCAGCTCTGGCACTCGTCGCATCCGAACACCCAGCCGTGGGTGTCAAAGGGGCCACTCTCGGCACTTGGCTCCACCGTGCGGTTGGAGATACAGAGGGTGGTGTTGATGGTCCTGTTGGGGTTAATTGCTCCAGTTGGGCATCGTAGCAAACAGCGACCACAGCCGACACATCCGTCCCCTTCGTAGGGGGAGCTGTAAGTGTCGCACTCCTCGGTGAGAACGAGCGCGCCCAATACCATAAATGAACCAAGTTGTGGGTTTATAATCAGTGAGTTACGTCCCACCCAACCTATGCCTGCAAGCTGTGCGAGGGTTTTTTCGGCCAGCGGGGTGGAGTCAACGCATATCTTCGCTGCCTTGCGGTCGCTAATTCCAAGCCCTGTGGCAACGCCCCGTAGCATATCTTTCACCACCGTGTGGTAGTCGGGGGCAAGGGCATAGGAGGCAATGCGTGCATCGAAATCGGCCATGTAGCCACCTGAGAACTCGTTTTTGTAGCTCACGGCACCCACCACAATGCTCCTTGCGCCCTCCAACAAAAGCGACGCATCAAACCTCTTGTCGGTGTTGCGGTGAAGGTAGTGAAGGGTGGGGGCATTACCCTCCGAGAGCCAGCTCTCAAATCGGGCTTTGGCATCGGAGAGTTCTTCCGCACGAACCACACCCCAAGCGTCGAAACCCGCCGAGGCCATCAACTCCGATATTTTTTCGATTTTGAACATTCCACCAATTTTATTACCTTTGTGTGTGGTAACGAGATTTGCACTACTTTTGTCACGGCTTTTTTAACACACTCTGACGACCTCAAAGGTACGTCAAAATTTTTAGAAACAGAAAATGAAAATCGAAACACTGAAACAACTCTTTGACCATAGCGTCCGTAAGTGGAGCAAGAACACCGCGCTGTCGATGTTCGAGCGCGAGAGTATGACCTATGGCGAAATGGCCGAAAGGGTTTCATATGTCAGCGGTATGCTCTCCGGTGCAGGTATCGCTCCGGGCGACAAGGTGGTGTTGTTGAGTAGCAGTATGCCCAACTGGGGCGTGTGCTACTTCGCCGCCGTGAGCGCCGGTATGGTCATCGTTCCCATCCTGCCCGACTTCTCGGGTGCCGAACTCGATAAGATTATCGAACACTCTGAGGCTAAGGCTCTCTGTGTGAGCGACAAGCTCTACACCAAACTCTCGGCCGAGACAATCAATAGGATGAATATCGTCATCCGCACCAAAAACCTCGGCGTGCTCAACCGCACCAGTGAGGAGTATGTTGCACCTGCCGAGCCCAAGCCCGAGGACCTTGCGGCCATCATCTACACCTCCGGCACAACCTCCACACCTAAGGGTGTGATGCTCACTCACCGTGCGCTCACAACCCAGGTGGAGCTATGCTATGCGATGCAGAACGTGGACGAGAACGATATCTTCCTCAGCATCCTTCCCCTTGCACACACCTATGAGTGTTCGCTCGGATTGTTGCTGCCCATCAGCCACGGCTCACAGGTGGTCTATCTCGACCGTCCGCCAACGGCCTCGGCGCTGATGCCCGCATTCAAGAAAGTGCGCCCCACCATCATCCTATCGGTGCCGCTGATTATGGAAAAAGTGTTCCGCAGTCAGGTGAAGGGCCGCTTTACCAAGACCAAGTTTATGTCGGCAATCTACTCGGTGGGTATCTTCCGCAAACTTCTCCACCGTGTGGCAGGCATTGCTATGAAAAAACTCTTTGGTGGCAGGGTGCGTTTCTTCGGTATCGGTGGCGCAAAGGCCGATTGGGAGACCGAACGATATATGCGTGAGGCACACTTCCCCTATGCCATTGGCTATGGCCTGACCGAAACAGCACCTCTCATCTACGGCGCACCCCCCTTTAAGACACGTATGCAGGCTGTGGGACTCCCCGCAATACACGTCGAGGGTAAGCTCATCAACCAAAACCCCGAGACGGGCGAAGGTGAGCTTGTGGTTAAGACTCCCTGCATTATGGAGGGATATTTCAAGAACCCCGCAGCCACCGCCGAGGCTTTCACCGAGGATGGCTATTTTCGCACCAAAGACCTCTGTTTGTTCGACAAGAAAGGTTACCTCGTCATCAAGGGCCGTGCAAACAATATGATTGTGGGCGCTTCGGGCGAGAATATCTACCCCGAGGAGATTGAGAGTGTGCTCAATACCCACTCCCTTGTAACAGAGTCTATTGTGGTGGCCGACAAGGGTACCCTTGTGGCTCTCGTTACTCTCGACAAGGAGAAACTCGAAGAGCGACTCTCGGAGTTCAAGGACAACGTGTCGGCCAAGTATGACGAGGTGATGCGTGAGATTCGTGATTATGTCAACTCTCGTGTTGGCAAGTTTGCTCGTGTGGCACAAGTTGAGGAGCAGAAAGATGGTTTCGAAAAGACTCCTACGATGAAGATTAAGCGATTCTTATATCGTCGCGACAAATAAAAACGCAGATTGCGAAAAAACGCAGATTGCACGGCAACTGCGGCGTTACACTGCGATAAGCGGGCTCCTCATTTGCGTCAGTAAACTGCGGTCCCGCTTTCTTGTGTGCCTTGCATTTGCCGCACACTTTGCGTTTTTTGGGTGTGGAGCTTGCTGACGTTCGGGTGTGGTGCAACCTATCATCTACACAAAACGGCCTGTGGCTGCTGCGGACTCGCCTTCTTGCTTGGCACAAAATTTCCTCCGCACTTTGCGTTTTTTTTACGTCGACCGTCGACCGTCTACCGTCAACCGTCTGCATACCCCTCAGTCCTGCGGACAGCTCCCCTAACTTAGGGGAGCAGCTTTCCCTTCTTGCTCTTTCTGCCCTTTCTGCTCTTCCTGCTCTTCCTGCTCTTTCTGCTCTTCCTGCCCTTTTACAGACCTCACCCGCCTTCGGCACCCTCTCCTAACTTAGGCGAGGGTTAATTTTCCATTTTCAATTTTAATTGTCGGTTGTCGGTTGACGGTCGACATCAGACGTTAGACGTTGGACGTTGGACGTTAGACTAAAAAACAGACCTCACCCGCCTTCGGCACCCTCTCCTAACTTAGGCGAGGGAGTGCACGGGGCCGTGCACACAATTACGACCACCCCTCCCGACCTCCTGCTCGGCGAGGCCGCCGAGCGCAAATACGACCACCCCTCCCATCCTCCCCTTTCGTAGGGGAGGTGTAATTTAGGGGAGGAGAAATTATTCTCCCCTAAGTTAGGGGAGATGGTGCGTAGCACCAGAGAGGTCTGTTAAAAAAAAGCCACGGGTTACAAAAATGTAACCCGTGGCTT
>JBGUSZ010000053.1:0-7913 GCA_045132795.1 Tidjanibacter sp. | reverse complement strand
CCTTGCCGTCATTAGCCACAGCCATAAAGATAAGGAACTCCATACCCATCTCGTGCATATCCTCAATCTTGGCCCTCCACAGCGCAGGATCGGTCATATCCACACCCTCTGGGTTGGTGTAGCGGTTACGCACGTCTTGGTAGGCAAGGTTGATGAAAGTGCCCGTTACGGATTTAATGTTGCCACCACAAACCATTGTGGCACAAGTAAGCAGGCAGAGAGTTAAAATTAGAAATCGTTTCATAGCTATTTGTGGTTTGCCACAAAGGTAGTGCATTTTGTCAAAAAATGTGTAAACATTTTGGGGCATCGGGGTGTTATATTTGTGGAAAAACCCCAACGACTATGAAAAAAGCACTGATTTTAACACTGACATCCGCCCTTCTACTGCTTGTTGGTAGTGGGTGGATTATCCTGCGCCAGCGTAGCGAAAACCGCCGTCTGGCCGACAACAACCGCACACTCACCGAAAGGCTCTCCCACACCACCGCACTTGCCAATTCGCAACGGCTCTCCATCGGTCGCCTGCGTATAACCATTGGCGAATTGGAGGAGTTGCGCCCCACACACGCCCAGCGCATCGAGCAGTTGGGCATTAGCCTGCGCAACGCCAGAGCCTTAACCCTCACGGCTACCCACACCCTCCTCGACACTCTCCTACCCTCTCCGCCATCGCCCGAACGACTCTCCGACAGCATAACCTCGCCCATCCATTGGAGCGACGAGTGGGTGAGCCTCTCTCTCACACCCCACCCCGACGGCACACACCTGCAATTCGTCAGCCACGACACCCTCACACAAGTGGTCCACCGCATTCCCTACAAATGGTGGATATTCCGTTGGGGTACCAAAGCACTACGTCAGGAGATTCACTCCTCCAACCCACACACAAAACTTGTATTCTCCGAATACATAGAAATTGAAAAATAAGGGTTTAGATGGACTATTACCCTCCAATGTTTCAAATAATTCTCAATTCTCGCAAATGCGAGTAAGCGAGCGCAAAGGCTGCTTGCAGACTCTGCCGAGCGGGAGCATTTTAGACAAAACTTTGTTTTGTCAATTCTCAATTTTGATTGTATCTTTGCACTATGTTACTATTCTATGCACCCGACATAACCCCGCCACTCTACACTCTTACGGAGGAAGAGAGTGGTCATTGTGTGAGAGTCCTCCGCCTGCGTGAGGGCGACAGGCTCCACATCACCGACGGACGTGGCACGCTCTATGAGGCCGAAGTTGTTGACCCACACCCCAAGCGTTGCACCATACGCATCGTGGAGGAGCACACGGAGTGGGAGAAGAGGCCCTACCAACTCACAGTGGCAGTGGCCCCCACCAAGAACATCGACCGCATCGAGTGGTTTGTGGAGAAGGCCACCGAGAGTGGTATCGACCGCATCATCCCCACCCTGTGCGACCACTCCGAAAGAAAAGTGGTCAAGAGCGAGCGTCTGGACAAGATTGCCATCAGCGCAATGAAACAGTCGCTCAAAGCCTACCTACCACAGATTGACGAGCTCACACCCCTACGTCAGGTGCTCACAATGCCCTTCGAGGGAACAAAACTCATCGCCCACTGCGAGGAAAATATGGAGAGGGTGTTCATTGGCGAGAGGCTTGTAGCTGGGGATAACGTGTTGGTACTCATTGGTCCCGAGGGTGATTTCAGCCCCGAGGAGATAGCCCTCGCAAGGGAGAATGGGTTTGTGGAGGTGAGCCTCGGAGGTTGCCGTCTGCGCACCGAAACAGCCGCCCTCGCCGCCACAATGTACACCGCATTCGTAAATAGTAAATAAGGTTAGTCGGCTCAATTCTCAATTCTCAATTCTCAATTTCTCTTGGCCTCTCTATTTGACATATTCTGGTCGTTCCTGAAAATAGGAGCCTTCACCTTTGGTGGCGGCTATGCGATGATACCACTCATCGAGGCTGAGATGATTCAGAAGAGAGGGTGGTTGACAAGGGATGAGTTCATCAACCAACTGACTATTGCACAGAGTGTTCCTGGCCCCATTGCTCTCAACACAGCCGTCTTTGTGGGCTACAAGACAAGGGGCGTGAAGGGTGCCTTTGCTGCCCTCGTGGGAGTGGTCATACCCTCGTTTGTCATCATCCTACTGATTGCTCTCTACTTCACCGACTTCAAGGACAACCCAACTGTTGCAGCCGCCTTCAAGGGTATGAGGCCCGCTGTGGTGGCACTCATCGCCGCACCTATTATTAATATGGCACGCGGTATGAGTTGGTGGAAGATTGCCGTGGCATTGGGTGCAGCGGTGGTTATTTGGCTGTTGGGGGTGTCGCCCATCGCCTTTATTATAATAGGTGCACTTGTGGGCATCGGTTGGTCGTTCCGTTCGGAGGGTGCCACAAAAGATAGAGGAAAGGAGGGCGAGCGATGATTTACCTGCAATTGTTCCTTTCGTACCTCAAAATAGGCTTCTTCGGTTTCGGAGGAGGCTATGCTATGATTTCGCTCATCTACAACGAGATAGTCGTTCAGCACGGCTGGCTCACGGCCTCCGAGATGGCTGATGTGGCCGCCATTTCGCAGATGACCCCCGGCCCCATTGCCATCAACTGCGCCACCTATGTGGGCTACTCCGTTACGGGCACAGCTCTCGGCTCTCTGGTGGCTACCTTTGCTGTGTGCCTGCCATCGCTGACGCTGATGATGTTGGCCACGAAATTCTACCTTAAACTCCACAACAACAAGCACTTCGCTGGCGTCATGGAGGGTATGAAGCCGATGATGATTGGCCTTATCCTCTCGTCGGCGCTGATGCTCTTCGGGCCCGAAACGTTCATCGATTGGAAGAGTTGGCTCATCTTTGGGGCCTGCTTTGTGGCCTCCGTCAAGAGGGTGAACCCCATCCTGCTCATTGTCCTCTCGGCCGTAGCAGGAGTGGTTATTTATTAGACAACCGGCTTCCCACCTCTGGGGTAATAGGGGCAATCGGGAGTTTAGGGAGTAATTCTCAATTCTCAATTCTCAATTCTCAATTCTCAATTCTCTGGCACGGGTTTTGCACATTTGTAGGGTGAACTGTGCGTCTTGGCAGAGTAAGCTAAATGTGAAAAAACTCGTGTTTGATTTGGATATTAGGGGAAAATACTCTACCTTGCGCACAGTTTCAATTAAACTATTTGTTTCACTTAAATCACATTTTGCCTATCGAGAAATATCTACTCTAAACCAAAAAAAAGAATATAGAGTATGATACAGAAGTCAGTAAGCGTTGACGAGCACCAGCTGCTCGACGCTTATCTCGTGGAAGGCAACAATCAGGCTATTTCCAAACTCATCGAGCGTCATCGTAGGCGTGTCTATGACTATATCTATCTGATGGTCAAGGATGCCGAGGTGGCCGAGGATATTTGTCAGGAGACCTTTGTCAAGGCCATTCGGGTAATCGAAGAGGGTCGCTATGAGGACAACGGAAAGTTCCAATCGTGGGTGATGCGCATCGCTCACAACCAAGTTATCGACTATTTCCGCCGTCAGAAAAAAGCACCCACCATCACCGAAAGCGAGGCAGGCTACGACATCATAGGCACTCAAAGGCTCAGCGAAGGCTCCATTGAGGAGAAAATCGTCAAGGAGCAAATCGAAGCCGACCTGCGCCAACTTGTCGAGCAACTGCCCGAAGAGCAACGCGAAGTGGTCAAGATGCGCTACTATGCAGGCCTATCCTTCAAGGAGATAGCCGAGCAAACCAACGTGAGCATCAACACCGCACTCGGGCGTATGCGCTATGCGCTGACAAACCTCCGCAAGATGATTAAGGAAAATAATTTGATTTTGAGCTAACCGAGATACAATAATCCCACGGTGGGTGCGTTATATTACCAAAGTAACCACCAAAAAACATTTTGCCTATGGGAGAAATTGACTACGACGGAAAGCAAAACTGTTTGACGGGTAACGAAGAGGATATGTTCCTCGAACACGTGGTGTGTGGCGAACACGAGATTCTATACTTGGATGCCTACCTGCGTGAAGTGTTTGCCCAAACAGTGAATTAGGTGTTAGAGAAGTTTGATTGAAGACGGGGATGCCGTGAGGCCTCCCCGTCTTGCTTTAATGTCGACCGACAACCATACCCACAATAATTTTGAAGTTCACAATTTTTGTTCTACCTTTGAAACTATCTTTATCCCACATAAAGACACACCACACCGAGAGCAATTTACTAACACAAAACTGAATATCTATGATTCTAAGAGTCAAACATTTAACCCTCGCCACCATAACACTAATGTTGGCCGTGGGTTGCTGTAACAATCAGCGCACCGCTGTTCCTACCGACAAACAAGTGGAGAAACAAGTCAAGGAGATTGTCGCCAAGATGACCCTCGAAGAGAAGGTGGGACAGATGGCCGAGCTCACCATCGGCGCCATCGGCAACACCGAGGCAGAGCCATTCACATTCAAAGAGGATATTTTTGAAAAGGTATTCAGCCACTACAAAATAGGCTCGGTACTCAACTCCCCCGGCAACGCTCCGGATGTCAAAACGTGGAACAAGGTCATCACAACAATCAACGATGCCTCCATCAAACACACCGGCATTGCCACCCTCTATGGCATCGATGCTATCCACGGCGTAACCTACACCAAGGGCTCCACCCTTTTCCCTCAGGAGGTCAATGCTGCCGCCACCTTCAACCGCGCACAGACTCGCCGTATGGCCGAGATGACCGCCTATGAAGTGAGAGCCGCAGGTATCCCTTGGACCTACTCGCCCACCCTCGATTTGGGCCGTCGCCACGCTTGGCCTCGTTGTTGGGAGTCGTTCAGTGAGGACGCCTACCTCACCGCCGAGATGGGACGAGAGATGATTGTGGGCTATCAGGGCACAGACCCCAACCACATTGACGCATACCACATTGCCGCCTGCCCCAAACACTTTATGGCCTATGGTATGACCAACTCCGGCCAGGACCGTACACCCGCTTATGTGTCGGTGGCGGAGCTCAAAGAGAAACACTTTGCTCCGTTCAAGGCCGCGGTGGAAGCCGGCGCGCTCTCTATTATGGTCAACTCCGCATCGATTAACGGAGTGCCCACACACGCCGACCACGAGTTGTTGACCGTGTGGCTCAAAGAGGGACTTGGTTGGGACGGTGTAATAGTCTCCGACTGGGCCGACATCCCCAACCTCTACACACGTGAGAAGGTTGCTGCCGACTTCAAGAGTGCCATCGCAACCGCCATTAACGCAGGTGTGGATATGGCAATGATTCCCTACGATATCAGCTTCTGCGACCTCCTCATCGAGGCTGTCAAAGAGGGACTCGTTAGCGAGGCTCGCATAGACGACGCTGTCAAACGCATCATTAGAATGAAGGTGCGCTTGGGGCTGGTGGAGCGTCCCAACACCTACATTGAAGACTATCCCGAATTTCAGGGCGAAGCCATACGCGAAGCTGCCTACCAAAGTGCGTGCGAGTCCATCACTCTGCTCAAAAACCAAAACAACATCCTCCCCCTCAATCCCAACGCAAAGGTGCTGGTTGCAGGCCCCAATGCCGACAGGATGCGTCCTCTGTGTGGCGGTTGGAGCTACTCGTGGCAGGGTGATATCGTAGATACGTATCTGCCCAACGGTATCACATTCCTCGATGGTATCAAATCCATTGGTGGAAACAATGTGAAGTACTTCCCCGGTGTGGAGTATGCCCAAAAGGGCCACTGGACCAAGGAGGAAAACATCGACATTCAGGGCGCAGTGAGGGCTGCTCGCGGAGTGGACTACATCATCCTCTGCCTCGGCGAAAACTCCTACTGTGAGACCCCCGGCAACATCACCGAGATGGCTCTCTCGGAGAACCAACAGCAGCTCGCCAAGGCTCTCGCCGCAACGGGTAAACCTATCATTCTCGTCCTCAACGAAGGTCGCAACCGCATCATCCGCAACATCGCAGACGATATGGCGGCTATCCTGCACACCTACCTGCCCGGCACCGAGGGCGGAAGGGCACTCGGCTCCATCATCTATGGCGAAGTGAATCCTTCGGGTAAGTTGCCCCACTCCTATCCCAAGTACTCCAATGCTATGACCACCTACGACCACAAGACCTCCGAGAAGGTGGGCAAAATGCAGGGTGCCTACGACTACAACGCCGTTGTTGATTTGCAGTGGGCATTCGGCTATGGACTATCCTATACCACCTTCGAGTACTCCAACTTGCAGGTCATCGAAGGTGCAGAGTTCAAAGCCGGCGACACCATACGCATCAGTGTGGATGTAACCAACACCGGCAAGCGTGTCGGCAAGGAGAGCGTGCTACTTTTCATCAAAGACGACGTGGCCTCGATTATCCCCGATGCACGCCGCCTGCGCGACTTCGAGAAGATTGAACTTGCACCGGGCGAGACCAAAACCGTCACCTTTGAGCTTGCTGCCGAGGAACTTGCCTTTGCCAAGAACGATGCTAATTGGTACCTCGAAGAGGGCACCTACACCATTCAGTGTGGCAACCTCGTCGACAAACTCACCTGCACCGCCAACGCCTCGCTCGGAGCACACATCTAATGGCCGTGCCTAAACAACAAAGAGGGCCCACTCAATAGTGAGTGGGCCCTCTTTATGTGCCAAGCACTTTATTTTGAATCCTCTACGCTTTGGCGAGTTTGGCGAGAACCGCTGTGAGGTGTTTCCAGAACTTATCCACCGTGGCAATCTCCAAACGCTCGTCGGGCGAGTGGACACCACGCAGGGTGGGACCAAACGACACCATCTCCAACTCGGGGTATTTCTCCAAGAAGAGGCCACACTCCAAGCCTGCGTGAATGGCCCTCACAACGGGCTCTTTATCAAAGAGTTCCTCGTAGGCATCCACACACACTTCCAGCAGTTCGCTGTTTGGGTTGGGAGCCCAACCGGGATAGCCGTCGCCGTGCCAAACCTCGGCACCCGCAAGGCGATAGGTGGCCTCCACCGTGTGGGCTGCATCCCACTTGGCACTCTCCACCGAGGAGCGTTGCGAAGATACCACGTCTATCTTATTACCCTCCTTAAACTTCACCGAGGCAAGGTTGGTGGAGGTCTCCACAAGGCCCGGCATTGCGTGGCTCATAGCCAACACGCCATTGGCAACACCCACCAGCGAGAGCAGCAGGTTTTGTTGGGTCGTCAGGTCAACCACCTCTTTGGGAGCCTCCTCGCACTCGTCGGCGTGAATCCAGAAGCCCTCGTCGGAGTATTGCAACTCGGCTGTAACATCATCAGCAAAAGCGACATACCTCTCGGCAAAGGGGTGTAGGTTTTCCTCCGGCACACCCACCACAGCCACCGCCTCGCGGGGGATGGCATTACGCAGGTTGCCACCATTGAAGTCGGCCAAACGAAGTCCCCAAGTGTCGGTAGCCTCCGAGAGCAGGCGGGCAAGAATCTTATTGGAGTTACCCAAGCCATCGTTGATATTGTCGCCCGAGTGTCCACCTTTCAGGCCACCCACCTCGATACGCATCCAGCGGTAGCCCTCGGGGGCAGGCTCGGGAGTGTACGTGAATGTGGCAATTGTGTCCACGCCACCTGCACAGCCGATGAAAATCTCGCCCTCGTCCTCGGAGTCGAGGTTTAGCAGATACTTACCCGTGAGCATATCGGGGGCAAGTTCAAATGCTCCCGTAAGGCCCGTCTCCTCGTCCACCGTGAAGAGTGCTTCGATGGCGGGGTGCACCAAACTATCGTCCACCAAAACAGCCAGCGCAGCAGCCATACCGATACCGCAATCGGCACCCAGAGTGGTACCCTTTGCTTTCACCCAACCACCGTCGATGTAGGCCTCAATGGGGTCTGTCATAAAGTCGTGCTGCACGTCGTTGTTCTTCTCGCACACCATATCGGTATGAGCTTGGAGCACAACCGTTTGCGCGCCCTCACAACCTTCGGTTGCGGGCT
>JBGUSZ010000052.1:0-9289 GCA_045132795.1 Tidjanibacter sp. | reverse complement strand
TTCGCAGGCTGTGCAGGCTTGTTTGGAGGACAAAGGCTTTGAGTTCAAAACAGTGTCCCACAGCGGAAATGGCGATTTGAGCTATGAGCAACTCACGCCCGAGGTTATGGCGGAGTATAGGCTCCTTATCAACGCCACGCCTCTCGGTATGGCACCTCGCTTGGAGGAGTGTGTCCCCATCCCTTATGAGCTTCTCACCGACGAGCACTTCCTCTTCGACCTCATCTACAACCCTGCCACCACCGAGTTTTTGCGTCGTGGGCAGATGCAGGGAGCTGCTGTGTGCAATGGTCAGCGGATGTTTGTGTGTCAGGCGGAGGCGTCGTGGCGTATATATGGCCGCTTGTAAAAAAACGCAGAAAAAAAACGCAGATTGCGGGTGAATTTTGCACCGCACTTCGATAGGCGAGTTCCTCATTTGCGACAAGCAAACTGCGGACTCGCCTTCTTGCTTGGCACAAAATTCACCTCGCACTTTGCGTTTTTTTAACGTCGACCGTCGACCGTCGACCGTCAACCGTCAACCGTCAACCGTCAGACAGACCTCTCTGGTGCTGCGCACCATCTCCCCTAACTTAGGGGAGAATGATTACTCCTCCCCTGTCGTAGGGGAGGAGCCGCTTAGGGGAGGAGTAATTTTCAATTTTCAATTTTCAATTTTCCATTTTCCCATCACTCCTCCGGAGTGGCTGCCAAGAGTTCTTTGGCCCTATCGAGGTCGGCCTCGTTGACCAGCAGGCGCACGCGGTTGTCGTTGATGTAGGGCAGCATAATGGAGGAAATTTCGTTCACAACGCTCACCTCCACGCCCATACTGCGGAGCATCGAAGCCGTAACCTCGGCCTCGGCTGCGGTGGCAAAACCGGTAAGTTCCACCACGCGGTTTTCTCGGGTGTGTGTCATAACAAAATGGGTATTAAATGTTGTCGGTGCAATATACGAAAAATTTATTAAAATAAATTTATGAGGAGTGTGAAAAAACCAAATAAATAGTCATATCTTTGTGATTGGTCAGAAGCCTAAAAATGAGATTATTATGCCGCAATTCGTTCACCTTCACGTACATACACAATACTCCATCCTCGATGGAGCCGCATCCATACCCTCGCTCATAAAACGTGCCGGAGAGTATGGTATGGAGGCTGTGGCCATCACCGACCACGGTAATATGTACGGAGCCAAGGAGTTCTACGACACGGCAACCAAGGCGGGCATTAAACCCATCCTCGGTTGTGAGACCTACATTGTGGCCGACCGTTTCACCAAAAACAAAGACACCGAGCGTCGTTACCACCTCATACTTCTTGCCAAAAACGAGAAGGGATACCACAATTTGATAAAACTCGTATCGTTGGGCTTCACCGAGGGTTCCTACTACGGCAAGCCCCGTATTGACCACAAACTCTTGGAGGAGTTACACGAGGGTATCATTTGTTGTTCGGCTTGTATTGCGGGTGAGGTGCCCAAGGCGTTGTTGCGTGATAATGTAGCCGAGGCGGAGCAGATTATCGAGTGGTACAAGGGTGTCTTTGGCGAGGACTACTATATCGAGCTCCAACGCCACGACCCTAAGGACCCCACACGTCCACACGATGTGATTGAGGCCCAGAATAAGGTGAACGGCAAACTTGTGGAGTTGGCCAAGAAGCACGGCGTGAAGTACATCTGCGCCAATGATGTGCACTTCACCGATGCCGATGATGCTATGGCCCACGACCACCTCATCTGCCTTAACACGGGTAAGGACCTCGACGATCCAACTCGTATGCGCTACACGGGCGAGGAGTATTTCAAGAGCTCCGACGAGATGGCGGCCCTGTTTGCCGACTATCCCGAAGCCCTCGAAACAACCGTGGAGATTGCCTCGAAGGTGGAGATTTACAAACTCGACCGAGGCCCTTTGATGCCCAACTTTGATGTGCCCCCTGCGCTCCAACTCGACGAGGAGAAGTTGAAACAGAGCATACTGCGAAAGACTACCGACGAGGAGGAAAAGAGTTCCATTGAGGCTGCCGAGAGTATCTATGCCTACGCTGCCGACCACCCCGAAGTGAACGAGAGGCTCACGGTGGCCAAGCAGTTCCAATACCTCTCCCACTTGGTCTATGAGGGTGCCCACGTGAGGTATGGCAAGGAGCTGGGCGAGGAGTTGGAGAAGCGTATCGCCTATGAGCTGTCGGTGATTGAGAATATGGGTTTCCCCGGCTACTTCCTCATTGTGTGGGACTACATTCGTGCCGCCCGTGAGTTGGGCGTGTCGGTAGGCCCGGGACGTGGCTCGGCTGCCGGCTCGGTGGTGGCATATTGCTTGAAGATTACCAACATCGACCCCATAAAATATGACCTTCTCTTTGAGCGTTTCCTCAACCCCGACCGTATCTCGATGCCCGATGTGGATGTCGATTTCGACGAGGATGGTAGGGCCGATGTGCTCAACTACGTGGTCGAAAAATATGGCCGCAAGCGAGTGGCGCAGATTGTAACCTTTGGCACGATGGCACCCAAGATGGCCATCAAGGATGTGGCCAGGGTGCAGAAACTGCCCCTGCCGGAGAGTGATAGGCTCACAAAACTCATCCCCGATAAGATTGAGAACAAGAAGGGCCAGAGTCCTTTTGAGTGGCTCTATGAAACCCAGAGTGAGTTTGCAGCACAGAAACAAAGCCCCGACCCGCTGGTGCAGAACACGCTCCGCTATGCCGAAAAGCTCGAAGGCTCGGTGCGACAGACGGGTGTGCATGCTTGTGGTGTTATTATCGGTAAGGACGACTTGGAAAAATATGCTCCCATTGCTACGGCCAAGGATGCCGACCTCAATGTGGTGCAGTTTGAGGGTAAGTTTGTGGAGAGCGTGGGCCTTATCAAGATGGACTTCTTGGGCCTCAAAACCCTCTCCATCATCAAAGACGCGCTGGATAATGTGAAGCGTACCACGGGTAAGGTCATCGACATTGATGCCATCTCGTTGGACGACAAAAAGACATACGAACTCTTCTCGCACGGCGACACTACGGGTGTGTTCCAATTTGAGTCGCCCGGTATGAAAAAACACCTCCGAGCACTCCACCCGAGCCGTTTTGAGGACCTCATTGCTATGAACGCACTCTACCGTCCAGGCCCAATGGAGAAGATTCCCAACTTCATTGCCCGTAAGCACGGCAGGGAGAAGATTACCTACGACATCCCCGTGATGGAGAAGTACCTCTACGACACCTATGGCATCACCGTCTATCAGGAGCAGGTGATGTTGCTCTCGCAGTTGCTGGGTGGCTTCACGGGAGGTCAGGCCGACACGTTGCGTAAGGCGATGGGTAAGAAACAGAAGGCCGTGCTGGACAAACTCAAACCGCAGTTCATTGAGGGCGCAAAGGCCAATGGCCACGACGAGCAGACGTTGGAGAAGATTTGGGGCGAATGGGAGGCGTTTGCATCCTATGCGTTCAATAAATCTCACGCCACCTGCTATGCCTACGTTGCCTATCAGACCGCCTATTTGAAGGCCCACTACCCGTCGGAGTTTATGGCAGCACTGTTGAGCCGTAACCTTACGAGCATCGACAAACTCTCCAACTTTATGGACGAGTGCCGCAAGATGCGTTTGAAGGTGCTGGGTCCCGATGTGAACAAGAGTATCCACACCTTCTCGGCCGACAAGGATGGTAACATCCGCTTTGGTATGGCCGGCATTAAGGGCGTGGGTGAGGCCGCTGTGATGGAGCTCGTGGCCGAAAGGGAGCGAGGTGGCGACTTTGTGGACATCTTCGACTTTGTGGAGAGGGTGAACCTGCAAGCCGTCAACCGCAAGAGCATCGAAAACCTTGCACTCGCAGGTGCTTTCGACTCCATACTTGGCTTCCACCGCAGCAAACTCTTTGCTGTGGACCCCAAAGACCCGACGGCTCCGTGCTATCTGGACCAGATTGTCAGGTATGGACAGATGTTCCAGAACGATAAGAACAATATGCAACAGAGCCTCTTTGGTGGCACGGTTGATGTGAGTGTACAACGCCCTGCAATGCCTGTGGTGAGCGAGTGGTCGCAGTTGGAAACACTCACAAGGGAGAGGGAGGTTACGGGTATGTACCTCTCGTCCCACCCGCTGGATGAGTACTCCGTTATTGTCAAAAAACTATGCACCGTACAACTTACCCAGTTTGCCAACCTTGCGGACTTGGCAGGCAAGGAGTTCCTCATTGGTGGTATGATTACTCAGGTAACCAACCTCACCACAAGGGATGGTAAGGCCTATGGTCGCTTCAAGTTGGAGGACTATTCGGGCGAGCACGAGTTTACGCTGTTCAGTAGGGACTACGAGCAGTTCCGCCCCTACCTCTTCGAGAATTACAGCCTACTGATTAAGGGCGCAGTGAAGCCCAAGACCTACAAGCCCGATGAGTTGGAGGTGAGGCTGACCTCGATGACTATGCTCGACAAGGTGAAAGACGAGGCCGTGGGCGAGATTATCGCCAACATATACCTCGACGAGATAACCCCCGACTTTGTGGAACTATTCTCTAAGCAGATGAAAAAAAGCAAGGGTAAGAGCCGCCTCCACCTGAGGGTGTGCGAACGCAAGACGGGTGTGCAGGTGGAACTCTTCCCCAAGAAGCTCAAAGTGGAGGCTTCGCAGGCACTGCTCGACTTCTTCGAGGAGAACGGCATATTATATAGGCTCAAATCCAACTTGTAGGGTGGGGCAGGCAGAGATGTAAACAATCGGACAACAAAAACAATATTAACACACTAAAACAGAAAAAACTATGGCACTTGAAATCAAAGATTCCAACTATGCAGAGTTGGCAGCAGAGGACAAACTTTTGGTTATTGACTTCTGGGCAGAGTGGTGCGGTCCTTGCCGTATGATGAGCCCCGTGGTTGAGAAGTTGGCAGAGGAGTTTGCCGGCAAGGCAAACATCGGCAAATGCAACGTGGACGAGGAGAACGATATTCCCGTTAAGTTTGCAGTGCGTAACATCCCCACCATTGTATTCGTAAAGAACGGCGAGCTTGTTGACAAACAAGTAGGTGCTTGTTCGGAGGGTGATTTGCGTAAGAAGGTTGAAGCACACTTGTAAAAAAAACGCAGATTGCGGGTGAATTTTGCGCCAAAATTCAGAGAGCGAGTTCCTCACCTACGTTGGTAGGCTGCGGACTCGCTCCTTCTTTTGGCACAAAATTCCCCTCGCACTTTGCGTTTTTTTGACGTCGACCGTCGACCGTCGACCGTCTACCGTCAGCATACCCCTCAGTCGCTTTGCGACAGCTCCCCTACCTTAGGGGAGCAGTTTTCCCTTTCTGCCCTTCCTTTCCCTTTCTGCCCTCAAACAGACCTCTCTGGTGCTGCGCACCATCTCCCCTAACTTAGGGGAGAATGAATTACCCTCTCCTAAGTTAGGAGAGGGTGCCGAAGGCGGGTGAGGTCTGTTTTTTAGTCTACCGTCTACCGTCGACCGTCAACCGTCGACCGTCTACCGTCAGCATACCCCTCAGTCGCTTTGCGACAGCTCCCCTACCTTAGGGGAGCTGTTTTCCCTTTCTGCCCTTCCTTTCCCTTTCTGCCCTTCCTTTCCCTTTCTGCCCTTCCTTGCCCTTTCTGCCCTCAAACATAACCCTCCGATCTTCGACCATCTCCCCTAACTTAGGGGAGGAGTAATTTTCCATTTTCAATTTTCCATTTTCAATTTTAATTTCCTATCTTTGGGATATGAAGAACTACTTGGAACAATTCGAGCGTTACATAGCCTACGAGAAGAGGCTCTCCCCGGGCACCGTACGCAACTATCTGCGAGATTGCAGAGAGTTCGTTGAGTGGTGTGGCACTACGCCCGAAAAGTTCAGTCCCAAGTTGGTTACCCGTGATGACCTCGGAGGGTGGATAAAGAGCCTCACCGAGGGCAAAGGTGGCCTCTCGCACGCATCGGTCAACACCAAGAGTTCTTCCATCAAGGCGTGGTTCCGTTGGATGGTGGCACAGGAGATAATCGACAGAAGCCCATTGACCGAAACCTATCGACTCAAAGTGGCCCAAAAGTTACCTAACCACATCCACGCATCCGACATAAAGGACATCCTGATAAACCTCTGGATGCGTCTTTCTGCCACCGAAGAGTACCCTTCGTTTCGCAATGCACTCCTTGTGGTATTGCTCTACTCTACGGGTATGAGGCTTGCCGAAATCACAGCCCTCACCACCGATAGCCTTGCCGGCAATCTCTCGGAGGTGAAAGTTCTCGGCAAGGGAGGCAAGGAACGCATCATCCCCATTGTGAACAAGTTGCGTGCTCTATTGGCCGACTACCTCAAAAGCAGGCAAAATTTTTGCACTGAAAATATTTGCATTTCTCGCCAAAAAGCACTATTTTTAACAACGAAACGTAACCGCGAAGGCGAGCAAGTGGTGTTGCCAATGAGCCGCTTCCAGATTGAGCGAGTGGTGCAGAAGGAGTTGGCAGCCGCAGGGGTGCAAGGCAAGCACAGCCCGCACGTGTTGCGACACACTTTCGCCACGATGTTGATGGATGGCGGAGCCGACCTGAGGGAGATACAGGAGTTGTTGGGGCACGCCTCGCTGCGTACGACTCAGATTTACACCCACACCAGCATTGCCTCCCTGCGAGAGGTCTACAATCAGGCCCACCCAAGAGGAGGAAAATAGAACTACGGGGGAGGGGGTAAGATTTAGGATAAACAACGTGTTGTCGGAAAGCCGGCACACGAAACGATAACTAACAATAAGGAGGACAAGGTATGAACGTAAAGATTCAATCCGTGAAATTCGATGCCGACAAGAAGTTGATCGAATTTATTGAGAACAAGGTGAATAAATTGGAGCGTTTTGTTGACCGAGTGTCCGGTGCCGAGGTTATTCTGAAACTCGACAAAGACCCCGAACAAGGCAACAAGGTGGCTACCATCAAACTTGACGTTCCAACAGAAGTGATTGTCGCCGAGCACCAGAGCAAATCGTTTGAGGAGGCTGTGGACGGCGCCATTGATGCCATCAAGAAACAACTCGAAAAGCACAAAGATAAGTTTGCAAAATAGAGATACAAACAAAACGAAAAAGCCGCACCTTGGGTGCGGCTTTTTTTGATTGCCCACAGGCTATCACTCCTTGCGCACTGCACAGACGAGTCGGTCCAGCGAATAGCGCCCCGCCCCCGCAATGAGCAGGAAGATGTAGATACCTCCATACACCACCTTCAACTCCGCTTGGTCGAAGCTCTGGTGGGGAAACAGAAGAAAGGCCGCACCAATCATCACCACCGTCATCACAGCCGAGGTTACACGAGTGAACAGCCCTACCGCCAACAGCGCACCGGCCACTGCCTCGATAATACCCACAAGGCTCACCACATCGGCGCTCGAAAGTCCCCACAGTGAGGGATACTCCTGTTCGAGCCACGGGTATTGTTGCGACTTGGTGATGGCTTGTGTAAAGAGTATGGTGCCGATGAAGAGGCGCAGAAAAAGGATGGCACTATCGGCCCTGCTTGCCGCCGTAAGGGCACAAGGGGGTACCTCCGACTCTTTGGGTGCGGAGGATGAAAAAGAGGTCTTGTCGGTTTTTTGTATTGGAGTTTTCATAGCGCAAAGGTTGCTTTTGTGGGATAGGGCTGCAACCTTCGTGCCTAAATGTTGGTGGGGAGCAACCTCTGCCTACGCTTCCAACCTATTGAGTAGCACCTCGCACCCCTCTTCGAGCATATCGAGCACTAGCTCAAAGCCGTCGGCACCCTCGTAATAGGGGTCGGGGACATAGTCGTAGCCGAAGTGGGCGGGGATGTAGTCGGCCATACGCTCCAACTTTTGGAGCGCCTCCACACTTGGAGCCAAACGAGAGAGGCTTTCGTATACCGAGTCGTCCATTGCCAAGAGCAGGTCGAAGTGGTCGAAGTCGGCAGACCTCACACGGCGACTGCGGTGGGTGAAGTTGTAGCCTCGCTTCTTGCCTGCGGCCCTCATTCGTGGGTCGGGCAGCTCGCCTGCGTGTCCGCCGTAGGTGCCTGCGGAATCGATTGTGAATTGCTGGTCAACCCCCTTACGGATGGTCAGTTGGCGGAAAATCTCGTCGGCTGCCGAGGAGCGACAGATGTTCCCGAGGCACACGAAAAGGACTTTGTATTTATTGTTGATATTCAAATCGTTATGATTATTCATATTTTTATGGTTTACACTACGGTTTACAATATCTTCTATTGTATTTTCAGTAACACTCTGCAAAGATAAGTAAAGTTTTTCTTTTTCGTCTGCCGATTTCAAGGGGTTGCACCCCTCGCCAAACGGTATTGGCTACCCCCGTTTATGCTCGCTTATATGCTCGCTCAGGTATATTGGTTATATACCCGAGGCGAGCTCAACAAGACTTATCTTCTCACGGGTTCTCTTATTACGGAAGTAGATGAGCCTATCCACGCTATCAAGAAACATCGCGAGGCGGAAGTCGGACATTCCGAGCAGATTTAAGACATTGGAATGTTCACCGCTCTCTCTGTACATACGTTCTCCGAAACGTTCCATAAAGTCACGGACGTTGGTGTTGTGAAGGGTAACCTCAACACGATACACGTTACTCATATCTTCCCATCCTAACCACGTTTTCAGACGTTCTGTCTTCTGTGGACTGCTCTCGTTCAGTTCCCGTGCCTTGTCGTAAATTCTCATCTTCATATCTGTGTCCTTCGCTTGTGAGAAGTATAATGTAGGCAGTTTACTTAACTTCAAACGACTACGGCTGTAATACTCGCCATATCCGTCCAATGTTTCATCGTTAGTTACCTTCCTTCCGTTGAGATATAAGTCGTAATTCTCAACATCCTTTATCATCCTACGTACCTTGCTGATGTAGTTGTATGTGCTGTCGAATGCAAGTTCAAGTTCAGTGACGTTGTTGAAAGTCATTCCATAAAAGTCCGCCACATACAGCAAGTCACATATATGGTTACTCGGTTCTCCGTTCGGCACTCTCGTATATACTCGGTACAATGCTCCGTTCTCAAAGGTAAAGAACGCCTTACCTTCATACTTTGCACTATTGCTGAACGTGAACGTACCAAGTCGAAAATATCCGTCAACGTCACGAACATTCAGTACAGCGGACATCTTCGTCTCATCATCTTCAACGAACACAAGACTGAAATCGTCTTCATCCAATATACGGGCGTTGGTTAGTTCGTCATATCGTGTGTAATGCTCGTTGAGGTATGAATAAAGGTTCTCGGGCATTGTAAAGCATACACGCAGTTTATCTACATTCACTGCCCAATCAGTTCTCTTTGCCATAGATGTC